>CAYXSL010000155.1:0-11017 GCA_964466605.1 uncultured Verminephrobacter sp.
ATCACGAGCTTGGCCTTGATCTGGCCTGCGTTGTCCTTGGTGATCTGGCCTTCGAGTGCGGCGGGGATCAGGATCTCGCAGTCCACGCCCCAGAACTCCTCGGCCTTCATCACGTCGGCACCCGCAAAGCCGCCCACGCCGCCCCGGGCCTTCACATGCGCCAGCAGCGCGGGCACATCCACGCCCTTGCTGTTGAAGATGGTGCCGGTGTGGTCTTGCACGGCCACCACCTTGGCACCGGCTTCGGCAAACAGCTTGGCGGCAATGCCGCCCACGTTGCCAAAGCCCTGCACCGCCACGCGGGCACCGTCGAGTGCCAGGCCGGTCAGCTTGGCGGCTTCCACGCCCACGGTGAACACGCCCCGGCCGGTGGCTTCGACACGGCCCAGCGAGCCGCCCAGGTCCACCGGCTTGCCGGTCACCACGCCGGTGGCGGTGGCACCCACGTTCATCGAGTACGTGTCCATCATCCAGGCCATGACCTGGCCGTTGGTGTTCACGTCGGGGGCAGGGATGTCCTTGGAGGGGCCGATCAGCAGGCCGATTTCGCTGGTGTAGCGGCGCGTCAGGCGCTCCAGCTCACCCATGGACAGCTTCTTGGGGTCCACGCGGATGCCGCCCTTGGCGCCGCCGTAGGGCACGTTCACGGCCGCGTTCTTCACCGACATCCAGGCCGACAGGGCCATCACTTCCGACAGCGTCACGTCCTGGTGAAAACGCACGCCGCCCTTGCCAGGGCCACGGCTCAGGTTGTGCTGCACGCGGTAGCCCTCGTAGTGGGCGATGGTGCCGTTGTCCAGCTCGATCGGCACGTCCACGATCAGGATGCGCTTGGGGCGCTTGAGCGTTTCCACCCAACGCGCCAGGTTGCCCAGGTAAGGGGTGACGCGGTCCACCTGCTGCAGGTAGTTGCCCCAGGGGCCGAGGTGGTCGGCCTGCAGGTACGAGGGCAGGGAGTGGGTGGGGCTGGCAGCGCCAGTGGGTGAAGACATGGTGAGTTCCTTGTGGGATCAGTTCAAGCCGCGAAGCTTATGCCTGCGGTTGCACGCTGTCTAAGGCCGGAGTGTTTGAGTGCTATGCAAATTATGCATAACCACGGGAAAGCGCCTGTTTATGCGGCGCTGCAGCAAAAACAGGGGCCTCGGAGCTGACCGAAAGGCGAGTTCCATGCCCACCGTCTGGGGCCGTCCGGGCCCCGCATCGCAGGCCTACTCGACGTTGAAATGAGTCAGCGCCGGGTCACCCGTCGGGTAGCGCAGGTCCAGGTTCTGCAGCACTGCGCGCAGCACCGTGGCAACCATCAGGTTGCGGTGGGTCTTGGAGTCGGCGGGCACGATGGTCCAGGGTGCCCAGGGGGTGTGGGTGGCGGCCAGCAGCGTGTTGTAGGCCCGGCGGTAGTCAGGCCACTGCTTGCGCGCGTCGATGTCGCCCATGCTGAACTTCCAGTGTTTGGCCGGGTCGTCCAGCCGCTCCTGCAGGCGCTCGCGCTGCTCGTCCTTGCCGATGTGCAGCAGGAACTTCAGCACGATGGTGCCCGTCTCGCTGAGCATGCGCTCGAAGTCGTTGATGTGCGCCAGCCGCTGCTGGTGCTGCTCGGGCGTGATCCAGCCGTTGACCACGGGCACCAGCACGTCTTCGTAGTGGCTGCGGTTGAACACGGTGATGTCGCCCGCCTGCGGCACCTGCTGGTGTATGCGCCAGAGGTAGTCGTGGGCGCGTTCGGTCTCGGTGGGCGCCTTCCAGCCCACGGCGTGCACGCCCAGGGCGCTCATGCGGCCGAACACGCCGCGGATGGTGCCGTCCTTGCCCGATGTGTCGGTGCCCTGCAGCACCACCAGCAGCTTGTAGCGCCTGTCGGCGTAGAACAGGTTCTGCAGTGCATCCAGCTCCACTGCCAGCTCCTCCACCGCAGCCTTGTCATGGGCCTTGTCGCCCAGCGAGAACGGCTTGGCGCCGGGGTCGATCTCGTCCAGCGAGACGCCTTTTCCGGTGGGCTGCCAGGGCCGCAGGCGCTGCAGCAGAGAGGACGGGGTGGTGGCAAAAGGGGAAGGCACGGGCGGGCTCCTGGCAGGGCGGCGCGGTGCGCCGGAATGTCAAAGATACCCGCTGTGGGCCGGGGCCTGCTGCCACTGGTCGTGCAGCCCGTCCACCCGCACAACGGCCAGGCGCGCCAGGTCTTCATCGTTCAGGCCGTGGACGCAGCCCACGTTCACGCCATACATCTCGCCCATGGGCGTGTCGGTGCCGTGGCCAAACACGCGCACGCCGCAGTGGCGGCAGAAGTAGTGGTGGTTCTTGTGGCTGCCAAAGGTGTAGCGCGTGAGGTCGTCCTGCCCACGCACAATGCGAAAGCCGCCCGGCAGGGCCACCGCGGGCCAGAAGCGGGTGCGGCGGCAGATGCTGCAGTTGCAGCGGTAGGTGGGCTGGCTGAGGTCCAGCGTGGCTTCGACTTCGACGGCGCCGCAGTGGCAGGTGGCGGTGTGGGTGGTGGGCATGGGTTCACTCCTGGGCATGGTGGCCGGCAGACATGATCGCAAAGGATGGCCCGGCGGTCATCGTTGGGATGAACGATGGGGACCGCCCTCGTCCTCACTGCCCCCTGGGGCCTTCAGCCATGCGCCATGCGGTAGGCCAGCGGCGTCTGCCCCGTGGCCTGCTGGAACGCGCGGTGCAGGCCCGCCTCGCTGGCAAAGCCCAGGTCTTCGGCAATGCGTTTGAGGGGCAGGGGCGTGTCGCACAGCGCCTCGCCCACCTGGCGCAGCTTGATGCGCCGCATCCACAGCGCGGCCGACAGCCCCGTGTGTGCCTGCACCCGGCGCGCCAGTGTGCGGGGCGACAGGGCCAGCGCATCGGCCAGCGCGGGCAGGCGCAGCGCAGCGGCAGGATTGCGCTGTACCCACAGCACGGCCTGGCGCAGCGTGGGGTCGGTCACGGCCATCAAGTCGTGGCCCGCAAACGCGGGGTGGGTGGTGCGCGGGCGCGGCAGCATCAGCAGCGACTGCAGGTCGCCCATCGCGGCGGCATCGAGCTGCCGTGCCAGCGCGTGCAGCATCAGCGGCAGGTGGCCGTTGGCGCCTGCAGCGGTGGTGGCGGGGCCGTCTTCCACCAGGGGCTCGTCAAAGCGCCAGTGCACGGCGCCAAACTGCTGCTCCAGCGCCGCGCGCAGCCACCAGGTGGCCGTGGCGCCGCGCCCGTGCAAGCGGCCGCTGGCGGCGGCCAGCGCCACCCCGGCGCAGTAGCTCCACACCCCGGTGCGGCGGGGCAGGGCGCGCAGCGCCGCCACAGCGGGCGCCAGCTGCTGTTGCAGCGCGGGCGCCTGCCAGCCATCGGGCGACGACAGCCACAAGCCGGGCACCAGCACCGCATCCACCTCGGCCTGCGCCAGCGCCACGCCGGGTGTGAGGGCCGGGCCCTGCCAGGTGGGCACGGGCTGCATGTCCACCCCCGCCCAGCAGGTGGTGACCACGGCGCGCTGCGCGCGCAGGTTGGCGGCACGCGCCAGGTCGGCCGTGGCAAACAGGCCCGCGGGCATGCAGCCGGGGTAGAGCAGCAGCGCCAGGCGCAGCGGTGGGGGGGAGGATGGGGGCATGGTTGCGGCAAAGGTGCAAGGAAGAAGCGGTTGGCGCAAATTGGAAAGAAGTTGTCCAAGCTGGCCATTCTCGCCGCACCCGTAGATCCCAACAATCCATGGCATCCCCACCGGCTTGGAGCCCCGCCATGCAGATCACCCAATTGCGCAATGCCACCGTGTTGCTTGAATTCACTTCCGCCGAGGGCCGCCCCGTGGGCCTGCTGGTGGACCCCATGCTCGCCCCCCGGGGCAGCCTGCCCGCGCTGCGCTACCTGGGCGCCGGGCGCCAGCGCAACCCCATCGTGGAATTGCCCGGGGGCACGGACGCGCTGCTGCAGCGCGTGACGCACGCCCTCATCACCCACTGCCAGCGCGGCCACTTCGACCACCTGGACCGCATGGGCAAGCGTTTTCTGCGCGAGCGGAAGATCCCGGTGATCTGCATGCCACGCGATGCGGGCTACCTCGCGCAGCGGGGCCTGCGGGTGCTGCCCCTGGCGGGGCCGGGGCGCCAGCCGCTGGCGCTGGGCGGCCACATCACGCCCATCCCCTGTGTGCACGGCACTGGCTGGGTCGGCCGCCTGATGGAGCATGGCCATGGCTACCTGCTGGAGCTGCCGGGCGAGCCCAGCGTGTACCTGGCGGGCGACACCATGCTCACGCCCACGGTGCGCGACTGCCTGGCGCGCCTGCAGCCCGAGGTGTCGGTGCTGCCTGCGGGCGGCGCCCGGTTCGATGTGGGGGCAGAAATCCTCATGGACGCCGCCGACATGGCCGAAGCCGCACGGCTGACCCCCGGGGCGCTGGTGGTGAACCACCTGGAAGCGCTGGACCACTGCCCCACCACCCGCGCTGCCGTGCGCCAACTGGCGGTGGACGGTGGCTGGGCCCATCGCCTGTGGGTACCGGAGGACGGCGAGTGCAGAGACTACCGACGCCCTGCGGCGATGAATGCTATTGAAATAATAGCTGTAAATACTTGATAGGCGCGCGGAAAAGGCTTATTCGACTAGAAAAGCACCTGCATCCCTGCCACCACCTGCCGCCCCAGGCCTGGGATCACGGTGAGCGCACCCCACGAAGCCGTGTAGTAGGTCTTGTCGAACAGGTTGTGCACGTCCAGCGTCAGGCGTGTGCGCTTGTCGATTTGCCAGTAGCCGGTGATGCGGGCCGTGGTGTAGGCGGGCAGGCGGTAGGTGTCCGTAGCGGTGCCGGTGCGCTCGCCCACGTGCACCAGGCCGCCGCCCACGCCGTAGCGGCCGCCCCAGGGGGCCTGGTCCTCGCGGATGGCGAACAGGCCCGCGCTCACGCGGGGCACATTCAGCAGGCGCTTGCCCCGCAGGGCGGCGTTGTTGTCGCGGGTCACCTCGGTGTCGGTGTAGGCCAGGTTGGCCGTCATGCGCCAGTGGGCGTCGATCTGGCCGGCCATGTCCAGCTCCAGGCCGCGGCTTTGCACTTCGCCCGCGGCGATGCTGAAGTTGGCGTTGGTGGGGCTGCGCGTGAGCACGTTGGTCTTGCGGATGTCGAACAGCGCCACGCCCGCGTTCAGCCGCTGGTCGGCCGACTGCCACTTGGCGCCCAGCTCCAGCGCCTGGCCCTTTTGTGGCTCGAACGCGCGGCCGTTTTCGTCGGTGCCCGCGTTGGGGCGGAACGAGCGCCCGGCCGAGGCATAAAGCGAGGTGTTGGTGTCGATCAGGTAGGTGATGCCGATGCGCGGCGTGGCGACCGAGTGGTCCTGCACCTGGCGCGTGGCGGCCAGGCGGTTTTCGCTGTCCTGGTGGAACCGGTCGAAGCGCACGCCGGCCAGCAGCTTCCATTGTTCGGTCAGGTCGATCTGGTCCTGGACGAACACGCCCGTCGCGCGGGTGCGGTCCACCAGATCGAAGCCCGGCGTGAGGTTGCCCACCGGCTGGTTGTAAACGGGGTTGTGGATGTCGATGGCGAAAGGCTGGCTGGCCAGGCTGGAGTAGCGGATGTTCTGCGCCGCGCTCAGGCGCCAGGTCTCCACGCCCGCCAGCACGGTATGCGCGAGGCTGCCGGTGCGCAGCTTGCCTTCGACCTCGGCCTGCAGCGATGCATCGCGTGCGGGCAGGCTGCGCCAGCTGTCGCGGCGCGTGAGGGTGCGGCCGTCGGCTGCGAGCGCGCCGTTCAGGTCCACTGCCGCGCCGTACAGGTCCGTCTCGCGGTACGACGCGCCCACGCGGGTGCGCCAGCCGTGGCCGAGGTCGTGGTCCAGTGTCAGCTGGTGCGTGTCGCCGTTCACGTGCAGGTTGGGGCGGCCCGGCTCGCCCAGGTAGCGGTCGGACGGCAGCGCGCCCACATTGCCGCGCACCTGCACGATGCCCCGGTCCAGCGGGGTGCGGATGCGGATGAACTCGGCCTCGTAGTTCAGCACCGTGCTGGCGCCGAGGTTCCAGGTGAGGGCGGGCGCTACCACCATCTTGCGGTTGTCCACCAGCGGGGTGCGGCTGGCGCCGTCTTCTGCCGCCACATTCAAGCGGTAGGCCATGTCCGAAACGCTCGCGCCAAGCGGCCCGGTGGTGTCGAGCGTGGCGCGCCGGAACCCCCGTGCGCCCACCTGCACGCCGGCCTTGTGGGCCGCCGTGAACTGCGGTTTTTTGGTGACCACATTGAGCGTGCCGCCGGGCTCGCTGCTGCCGTACAGCGCGGCCGCCGGGCCTTTGAGGAACTCAATGCGTTCCACCGACACGACATCGCGCTGCGGGCCATAGCCCCGGTTGGACGCAAAGCCGTTGAGCAGCTGGCCGCCGTCGGTGTTGCTGAAGCCACGGATCGCGTAGTTGTCCCAGGTGCCGCCAAAGTCGTTCAGGCGGGTGATGCCGCTCACGAAGTCCACCGTGTCGGCCAGGCGCGTGGCGCCCAGGTCTTCCATCAGCTGTTGCGGCACCACGCGCACGGACTGCGGGGTTTCGATCAGCGGGGTGTCGGTGCGTGTGGCGGCGGTGTTGCGCTGGGCGCCCTGGTAGCCGTGCAGGGCGCCGCTGTCGCGCACCTGCACTTCCTGCAGGGCGGGGCTGGCGGGTGCGCCGGTATCTGCTGCCGGCGTGGGCTGCGCCAGCGCGGGCGTCAGGGTGACACTGGCCAGGGAAGTGGCGGCGCACAGTGCCAGCGCCGCGCGGGCCACGGCCGAGCGTTGCGCCCGGCAAGGAAAGGATGGGTACATGGTGGAACCAGAAATGGGAGGGTAGGGCCAAAGCCCCTGCGGCGATCGCCTGCCGCCACGGCAGGGGCCGCTATTATCCATTCAAACAATACTGATTCGCATTTGCGATAAGGCGGCGCATGGCAGCCTTCGGGCGAGCCCAAGGGCTGCGGTCAGCTCCGCCCGGCCTGCGCCGACGTTTCCATCAGCGCCACAAAGCGCCGTGCGCCCAGGCCCAGGGGCCGCTCCTTGGACCACACCACGTCCACCCACAGCGCCGTGCCGTTGCTGAGGTTTTCAAACGGCATCTCCACCAGCGTGCCCGCCGCAATGCGCGGCTGCACCAGCGCGCGCGGCTGCCAGCCCCAGCCCAGGCCGGCCTCGATCAGGCCCAGCGCGGCCAGGTGGTTGTCGGTGCGCCAGTGGTGGCGGGCAAACACAAAACGCGGGTCGGTCTGGCCCAGGTCGCGGCTGGCCACCACGATCTGGCGCGTGGTGGTGAGGTGCTCCTCGCGCAGCATGGCGCCCTCGGGTGGCTCGCCGCGCGCCTGGGCGGCGGCACGGGCCCCGGCCAGCACCGGGTGCTCGGGTGCGATCACGGCCACCAGGGTTTCGGTGCCCACCTCCTGAAACCCCTCGCGCCCGTCGATGCTGGGCCGCTCGAACACCAGCGCCAGCTGCGCGCGGCCGCTGTGCAGCAGCGCCAGCGCATCCACCTGCGGCGCGGCCAGCACCTCGACCTGCAGCAGCGGGTATTCGTGCGCCAGCGCCGCCAGCGGCCCGCGCCAGCGCGCGGCCAGCAGCTCGGGGGCGATCGCCAGGGTCAGGCGCTCTTCCAGTCCCTGGGTCAGCGCCAGCGCCTGGGCATTGAGCTGCTGCAGTTGCTGGGCCAGCAGCCGCGCCTGGGGCTCCAGCGCGCGCGCCGCGGCGGTGGGCCGGGGCTCGCGGCCGCTGCGGTCGAACAGTTGCACATCCAGCTCGGCCTCCAGGTGGGCCATCGTCATGCTCACGGCCGAAGGCACGCGCGACAGCGCCCGCGCGGCGGCCGAAAACGAGCCCTGGTCAAGCACGGTCAGAAACACCTGGACGTTGTCGGAGTTGAAGGCCATGGCCATGTGATTTATCAATAAAACTGAAATAAGCTGACTTTATGTGTCAGTGTGGCGAATATAAATTACCGGCCATGGACAAGACCCCCACCCTTTTTGGCCTGCAAGGCGTCAAGCGCCGCGTGATCTACGTGACCCTGTACGAACTGATCGCGATTGGCGCCGCCACGGTGGGCCTGGCGCTGCTCACGGGCCAGGGTGCGGGGCATTCGAGCGTGGTGGCGGTGGCGGCCTCGGTGATCGCCATCGTCTGGAACATCGTGTTCAACTGGGCGTTCGAGCGCTGGGAAGCGCGCCAGCCCGTGCGCGGGCGCAGCGTGGCGCGGCGCGTGGCGCACGCCATCGGGTTCGAGGGCGGCCTGGTCTTCACGCTGGTGCCCCTGTTTGCCTGGTGGTTCGGCGTGAGCCTGTGGCACGCGTTTGTGATGGACCTGGGGCTGATCGTGTTCTTCCTTTGCTACACGTTTGTTTTCAACTGGGTGTTTGACCACCTGTTCGGCCTGCCCGCATCGGCCCTGGCGCCCGCACAGGCGGCGGCTGCCTGACGCGGTCCCGCCCGGCCCGCCCAGGCACCCACCGTCAAACAATGTGAATCGGCCCCCGGGCAGGGCGGGAGGGCCCGACGCCCTGCCGATAATGGGCCCACGATGCGCGGGCCCCTCCCTTCCTCTTGCCTTTCTGCGCTCCCGGCGGCGCTGCTCTGCGGCGTGCTGGCCGGCTGCGCCAGCCCCGCCCCCACGCCCCGGGGCGAGGTGAAAGGCGCGCCCACCACCGCCGCCGAACTGGCCCAGTCCGACGCCAACCGCATGGCCACCCTGGCCATGCAGGAGAACCTGGACGGCCTGCTGCGCCTGGCCGACAAGCTCTACCGCCGCAACCCCGCCGAATGGCGCAAGGGCATCGCCGCCAGCCGCGAGCAGGCGCTGGACCAGTTGCGCACCGCCGTGCTGCAACGCCAGCCCTGGGCCCCGCTGCAGGGCCGCCGCGACATCGCCGCCATGGCGCTCGCCCTGGCGCCCGAGTTCGCAGGCGACCGCGTGGCGGCCTTCATTTACGCCACGGCCGACATGGTCATCACCGCCCATGGCGGCAAGACGGAGTTCTTTCTGCTCGACGGCGTGGACGCCCAGCACCTCTACAACGCCGCGCGCAATGTCGAGACCGCCGCCTGGCTGCTGGCGCAGCGCCGCAATGCGCAGGGCCAGCCACTGCTTCTGGCCGACGAGATCGGCGCCCAGGGCCGCAACCTGAGCTTCGAGCGCGAGTTCGGCAAGATCATTGCGCGGCTGGACCTGCTGGCCGCCTTCACCACCGAAAAGTACCGCCGCGCGGCCATCAGCTATGTGCAGGGCATCGTGGGCGGCACCTTCCTGCAGTTCCTGCCCGTGCGCTGAGCCGGTAAAATCCACCGCCTGCCCAAGGAGCGTTGCAGCGGCCCCACCGCCATGGTGAAGCCGTCAGGCTTGGGCACCCAAAAGCTATTCAAGCCCCACCGCAACGACGCTCACCTGTATTTCCGCTGCCCCTGCACAGGTGAGTCCTATGTCCGCTGTATCCCTGCCCCCCATGAAGCTGTCCGGCCTGGAGCCCGTCTCCATTGGCGAGGGCACCTTGTTCGTCAACATCGGCGAGCGCACCAACGTCACCGGCTCCAAGGCGTTTGCGCGCATGATCCTGAACGGCCAGTACGAAGAGGCCCTGGCCGTGGCCCGCCAGCAGGTGGAAAACGGCGCCCAGGTCATCGACATCAACATGGACGAGGCCATGCTCGACAGCAAGGCCGCCATGGTGCGCTTTCTGCAACTCATCGCGTCCGAGCCCGACATCGCGCGCGTGCCCATCATGGTGGACAGCTCCAAGTGGGACGTGATCGAGGCCGGGCTGCGCTGCATCCAGGGCAAGGGCATCGTCAACTCCATCAGCATGAAAGAGGGCGTGGAGAAGTTCAAGCACGAGGCGCGCCTCGTGAAGCGCTATGGCGCCGCCGCCGTGGTGATGGCGTTTGACGAAGTGGGCCAGGCCGACACCTACGCCCGCAAGATCGAGATCTGCGAACGCGCCTACCGCGTGCTGGTGGATGAGGTGGGCTTTCCGCCCGAAGACATCATCTTCGACCCCAACATCTTCGCCGTGGCCACCGGCATTGAAGAGCACAACAACTACGCGGTCGATTTCATCGAAGCCACGCGCTGGATCAAGCAGAACCTGCCGGGCGCCAAGGTGAGTGGCGGTGTGTCGAACGTGTCGTTCAGCTTCCGGGGCAACGACCCGGTGCGCGAGGCCATCCACACCGTGTTCCTGTACCACGCCATCAAGGCCGGCATGGACATGGGCATCGTCAACGCGGGCATGGTGGGCGTGTACGACGACCTGGAGCCCGTGCTGCGCGAGCGCGTGGAAGACGTGGTGCTCAACCGCCGCCCCGACGCGGGCGAGCGCCTGGTGGAAATTGCCGAAACCGCCAAGAGCGGCGCCAAGGACGAGAGCAAGAAGCTCGAATGGCGCGGCACGCCCGAGCATCCCAAAACGGTGGGCGAGCGCCTGTCGCACGCGCTGGTGCATGGCATCACCGACTTCATCGTCGAAGACACCGAAGAGGCTTACCGCGAGATTCTGGCCAAGGGCGGGCGCCCGCTGCACGTCATCGAAGGCCCGCTCATGGACGGTATGAACGTGGTGGGCGACCTGTTTGGCGCGGGCAAGATGTTCCTGCCCCAGGTGGTGAAAAGCGCGCGCGTGATGAAGTCCGCCGTGGCCCACCTGATCCCCTACATCGAGGAAGAAAAGCGCCAGGACGAACTCGCCGGGCGCGACGTGCGCAGCAAGGGCAAGATCATCATCGCCACCGTCAAGGGCGATGTGCACGACATCGGCAAGAACATCGTCACCGTCGTCTTGCAATGCAACAACTTCGAGGTGGTGAACATGGGCGTGATGGTGCCCTGCCACGAGATCCTGGCCAAGGCCAAGGAAGAGGGCGCGGACATCGTGGGCCTGTCGGGCCTCATCACCCCCAGCCTCGAAGAAATGCAGTACGTGGCGGGTGAGATGCAGAAAGACGAGCACTTCCGCAACAAGAAAATCCCGCTGCTCATTGGCGGCGCCACCTGCTCGCGCGTGCACACCGCCGTCAAGATCGCCCCGCATTACGAAGGCCCCGTGGTCTATGTGCCC
>CAYXSL010000156.1:0-10965 GCA_964466605.1 uncultured Verminephrobacter sp.
GGCAGGCATCCCCATCAAGAACATGGCGGCCAGCAACTTTGACAGCTGGATGCAGCTCGTGACCTTTGTGAGCGTGGGCCTGGTGGCCGTGCTCACACGCGGCATGGTGCAGCGCCTGCTGATTTTGGTGGGCCTGATTGTGGCGAGCATCATCTACGCGGTGCTGACCAATGGCCTGGGCCTGGGCAAGCCCATGGACCTGACCGCGCTGGCCCACGCTGCCTGGTTGGGCATGCCGAACTTTGCCGCGCCGGTGTTCGACGGCAACGCCATGCTGCTGATTGCGCCCGTGGCCATCATCCTGGTGGCCGAGAACCTGGGCCACGTGAAGGCCGTGACGGCCATGACCGGGCAGAACCTGGACCGCTACATGGGCCGCGCGTTCATCGGCGACGGCATTGCCACCATGGTCAGCGGCAGCGCGGGCGGCACGGGCGTGACGACCTATGCCGAAAACATCGGCGTGATGGCGGCCACCAAGATCTACTCCACCGCCGTGTTCTTGCTGGCGGGCGTGTTTGCGCTGGTGCTGGGCTTCAGCCCCAAGTTCGGCGCGCTCATCCAGACGATTCCGCTGCCGGTGATGGGCGGCGTGTCCATCGTGGTGTTTGGCCTGATCGCGGTGGCGGGCGCCAAGATCTGGGTGGACAACAAGGTGGATTTTTCGCAGAACAAGAACCTCATCGTGGCGGCCATCACCCTGATCCTGGGCACGGGCGACTTCACGCTCAAGTTCGGCCAGTTTGCACTGGGCGGCATTGGCACGGCCACGTTTGGCGCGATCCTGCTGTATGCCTTGCTCAATCGCAAAGGCCAATGAATCATGCAAGGGTTAACCCTGATTTTGTAAGCAACGAACGCTAGCATCCTGGGTTTTGCCCTGGGGGTCGTCCGCCCGTGAGGTGGGCGGCCCCCTTTTTTCTTTCTGCGGAGTTTGTTCATGTCCCTGGCCGATCGGGTGCTGTATCCCGACTTTCTCTCCCGCACGATGTCTGCCGACGAGGCGGCCGCCCTGATCCCTGCCGGTGCCCATGTGGGCATGAGCGGCTTCACCGGCGCGGGCTACCCCAAGGCCGTGCCCGGCGCGCTGGCACGCCGCATCGAAAGCCTGAACGCACAGGGCCATGGCTTCAAGATCGGGCTGTGGACGGGCGCCAGCACCGCCCCCGAGCTGGACGGCGCGCTGGCCCAGGTGGACGGCATCGAGATGCGCCTGCCCTACCAGTCCGACCCCACGGTGCGCCGCCAGATCAATGCGGGCCACATGCAGTACGTGGACATCCACCTGTCGCATGTGGCGCAGTTCGTGTGGTTCGGTTTCCTGGGCAAGCTCGATGTGGCGGTGGTCGAGGTGGCGGGCGTGTTGCCCGATGGGCGGCTGATCCCCTCGTCCTCGGTGGGCAACAACAAGACCTGGCTGGACCAGGCCGACAAGGTCATCCTGGAAGTGAATGCCTGGCACAACCCGGGGCTGGAGGGCATGCACGACATCTACTACGGCACCGATGTGCCGCCGCACCGCAAGCCCATTCCGATGACGCGGCCCGATGAGCGCATTGGCGAGCCCTATCTGCAATGCGACCCGAGCAAGGTGATTGCGGTGGTGGTGACCAACCAGCCCGACCGCAACAGCGTCTACGCCGCACCTGACGACACCTCCAACCGCATCGCGGGCCACATCATCGAATTTTTGCAGCACGAGGTGAAAAAGGGCCGTCTGCCCCAGGACCTGCTGCCCCTGCAGTCGGGTGTGGGCAACATCGCCAACGCGGTGCTGGCGGGGCTGAACAACGGCCCGTTCCAGAACCTCACGGCCTACACCGAGGTGCTGCAGGACGGCATGCTGGACATGCTGCGCTCGGGCACGCTGGCCAGCGCCTCGGCCACGGCGCTGTCGCTGAGCCCCGCCGCCATGCAGGACTTCAACGAGCGCATCGACTTCTACAAGCAGCGCATCGTGCTGCGCCCGCAGGAGATCAGCAACCACCCCGAGCTGATCCGGCGCATGGGCCTGATCGCCATGAACGGCATGATCGAGGCCGACATCTACGGCAACGTCAACAGCACCCACATCATGGGCTCGGCCATCATGAATGGCATCGGCGGCTCGGGCGACTTTGCGCGCAACGCCTACCTGTCGATCTTCATGACGCCCTCGCTGGCCAAGAACGGTGCCATCTCATGCATCGTGCCCATGGCCTCGCATGTGGACCACACCGAGCACGACGTGCAGATCCTGGTCACCGAACAGGGCCTGGCCGACCTGCGCGGGCACTCGCCCACGCAGCGCGCCGAGCTCATCATCGAGCGCTGCGCGCACCCGGACTTTCGCCCCGCGCTGCACGACTATGTGGCCCGCGCGCGCAAAACGGCCGTGGGCCAGCACACGCCGCACCTGCTGAACGAGGCGCTGTCGTGGCACCAGCGCTATGTGGAGACGGGCTCGATGCGGCAGAGCCCGGCTGCGTGATCCTCAGCCTGAGGGTCTTTCCAACATCTCCAACCGTTCACGCTGGGCCTGTCGAAGCGCAGCGCGAGGCTTCGACAAGCTCAGCCCGAACGGTTCGAATGGATAGAACACGAATCCGTATCAGCCCAGGAAACGGCCCGCGCCGTTGAGCACCCCCAGGTCGATGAAGCGCGAGCCCACATAGGGCGACTGGCCGCTGTAGTCGACCACAAAGCCGCCCATGTCCCAGTTGCGGATGCCGGCCAGCGCCGTGCGCAGCTTGGCGCGGCTGGGGTCGGAGCCGGCGCGCTCCAGGCCCTCGGCCAGCACACGCATGTTGACGTAGGCCTCCAGGCTGCCCAGCGTGAAGTCCTGCTGGCCCTTGGCGCGCATGGCGGCCTGGTAGTCGCGCACCAGCTGGGTCTTGGCGCGGTTGGGGTCGGGCATCACCATGGTCACGGCAATGCCGCTGCCCGCATCGCCCAGCTGCTTGAGGCCGTCGCTGGTCAGCGTCACGCTCACGCCGGCCATCAGCACGCCCGGCACGGTCTTCTTGATGCCGCGCACCAGTTCCACCGAGGCCGCGCCCGCCGTGGCCAGCAGCACGGCGGCAGGGCGGGACTCGGCCACCTTGGCCAGCACGTCGGCCAGGTTCTTGCCGTCGGTGGCCAGCGCGGCCTGGACGGTGGGTTTGATGTTCTGCTCGGCCAGCGCGCGCGTGGCGTCTTCCAGCATCTCGCGGCCATAGCCGTTGTCCAGGTACACCACGCCGATGCCCTGCAGCCCCATGCCCGCCAGGCGCTGCACCAGGCGGCGCACCTCGTCGGTGTAGCTGGCGCGCACATGGAACACGTTGCGCCCGCCCTTGCGCAGCGACGATGCGCCCGTGAGCGGCGCCACGTAGGGAATGCCAGCCTCTTCGATCAGCGGCAGGATGGCCGTGTTGTTGGGCGTGCCCACGCAGGACAGCAGCGCAAAGGCGCTGCCCTGGCCGATCATCTGCTTGACGTTCTCGGTGGTGCGCTGGGGCACGTAGCCGTCGTCCACCATGTTGAACTGCAGCGTGCGGCCATGGATGCCGCCCCGGCCGTTGAGGTACGCCAGCGCCGCGTCGGCGCCCTGCTTGATGTCATGCCCAAAGCCCGCCAGGGGGCCGGTGAGCGCGGCCGAACAGCCGATGGTGAGCGTCTTGCCCGTGATGCCCCCTTCTTGCGCCCAGGCATTGCGCATGAACACGGGGGCCGCCATCACGGCGGTGGCACGGGAGGCAAGGGTGACAAACTGGCGACGCTGCATGGGAAACCAACTCCGGGGAAAACACAGTGGCAAAACCCGGGCATGCTGCTGAAGGTGCCTAGGCACGCAGGCCCGGCAAGCTGCCGACCCCCGGGGAAAACTGCATTCTAATGAGCCATGTTACTGTGCAGTAGTGTGCAAAGAACCTGTTCAAGATCTTTTCGGGGATCGCATTGGAGTGCAATCGGAATGAGTGGATGCCTCGGCTGCTTGCATGGGCTCATGCCCATGCAAGCAGCCGGGGCGGCCTTGTCGCCCGATTTCACTCCAACCCTTCGGGCAAGTGCCTTGCCGGGCGGTCTGCGGCGTTGCGGCGCTTGCCAATAGCCGAGCTATTGGCGGCGCACCGCGCCTAGCATCCCATCCCGGCAAGGTACTTGTGCGACCCCGAAAAGATCTTGAACAGGTTCCAGCACTACCCCGCTCCTTCTTGAAACCACCATCCGCCATGCCCATCTGGAAAAAGCCCGCCAGCCTTGCTGAGTTCAACGCCGCCAACCACAACACCGCCGCCCAGCACCTGGGCATCGAGATCACCGAGCTGGGGGACGATTTCGTGCGCGGCCGCGTGCCGGTGGACCACCGCACCAAGCAGCCGTTCGGCCTGCTGCATGGCGGCGTGAGCGTGGTGCTGGCTGAGTCGCTGGGGTCGATTGGCGCCTACTACGCCAGCCCCGAGGGCCACAGCGCCGTGGGCCTGGACATCAATGCCAACCACCTGCGCTCGGCCACCAGCGGCTGGGTCACGGGCACGGCGCGGCCGGTGCACATCGGGCGCAGCACGCAGGTGTGGCAGATCGACATGGTGAACGAGGACGGCGAGCTGACCTGCGTGTCGCGGCTGACGATGGCGATCCTCGCACCCCGATAGAGGGCGTCCCCCTGAGGCACTTCGTGTCTTCCGCATTCGCGCTGCGCGCTCCGGGAAGGGGAACACCGCCAGCGCGGCGCGGCGGCCCTTGCGCGGCGGTCCTGGCCTGGGACGCGCCGGTTTCAGGGGGGGGTGGAAATGGGAGAAGCCGCCTGGGCCAGACGATGTGTGTGCCTCAGACACTCCGTCCCCCATCCGTTCGGGCTGAGCCTGCCGACGCCGGAGCACTGCTTGCCAACCACCCTCCCACAGCCTGGAGGGCGAACAAGCCCCGCTGGTGACACGCGTTTTTTGAGGAAAATTGGCCGCTACCGCGCGACCATCAACCCTTTTAAGCTATCTATTCAGTAGCATTCTGCTGCGCCAAGCGCTCGCTTTTCCAGTACACATCGTCGCCGCCGTCCATGCGGTTGAGCACGCGGGCGAGCACAAACATCAGGTCGGAGAGGCGGTTGAGGTACTGGCGCGGGGCGTCGTTCAGGGCCTCTTCGTTGCCCAGGGCGACCACGGCGCGTTCGGCGCGGCGGGCCACGGTGCGGCAGACGTGGGCCTGCGATGCGGCACGGGTGCCGGCGGGCAGGATGAACTCCTGCAGGCGGGGCAGCGCGGCATTGTGGTGTGCCAGGGCCTCGTCCAGTGCCAGCACCGCGTCGGCCTTGAGCAGTTCAAAGCCCGGAATCGACAGCTCGCCGCCCAGGTTGAACAACTGGTGCTGCACCTCGACCAGCAGGGTGCGGACTTCATCGGGCATGGGCTCGCACAGCAGCAGGCCGATGTGGGAATTGAGTTCATCCACATCCCCCATGGCGTGGATGCGCAAGCTGTTCTTGGAGACGCGCTGGTTGTTGCCCAGACCCGTGGTGCCTGCGTCGCCGGTGCGCGTGGCGATCTGTGAAAGTCGGTTGGCCATGGCAGTGCCTTGCTGAAAACGTGGAAGAAAGAGAAAAACGTGATTTTCTGCCAGCCGCACCACGGGGCTGCGGCGTTACGTCCTGGCACATCCCGGGCACACAGCCACACCAACCGGGCCCGCACCGTTACATGGCGCACGCAAATGTTGGCCCAGGCAACAGCAGGCAAGAATGCTGGCGTGCGAAGCCTTGCTGCGGTGCAATGCAACCCTGTTCAACTTTGAAGGAGCTTCGCTTCCCATGAAAGCACTGCAACGACGCACTTATTCGTTCGATACCCGCAGCGTGATGCTTTTTGCAGCCCTCTCGCTGGGCGGCCTGGGCGCATTGCATGCGCAGACGGCCGCGCCTTCGGCCCCGCCGCAGGTGGGCTCCCAGGGCAAGAGCGCTCCCCAGGCGGGCCCAGGCTTCACTGTGGGGCCCGGCAGCAATGCGTCCACAACGGCCGCCGCGGCCTTCGACCGGGCCGACACCAACAAGGACGGCCAATTGAGTGCGCAAGAAGCGGCCACCTTGCCCGCCGTGGGCCAGCGCTTCAAGGAGCTGGACACCGACCAAAACGGTGCGCTGTCGCGCGCCGAGTTCAACAAGGGCGTTCAATCCTGACCCTGCTCCATAACCCGCCCTGAGCTCCGTGCCAGAGAGGGTGCAACTACCCAACGCAAGGCCTGCCTGCGCCACATCTCCAGGGCGTGGGCAGGCCTGCGCGCGTTCTGTCCTTTTTCTGCCCCGCCCCGTCAATCGTGCAGCGAGGACAGAAACTGCTGCAGCTCCGGCGTCTGCGGGGCGCCAAACAACGCGGCGGGCGCTCCGGTTTCGTGCACCCGTCCCTGGTGCATGAAGATCACGCGGTCGCTCACCTTGCGCGCGAATGCCATCTCGTGCGTGACCATCATCAGCGTCATGCCCTCCTGCGCCAGCGACTCGACCACGCGCAGCACCTCGCCCACCAGTTCGGGATCGAGCGCCGAGGTGATCTCGTCGCACAGCAGCACCTGCGGCTCCATGGCCAGCGCGCGGGCAATGGCCACGCGCTGCTGCTGGCCGCCCGAAAGCTGGTCGGGCATGGCGTCAAACTTTTCGGCCAGCCCCACGCGGGCCAGCAGCTGGCGCGCCTGCGCCTCGGCGGTTTGGGCG
This sequence comes from uncultured Verminephrobacter sp., assembly GCA_964466605.1. Lineage (GTDB taxonomy): Bacteria > Pseudomonadota > Gammaproteobacteria > Burkholderiales > Burkholderiaceae_C > Acidovorax. Next base: position 6,665 of record CAYXSL010000156.1, read on the forward strand.
TCGCGTGCCTTCACCAGCGTGGGGGCCAGCATGATGTTGCGGCCCACGCTGAGGTGAGGGAACAGGTTGAAGCTCTGGAAGATCATGCCCACCTGCTGGCGCAGCTCGCGCATGGCCGTGGGGCTGTCGTGCAGCAGCTTCTTGCCGTTGACGCTGAGTGCGCCTTCCTGAAACTCCTCCAGCCCGTTCACGCAGCGCAGCAGCGTGCTCTTGCCCGAGCCGCTTTTGCCGATGATGGCAATCACCTCGCCGCGCTGCACCTTGAGGTCAATGCCCTTGAGCACCTCGTTGCTGCCATAGGACTTGCGCAGGGCCGTGATGTCCACGATGGGCGGCTCGCCCACCACGATGCCGTCGTGCGCCGGGGGTGGGGTTGTTGTTGTGTCAACGGCGGCTGCCATGGAGTTTCCTTTCAAGAGACTGCGCCACCAGGCTCACCGGGAAGCACAAAACAAAGTACAGCAGGGCCACGCAGGCGTAGACGAGGAAGGGCTGGTAGGTGGCGTTGGAGATCATGCTGCCCGCCTTGGTCAGCTCGACAAACCCGATCACCGACGCCAGCGCCGTGCCCTTGATCACCTGCACCAGAAAGCCCACCGTGGGCGGCACCGCGATGCGCAGCGCCTGCGGCAGCACCACATGGCGCAACTGCTCGCCAAAGTTCAGCGCCAGGCTCTGCGCGGCCTCCCACTGGCCCTTGGGAATGGCGGCCACGCAGCCGCGCCAGATCTCGGTGAGGTAGGCGCTGGTGTAGAGCGTGAGCGCCACGGCGGCTGCCGTCCAGGGTGAGGTCTTGATGCCGAACAGCGCAATGCCGAAGTACGCCAGGAACAGCTGCATGAGCAGCGGCGTGCCCTGGAACACCTGCACATAGGCGCCCACGGCGCGGTCCACGCCGCGCACCTTGGACAGGCGCAGCACCAGCAGCAACAAGCCCACCAGGCCACCGCCGATGAAGGCGATGAGCGAGAGCGTGACCGTCCAGCGCGCCGCCAGCAGCAGGTTGCGCAGGATGTCCCACAAAGAAAAATCCACCATGGCGGCTTACCTCCCCACCAGGAAACGCGCCCCCACCCACATCAGCAGGCGGCGGGTGAGCATGGACAGCACCAGGTACACGACCGTGGCCAGGATGAAGGCCTCGAATGCGCGGAAGGTGTTGCTCGAAATCAGGTTGGCGGCGTAGCTCAGCTCGGGCGTGGAGATCTGGCCGCACACGGCCGAGCCCAGCATCACGATGATGATCTGGCTCACCATCGCAGGCCACACCTTGAGCAGTGCGGGCGGCAGCACCACACGCCGGAAGGTCTGGCCCGGCGTGAGCGCCAGGCTCTGCGCCGCCTCGATCTGGCCGCGCGGCGTGGCCTCGATGCCGGCGCGAATGATCTCGGACGAATAGGCCCCCAGGTTGATCACCATGGCCAGCACCGACGCGAATTCGGGCGACAGCTTGAGCCCCAGCGCGGGCAGCCCGAAGAACAGGAAGAACAGCTGCACGATGAAGGGCGTGTTGCGCACCAGCTCCACGTAGCTCGCCACGGCCCAGCGCAGCGGCACGGCCCGGGGGCCCAGGTTGCGCGCACGGGCCCACGCGCAGGCCGTGCCCAGCAGCAGGCCCAGCGTGGTGCCCACGGTGGTAAGGGCTATGGTCCAGGCCACGCCGCGCACCAGCAGCGGCCAGGAGGACAGCACGGCGGAGAAATCAAGTTGGATCAGCATGGTGCATACAGCTCATGGTCTTGTGGCCTGCGCCCCGGGCACTGCGCAAGCACTGCGGGGCGGCGCCTTCCCATCACATCCAGTCACGCCCCCGTTCGGGCTGAGCTGTCGAAGCCAGGGCACGAACGCCCACCGCCGGGGCGGGCTTCGACAGGCTCAGCCTGAACGGGAGAAGGGGTGGTCACATGTCCAAGGCCATCACAGCGGCAGGTCGCCCGCAGGGCGGCCCAGCCACTTGCTGGACATCTTGTCGATGTCGCCGGACTTGCGCGCCTCGGCAATGATCTCGTTCACACGCAGGCGCAGCTTGTCCTCGCCCTTGGCCACGCCGATGAAGTTGGGACTGTCTTTGAGCAGCAGCTTGTATTCGGTCTGCAGGTTGGGGTTCTTGACCATGATGGTGCCGGCCGTGGAGGCGCTGGTGGCGATCGCCTGTGTCTGGCCGGACACAAAGGCCGAGATGCTGGCGGCATGGTCTTCAAAGCGCTTCACGTCCACACCGGCGGGCGCGACCTTGGCCAGTTCCTGGTCTTCCATCGCGCCGCGTGTCACGGCCACCGTCTTGCCCGCCAGGTCGGCAAAGCTCTTGATGCTCAGGCCCTTGCTGGCAAACACGGCCTGGAAGAACGGCGCGTAAGCGGCGGTGAAGTCGATGACCTTTTCGCGCTCGGGGTTCTTGCCCAGCGTGGAGATCACGAGGTCGGCCTTCTGCGTCTGCAGGTAAGGGATGCGGTTGGCGCTGGTCACGGGGATCAGCTCCACCTTCACGCCCAGCTTGGTGGCGATGTAGTTGGCCATCTCCACGTCCAGGCCCTGGGGCTTGAGGTCGGTGCCGACAAAGCCGTAGGGTGGGTAGTCGGTGGGGATGGCGATCTTGATTTCCTTGGCCTTGAGGATGTTGTCCAGCGCGTTCTGCGCATGGGCGGCAGGCGCCAGCAGGGCCGCTGCCAGACCGGTGGCAGCGAGCACGCCCAAGGTCAGGCGGCGGGTGGACGATGTGGCGGTGCGGGCGGTGCGGGCGGTGCGGGCGGTGCGGGCGGTGCGGGCGGTGCGGGCGGTGGTCATAGCAGGGCTCCTAGGTAGGTGGATGCTTCGGCGGGTGCGTCAGGGTCAGACGCTGGGGGGACGGAACTCTTGGGTGCGGCGCGGGACTTGCGTGCGCGGGCCGGTGGGGCGGCGGGTGCAGGGCTCTTGCGCACGGGCGCGAGCGCATCGCGCAGCCCCGCCAGCGGGTCGCTGCTGGCCTGCAGGCGCAGGGCCGACTGCACGGTGCCGATGTGCTCGGACATCAGCGCCTCGGCGCGCGCGATGTCGCCCGCCTCCAGCGCCTCGACGATGCGCACATGGTCGGCACAACTCTGCGCCGCGTCGTGCGACGACTGGTAGAGCATGGCGATGAGCGTGGTGCGCGCCGTGAAGTCGCGCAGCGTGTCGGCCAGCAGGCTGTTGCCCAGGCATTCGGCCAGGCACACATGGAAGTCGCCCAGCAAGAAACTGCGCATGCCCACGTCAGTGCCCGCCAGCGCGGCTTTTTCGCGCTGCAGGTGGCTCTTGAGCTGGCGCACGGCGGCCTTGTCCACCACCTTGAGCTGGTGCAGCAGGCCCAGTTCGATCACGCGGCGCGCCTCGAAGGCCTCGCGGGCTTCGTCTTGCGAAGGCTCGATCACATACCAGCCGCGCCGCGCGCTCACGGTGACGATGCCGCGCGTGGCCAGCCGCGTGAGCGCCTCGCGCACGATGGTGCGGCTGCAGTCGAACAGCATGGCCAGCTGCTGCTCGCCCAGGCGGGAGCCGGGCGCGAGCTTCTGGGCCATCACGGCTTCGATGATGCGGTTGCTGATCTCGGTGGCGGTGGTCATTGCCTGCAGTGACGCAGGTTCCGTGCCAACTGGTATACAAGCCGAATGCACCACAGTGGCGCACCACGGCCTCAAATGTGTGCGCCGCCGCGCGCTGAACAACAGGCTTGCACCAGCCTGACCACTGCCGTGGCGCCCGGCAACGGCCGGTGTTATTCTTTTTGATCGCCCCAGGAGACAACACCATGAACGCCCCCACCGCTGCCGCCCACCTGCTGCCCGAAATCAAACTGCGCGACGTACCCCAGGCCCTCATCGATGCGCTGCAAGCCCGCTTTGGCGCGCAGTGTTCGCTGGCCCAGGCCGTGCGCGAGCAGCATGGGCGCGACGAGGGCTCGCTGCAGGCCCCGCCACCCAGCGCCGTGGTGTTTGCCGAAAACACGCAGGATGTGGCCGACGCGGTGAAGCTGGCCAGCCAGTACGAAGTGCCCGTGATCCCCTACGGCGCGGGCTCGTCGCTCGAAGGCCACCTGCTGGCTGTGCAGGGCGGCATCAGCATCGACGTGAGCCGCATGAACCGCGTGCTCAGCGTGAACGCCGAAGACCTCACGGTGACGGTGCAGCCCGGCATCACGCGCAAGGCCTTGAACGAAGCCATCAAGGACACCGGCCTGTTCTTCCCCATCGACCCCGGCGCCGACGCGAGCATCGGCGGCATGTGCGCCACGCGCGCCAGCGGCACCAACGCCGTGCGCTACGGCACCATGCGCGAGAACGTGCTGG
>CAYXSL010000157.1:0-10935 GCA_964466605.1 uncultured Verminephrobacter sp.
AGCGACAGCCAGGCCATGGGCCGCGTGGGCGAAGTCATCCTGCGCACCTGGCAGACCGCGCACAAGATGAAGGTGCAGCGCGGCAGCCTGGCCGGCGACACGGCCCGCAATGACAACCAGCGCATCAAGCGCTACGTGGCCAAGTACACCATCAACCCCGCGATCGCCCACGGCATCAGCCACGAAGTCGGCTCGCTCGAAGTGGGCAAATGGGCCGACATCGTGATCTGGAAGCCCGCGTTCTTCGGCGTGAAGCCCGCGCTCATCCTCAAGGGCGGCCTGATCGCCATGGCCGCGATGGGCGACCCGAACGCCTCCATCCCCACGCCCCAGCCTGTGCACTACCGTCCCATGTTCGGCGCGTTTGGCGGCGCCATCGCCAGAACCTCGCTCACCTTTGTGTCGCAGGCCGGGCTGAACACAGGCGTTGGCGAACGCTTCGGCCTGCGCAAGCAGCTATCAGCCGTGCGCAACATCCGTGGCGTGCGCAAGCAGCACATGGTGCACAACAGCTATACGCCCAGGATGGAAGTGGACGCGCAGACCTACACCGTGCGCGCCGACGGTCAGCTGCTCACCTGCGAGCCCGCCACCGTGCTGCCCATGGCGCAGCGCTACTTCCTGTTCTGATCACAACGCATGGCCGCCCTCTCCACCCCGCTGCAGATCCGCCTGGACGACCTGAGCGACCCGCGCATCGAAGCCTTCATGCAGGAACACCTGCAGGACATGTATGCGGTGTCGCCACCCGAAAGCGTGCACGCGCTCGACATGGACCAGCTGCGCCAGCCCGACATCGCCTTCTGGTCCGCCTGGCTGCCCGGGGCCGATGGCGGCACGCTGGTGGGCACGGGCGCGCTCAAGCGGCTGGATGCAGGCCATGCCGAACTCAAGTCCATGCGCACCAGCGCCCGCCACCGGGGCCAGGGCATTGCACGCCAGGTGCTGGCCCACCTGCTGCAAGAAGCCCGCGCAAGCGGCTTCAGCCGGGTGAGTCTGGAGACAGGGCCTCAGCCTTTCTTTGAACCCGCGCGCCAGCTGTACTTTCAGCACGACTTTGTCGAATGCGGGCCCTTTGCCGACTACGGCCCAGACCCGTACAGCTTCTTCATGACCCGCCCCGTGTGAAGGGCCCGCGCACGCGCCGCGCCACCCCGGCCACAATGCGCGTTTTGCCGACCGAACAGACTCCATGCTCCAAGCGTCCAAACTCCTCCCCCAAGGCCAAGGCCTGGCCCCCGTGCTGCTCAAGCGCGCCACCACCGTCGAACTGGACTGGGATGTGCGCCAGAAGAGCCGCTTTGCCGCCACCGACTCCGCCGGGCGCGAGCTGGGCATCTTCCTGCCGCGCGGCACGTTGATGCGCGGCGGCGATGTGCTGGTGGCCGAAGACGGCTCCATGGTCCGCGTCATCGCCGCACCCCAGCCCGTGCTGGTCATCACGCACTGCACGCAGCACGGCACCCCCTTCGACCTGACCCGCGCCGCCTACCACCTGGGCAACCGCCATGTGCCCATCGAGCTGCAGCCCGACCACCTCAAGATCGAACCCGACCATGTGCTGGCCGACATGCTGCGCTCCATGCACCTGATCGTGACCGAGCAGAACCTGGCCTTTGAGCCCGAAGGCGGCGCCTATGCGGCGGGGCACGGCAGCGGGCACCACCACCATGGTGGGCATGACCATGGGGATGAGCACGGGCATGACCATAAGCACGACCAAGCCCATTCGCACACGCAGGCGCCAGCAGTGGCTGCGGCTCCCGCAACCGCCCGGGGCCGCACCGTGGCCATCCCCGTGGTCGCCCAGGGCCATGTGCACGGCCCGCACTGCAACCACGACCACTGAGCCCCGTGTCCGTGCTGCGTACCCTCCCCACCGTTCGGGCTGAGCCTGTCGAAGCCAGGGCACAGCACGGCCTCCGACCTGCGGCCTGCGCACGGCGCAAGCGCTGAGAAAACCTCCCCGTGCGCAACGACCGCCCCGCCCCCCTGCCCGCCGCCAGCTTCCTGCAGCTGATGTGGCTGGCCTCCCCCGCGCTGCCCGTGGGCGGGTTCTCGTATTCAGAGGGGCTGGAAAGCGCCATCGAAAACGCGGGCCTGGCCAGCGAAGCCGCTGTGGGCGACTGGCTGCTGGACCAGCTGCACATCACCCAGGCGCGCGGCGACATGGCCCTGATCGCCAAGGCCGTGGGCGCCTGGCGCCGCGCCGACTGGGCCCATGTGCGCGAACTCAACGACTGGGTGCTGCACACCCGCGAGACCAGCGAGCTACGCCTGCAGGCCGAGCAGATGGGCCGGTCGATGGCCGAGTGGCTGCGCAACCAGCACCAGGGCAATGAGGCCCTGATGCCCGCCGTGCGCCACCTGGCCGCCCTGCCCCCCACCTACCCCGTGGCTTTTGCACTGGCCGCATCCACCACCCAGGCCCCGGTGCGTGATGTGCTGCTGGCCTATGCCTTTGGCTGGGCCGAAAACATGGTGCAGGCCGCCCTCAAGTCCATGCAGTTGGGCCAGAGTGCAGGCCAGCGCATCCTTGCGCGCCTGGCCGACGCCATTCCCCCCGCTGCAGACCACGCCATCGGCCTCATGGACAGCGAGCGCCAGGCCTTTTCTCCCATGCTTGCCATCCTGTCGGCACAGCACGAAACCCAATACTCCCGCCTCTTCCGATCATGACCTCCAGCACCCTGCACCACATTCCGAACCGCACCAAACCACTGCCCCCGCTGCGCGTGGGCATCGGCGGCCCCGTGGGCTCCGGCAAGACCACCTTGCTCGAAATGCTCTGCAAGGCCATGCGTGATGACTACGACCTGGTGGCCATCACCAACGACATCTACACCAAGGAAGACCAGCGCCTGCTCACGGTGAGCGGCGCCCTGCCCGCCGAACGCATCCTGGGCGTGGAAACCGGCGGCTGCCCCCACACCGCCATCCGCGAAGACTGCTCCATCAACCTCGAAGCCATCGACCGCATGCTGGGCGCGTTCCCCAACGCCGACATCGTGTTTGTGGAAAGCGGCGGCGACAACCTGGCCGCCACCTTCAGCCCCGAGCTGAGCGACCTCACCATCTACGTGATCGACGTGGCCGCCGGTGAAAAAATCCCGCGCAAAGGCGGCCCCGGCATCACCAAAAGCGACCTGTTCGTCATCAACAAGACCGACCTGGCCCCCCACGTGGGCGCCAACCTCGACGTGATGCACGCCGACACCACCCGCATGCGCACCAACGCCCAGGGCTTGCTCAAGCCGTTTGTGATGACCAATCTGAAGAACCTGAGCGGGCTGAGCGAGGTGATCCGGTTTATCGAGACACGGGGCATGCTGAAAAAATCAACGCCTGCAGTCGGCTAGAATCCGCGCTTCCGTGCCCGGAGACGTGGGTGAGCGGTTTAAACCAGCAGTCTTGAAAACTGCCGACGGGCAACCGTCCGTGAGTTCGAATCTCACCGTCTCCGCCACCACACCAAACAAAAACGGGCCCGTGCGGCCCGTTTTTACTTTTCCCACCACCTTTCGGCCTCCCTGCCCATGCAAGCCGCGCTGCACTGCAGCGGGCACCGGGGCTCACGCCGTCGTCAGGTGCGGCCCGCGCTCTCTGCCAGGTCCGAGCCCTGCGGCGCAATCGGCGTCAGGTCCTCGGGCCGGCACACGTCTTCGCTGTGGGCCAGGCGGATCCACAGGCCTGTGCGGCGGATGATGATGTAGTCCACGGTGACCCGTCGGCCTTTGTAGATGAATGGGGTGCCGGGTTTGTACAGGATCATTCTTGTTTTGTAGCGAGCGGCCGTTGCCTCGCCGTGACACCCAGGCTGGCAACCGATGATTGACCGATGGTGCCGCCACTTCATGCAGCGTGCATGGAGCAGGGTCAAAAGACCCAGTCACAAGCCGACTTTTTTGCAGGGGCGCATGCGATGCGCGAGGCAAAAAAAAAGCCCGCAGGGTGCGGGCTGAACACTTGCTTGCAGCAAGCGGGAGGGATGTCGAAGGGGTATCGACACACCTATCCTAAAACGCTCAAGCACACGCAGGTGTAGGACAGCGCCGATTGTGGGGCGCCCGCCCCGCCATCACATGCCGTAGATGCGCGCGCAGCCACGGCCCGAGGCCTTGGCCAGGTACATGGCGGAGTCGGCCTTGCGCAAAAGCTCCTCTGCGTCCTGTGCATCGGCAGGTGCCATGACGATGCCCACCGAGGCACCGATCTGGATGAAGTGCGATTCGATTTCCGTGGGCTGACCGATGGCCTGCACCAGCCGATCAGCCAGGCGGCAGGCGCTTTCACGGTCGGCCACGCCGCGTTGCAGCAGCGCGAACTCGTCGCCCCCCAGGCGAGCCACCTCGTCGTCACCGCGCGCAGCCTGCGTGAGCTGCTGGGCCACCCAGCTGAGCAGTTGGTCGCCCACAGCATGGCCAAAGCGGTCGTTGATGGGCTTGAAGCCGTCCAGGTCCACATACAGCACGGCAAAGCTTCGGCCCGGGCGCCGCGCGTCGGCCACGGCGGCTTGCAGTGTGTGCAGAAACGCCGTGCGGTTGAGCAGCCCGGTGAGCCCGTCGTGCTCGGCCACATGGCGGATGCGCAGCTCGGCCTCCTTGCGCTGGGTCACGTCGGTGAAGGTGCGCAGTGCGCCGCCACCTTTGATGGGCACGGTCTGCACCTCCAGGATGCGCCCGTCGGGCCGGGGACGGTCGTACACCTGCTGCTGATCGACCCCGCCGTTGCTGTGCAGCAGCAGGTCCTGGATCTCCTGCGAGGCGCCGTCGAATTCGCCGCGTGCACGCAGGTAGGCCAGCACATTCACGAGGGAGGGTTTGGCGGCCATCAACTCTGCGGGCAGCTCCAGCAGCTCCAGCGCGCGGCGGTTGCACAGTTCCACGATGCCGGTGGCGCTGATCTTGGCCACGCCCTGGTCCATGTGCTCCAGCGTGGCTTCCAGCAGGATGGATTTTTCGCGCAGCTGGGCCTCGCTGTCCCTGGCGCTGCGTTCGGCCCGGGCAAGCAGGCGTTGCTGGCGCTTGAACTCGGTGATGTCCACATGCGCGTAGAACACGGAGCCGTCCGCCCCCCGCTTGGCAATCACGCGGCTCCAGCGGTCGCGCGGCAGGGGCAGCTCGAACGGCGCACCGGCAAAGCGCATGTTCTCTTGCAGGATCGAGAGGCCGTCATAGAAGGGCGCCATGTCGCCCGGGCCGTCGGCCGCCCAGGCGTGGCGGTAGGCCTCGTCAAACGCAAGGCCGGTGGCTGCGGCCCGGTCGGTGAGGCTGTACATCTGCATGAAAGGCTCGTTGACCCACTGGATGCGCTGGTCTTCCGCGCAGATCATCAGGCCGTCGGGGATGCGGTCGAACAGCTCGGCGCTTTCGATCAGGGGACTGCGCAGGAAACCGGGCTCGTGGATGTCGGGGGTGTCTGCCGCCCCGGGGTGGCTGTGCAATGCCTGGGCGCGCCACACACGCACCCGGCCCACGCCCGCAATGGGCAGCGACGCCACATGCACCCGCAGGCCCCGGTGCTCAAAGCTGTAGGGGCGCGTCTGGGCCCGGTGGCGGTCCACGCCCGCCGCGATGTAGCGCTCGATGTTCGGCAGCTCCTGCGCATCCAGCCGCCCGGCGTAGAACCGGCGCAGGTTGGCGTGGTACGGCTCGCCCGCGTACACATGGCCCTCGTGTTCGGGGAAGAACTTGAAGAAGGTCCGGTTCCAGGCAATGGTGCAGTCGCCTTCGTCAAAGGCGCACAGGGCCACGTCCAGGCCATCCAGGGTGTCGCCCAGGGCGTGGAGGAGGCGGAGTGCGGGGTCGTCGGACATGGGGGACAGGGCTGCGGCAGAAACACGGAACCGGCAATCCACGCGGCGCGCGGAGCCGGACAGTATTGATTTTGCCGAGCACGCCCTACCCCCGCCAGAGCAGGCCCGGGGCCGCCCACTTCCGTTGCGGCCAGCCCACAATGTCTTGACCGAGGTCAAGCCCCGGCCGGTGCCGGGCGCTGCGCACTGCAACGGCGGTTACGCAGCGACACCCCTTTGCCAGGCCCCTTCCGGTATGGTCAGGCCATGTTTTGATGGAGATGGTTTCATGACAAACACCTCTTTTGCCGCCATTGCCAGCCTGTGTGTGGCCGCTTGGGTGGCAGGTTGCGCCAGCCAGGGGCAGGCCCCGGCAGCAACCCCGCTGCCCCCTCAGCCACGGGCACAGGCCCCCGAGGGGCTGTGCAATGCACAACCGGCCCAGGCGGCGGTGGGGCAGAGCAGCACGGCGTCGGTGGTCGAATCGGCGCGGGCCCGGTCGGGCGCGCGGATGGTGCGCATCCTGCGGCCGGGCCAGATGGTCACCAAGGAGTTCGACACCCAGCGGCTGAACCTGGAGGTGGATGCCAACGGGCGCATTCTGGCGGTGCGCTGCGGTTGATCTGCACACAGGCCTGGCGCCCGATGCCACAGCCGTCAATAGCTATCGTTTTTATAGCTACGAACGCTTACTCATTGCGCGCAGAAGGCCTTTTTAGCTTGAAAACCCAAGCCCCTACCTGGCTCAGTCCGCTCAGTCCGCTCAGTCGGCCAGGAACAGCTCCTGCAGGTCGCTCAGGAAATCAAAGCCCCGCTCGGTGGGACGCACATGGGCCAGGTCGCGCTCGATCAGGCCCTTGCTCTCCGCCTCCTTCAGCCCCTTGGCAATCGCGGTGAGGGGCAGGCCCGTGCGGGCCATGAAGTCCTGCAGCGCAAAACCGTCCCGCAAGCGCAGGGCGTTGAGCATGTATTCAAACGGCAGGTCGGCGCGGCGCACCTCATCGTCCTGCGCCACGGCGCGCCCGGCCAGCGCGTTGTCCATGTAGCGCGCCGGGTCGCGAAAGCGCACCTGCCGCACCACGCGGTGCGCAAAGCTGAGCTTGCTGTGTGCGCCCGCGCCAATGCCCAGGTAGTCGCCAAACTGCCAGTAGTTGGTGTTGTGGAAACACTGGTGGCCCGGCTGCGCGTAGGCAGAAATCTCGTAGCGCGCCATGCCCGCCTGCCCCGTCAGCTCGGTGATGCGGTCGAGCATGGCGTAGGCCTGGTCGTCCTCAGGGATGGCCGGGGGAAACTTGGCGAAGTAGGTGTTGGGCTCGATGGTGAGGTGGTAGATGGAGATGTGCGGCGGCTTGAAGGCCAGCGCCGTCAACAGGTCCTGCTCCAGCTCCGGCAGCGTCTGGCCCGGCAGGGCGTACATGATGTCGAGGTTGAAGGTGTCGAACGACGCGGCGGCCTCCTCCACCGCCGCCATGGCCTGGGCGCGGTCGTGCACACGGCCCAGGGCCTTGAGGTGCTGGTCGTTGAAGCTCTGCACCCCCACCGACAGGCGTGTGACGCCCGCCGCACGGAAGGCGCGGAAGCGGTCTTTCTCGAACGTGCCGGGGTTGGCCTCCAGCGTGATCTCGCAGTCCGGCTCCAGCCGCAGGCGGGCGCGGATGCCGCCAATCAGCCGGTCGATGGCCGCGGGCGAGAACAGGCTGGGCGTGCCGCCGCCGATGAAGATGCTGTGCACGGTGCGGCCCCAGATGAGCGGCAACGCAGCCTCCAGGTCGGCCATCAGCGCGTCGATGTAGCGCTGCTCGGGCACCCCGTTGTCACCCACCCCGTCGCCACGGGCCTCGTGCGAGTTGAAGTCGCAGTAGGGGCATTTCTTGAGGCACCAGGGCAGGTGCACATACAGCGACAGCGGCGGCAGGCTGGGCAGCTGCAACAGGCCCGGGCGCATGTAGTGCTGGATGTCGCGCACCACAGCGGGTTCAGCCTCTGCCTGCGGTGTGATCGGAATATGAACCACGTTCAGGGCCCCTTCTACAGCCAGCGTTCGCGCATCAGCGCCAGCATTTGCGCCGCAGATCGGCCCCGATGGCTGTGGGCGTTTTTCACCTCCACGGGCAGCTCGGCAAAGGTCTGGCCGAACTCGGGGATGAACATCACGGGGTCGAAGCCAAATCCGTTGGTGCCCCGGGGTGCGGTGGTGATCTCGCCCACCACGCGGCCCACGGCAATCAGCGGCTCGGGGTCCTCTGGGCTGCGCACAGCGACCAGGGTGCTGACCATGGCGGCGCGGCGGTTGGCCACGCCCTGCAGTTGCTCCAGCAGGGCGCGCACGTTGTTGGCGTCGCTTTTCTCGTAGCCGAACCGGGTGCAGTAGTAGGCCGTGTCCACGCCCGGCAGGCCACCAAAGGCATCGACACACATGCCGGCATCGTCGGCCAGCGCGGGCAGGCCCGTGTGCTCAGACGCAAACCGCGCCTTGGCCAGGGCGTTTTCGACAAAGGTGCGGAAGGGCTCCTCGGCCTCACCCACGCCCAGGTCGGCCTGGCGCACCAGCTCCACGCCCAGCGGGGCGAACATGGCCTGCAGCTCGGCCAGCTTGCCACGGTTGTTGGATGCAAGAACAATTTTCATAGTCAAAATAGCCTCTAACGCGCGACCAGCCTGCCTGAGCAGCTATAAATTAGTGAGTATCCTGAAGGGCTTGCTGCTGCAGCTGCACCAGCTGGGCGATGCCTTTTTCGGCCAGGCCCAGCAGCTGGTCCATCTCGGCGCGGGTAAAGGCCACGCCCTCGGCCGTGCCCTGCACCTCCACATAGTGGCCCGCGCCGGTCATCACCACGTTCATGTCGGTGTCGCAATCCACGTCTTCCACATATTCCAGGTCCAGCAGCGGCGTGCCCTGCACGATGCCCACCGAGATCGCGGCCACGGGCTGCAGCAGGGGCGACTGCGTGATCTTGCCGCTGGCCAGCAGCTGGTAAACCGCATCCTGCGCGGCCACCCAGGCGCCCGTGATGGCTGCGGTGCGCGTGCCGCCGTCGGCCTGGATCACGTCGCAGTCGAGCTGGATGGTGCGCTCGCCCAGCAGTTTGAGGTCGAACACCGCGCGCAGGCTGCGGCCGATGAGGCGCTGGATCTCTTGCGTGCGGCCGGTCTGCTTGCCGCGCGCGGCCTCGCGGTCGCTGCGGCTGTGGGTGGCACGCGGCAGCATGCCGTATTCGGCCGTGACCCAGCCTTCGCCGCTGCCCCGCTTGTGGGGCGGTACGCGTTCTTCCACCGAGGCGGTGCACAGCACCTTGGTGTTGCCGAATTCGATCAGCACCGAGCCCTCGGCATGCATGGTGTAGTGGCGGGTGATGCGCACGGGGCGCAGCTGGTCGGCGGCGCGGGCGCCGGTGCGAAGGAATGTGGTCATGGTTCTTGGGTGTCCAGAAAATGCCTTCCATGCGCCGCCCAAGGCGCACGCCAGAAAACGAAACGGGTCAGATAGCAGGCCTGCGCCCGCTGCACGAGGCCGCGCAGCCGAGGCAGGTCAGTCAGGCTTTTCGAGCAGCAGAGCGACGAATCGCCTCGTTGATTTCGGCAATCGAACGCTCGATGGCCGCGTCGTCCAGGTCGTCCACCAGCCCGTCGAGCGGCCCCGCCTGGATGGTGGAGGCAAACACGTCTTCGCTGATGCTGTCGGTGGACACGCCCTGGGTGGACTCGAACGCATCGGGCGTCTCCCACTCCAGCGCCACCACGGTCACGTTGTCACTGCTGTCGCCCGCCTTGCGCAGGGCGTCTTCGACCAGGTCGGGCACGGCATGCGACACCGCGTTGCGCGAGAGCTGCTTGGCGATCTCGTCGTCGCTGAGCGTGCCCCACAGGCCGTCGGAGCACAGCAGGATGCGGTCGCCCTGCTCCAGGTACACCGGGCCGGTGATGTCGTAAATGGGCTTGGTCGGCGAGCCCAGGCAGGTGAACAGCACGTTGCGGTTGATGCGCTCCAGGCCCGGCGGCGGGTTGTTGCGCAGCTCCATGTACGAGTGGTCGCGCGTGCGGGTGAGCAGGTCGCCGTCACGCACCATGTACAGGCGCGAATCGCCGCAGTGGATCCAGGTGGCCGTACCCGCCTGCACCACGGCCGCCACCAGCGTGGTGCGGGGTGTGTCGAGCATGCCCTTGTCGGTGGCATAACGCAGGATCTGATGGTGCGCTGCCAGCAGCGCGCCGGACAGGAACTCCTGCACATCCTTGAGCTGGGGCTTGGCCTCGCGCTGGAACAGCGCCGAGACGGTCTGCAACGCGATTTGCGCCGCGACCTCGCCCTCGGGGTGCCCGCCCATGCCATCGGCCAGAACAAACAGGCCCGATTCGCGCGTGTAGCAATAGCCCATGCGGTCTTCGTTCTTCTCGCGGCCACCGCGGCGGCTGATCTGGAATACGGAGAACTTCATAGCACCCCACGCAAACAAGGATGCACCCATGCATCGTTAGTAGACATGTGCCTCGCCCGAACCGGCCGCTGTGCGTACGCCTGGTTCATTTGGGCTTGGCTCCGATGCCGGTGGCTTCACCCACCTTCTGCACATTCTTCTTGGTGTCTGACACCAGGGTGTCGAGCTGCAAACGCATTTTCTCGGCCACCGACAGCTTGGTGTAGCGGCGCTCGCCCTCGCGGCTCAACTCCTTTTGCAGCGCAAACACCGACTGCGGGCGCGACAGCGGGTCCAGCGCCATGCACCATTCCACCACCTCGATCAGGTTGTCGGAGTACACGCCGCGCAGCTTGGTCAGTGCCAGCGACAGGCGGTCCTTGTCGATGCGCTGGGGCGCCTCGTTGGGCGGAAAGCCCTGCATGCAGGCGTAAATGCAGGCACCGATGGCGTAGATGTCGGTCCATGGGCCCATGGACGAGTCGCGCCGGTACATCTCGGGGGCGGCAAAGCCTGGGGTGTACATGGGGCGGATGAAGTTGCCCTCTTTGCTCAGCACCTCGCGCGCGGCGCCAAAGTCGATCATCACGGCCTTGTTGTCGTCGGTGATGAAGATGTTGGCGGGCTTGATGTCAAGGTGCAGCATCTTGTGCTGGTGCACGATGCGCAACCCGCGCAGCACCTCGTCGAACAGCGAGCGGATGGTGGATTCGCGGAACACCTTCT
>CAYXSL010000158.1:0-10758 GCA_964466605.1 uncultured Verminephrobacter sp.
AGGACATCGACGCCGGCATGAAGCTGGGCTGCAACCAGCCCATCGGCCCGCTGGCACTGGCCGACATGATCGGCCTGGATGTCTGCCTGGCCGTGATGGACGTGTACCTCACCGAGTTTGGCGACAGCAAGTACCGCCCCTGCCCGCTGCTCAAGGAAATGGTGGCGGCGGGCCGCCTGGGCCGCAAAACGGGCCAGGGCGTGTATAGCTACTAACCCCCCTGAGGCGCTTCGCGCCTTCCCCCCAGAGGGGGACGCACCCGGCGCACGGAGCGAAGACGACATTCACATGTCGTGGCGGCCCTTGCGCGGGCGCACTCGCATGGGCCGCGCCAGTTTTTGAGGCCACTTACGCTTGTCATTCGCACTGTCTCGGCTGAGACGGCGCCCAGCGCGCTAAGCGTTTTCAATCATGGGCCAGGAGACCTGCGCCCATGACAAACCTCACCCCCACCACGCCCCCGCCCGAAGGCAACATCGACACCCTGGTGCTCGGCCACGTGCTGCTCATCGGCATCAACCGCCCGGCCAAGCGCAATGGCTGGACGCCGCCGATGTTCCGCCAGCTGGCCGAGGCCTACACCCGGCTCGACGACGACCCGCAGCTCCGCGTGGGCGTGCTGCATGCGTTTGGCGACCACTTCACCGCCGGGCTCGATCTGCCTGCCGTCAGCGCCTACATGCAGCGCGGCGAAAAGGCCATCCCCGAAGGCCTGGTGGAGCCCCACGACTACGGACTGCCCGGCTACCGGCGCCGCACCAAGCCCATGGTGGCGGCCGTCAAGGGCATCTGCTTCACGGTGGGCATCGAGCTGATGCTGGGCGCCGACATCGTGGTCGCGGCCGACGATTGCCGCTTCTCGCAGATGGAGGTGCAGCGCGGCATCATGGCCACGGGCGGCGCCACGCTGCGCATGGCCGAGCGTGCGGGCACGGGCAATGCGCTGCTGCACCTGCTCACGGCCGACGAGTTCGGCAGCAGCGAGGCCTACCGCCTGAACTTCGTGCAGAAGGTCGTGCCCGCCGCGCAGGTGCTCGATGAAGCCATCGCCATCGCACAACGGATTGCAGCCCAGGCCCCGCTGGCCGTGGTGGCCACGCGGCTCAATGTGCTCAAGGCCATTGAGCAGGGCCAGGCCGCGGCCGTGGCCGAGTTCATCCCCGTGCAGAAAGCGCTGGCCCACAGCGAGGATGCGGCCGAGGGCGTGCGCGCGTTTGTCGAGCGGCGGCCCGCGCAGTTCAGCGGGCGCTGAGCGGGGCACGGGCGACGGCGGAACCCGCCACCCGCCCCCTCTTTTCGGGCTGGGTCGGCGGCATTCAGCCGCATGGACCGCACAAAAATCAGGTCAAAATGGCCGTTACCGCGCGTCCATCATGCCAAGCAAGCTATCAAAATAGTAGCGTTTACTGTGGCCCCACGCCCTGCACAGGCGCGCGTCTAACACCGGGCGAGTTTCCGCACTGCTCTCTTGAGCGCACCCTCGCCTGCAACAAGGTTTTACATAATTCAATTGCACGCAATTTAATAACCCGCCACAATTCACCCCATGCCCAGCCCCAGCACCCCCTTCACTCCCAGTCCCGCCATCCTGCGGCTGGACAACCAGGTCTGCTTTGCGCTGTATTCCGCCTCGCTGGCCATGACCAAGCTCTACAAGCCGCTGCTCGACCGCATCGGCCTGACCTACCCGCAGTACCTCGTGATGCTCGTTCTGTGGGAGCAGGACGGCGTCACGGTGTCCGAGCTGGGCGAGCGCCTGTTTCTCGACTCCGGCACGCTCACGCCACTGCTCAAGCGCCTGGAGGCGCAGGGCCACATTGCCCGGCTGCGCGATGTGCAGGACGAGCGCCGCGTGCGTATCACCCTCACGTCGCAAGGCCGTGCACTGCGCAACGAGGCCGAGGCCATTCCGCCCTGTGTGCTGCAAAGCAGCCAGTGCTCGATTGCCGAGCTGACGGCCCTGACCACCGAACTCAAGCAACTGCGGGACCGGCTCAGCGAGCAACGCTGACGGCCTGCAGACAACACAAACACCGATTCCCTCCACCGCCCGTCAGTGGGCAACAACCGCAAGGAAGACACCATGACCAAGCTCGAAAAAGTCCTCTACACCGCCAAGTCGCACGTGACCGGTGGCCGCGATGGCGCCGCCAAGACCGATGACGGCCGCCTGGAAGTCAAGCTGTCCTCGCCCGGCACCTCCGGCACGGGCACCAACCCCGAGCAGCTGTTCGCCTCCGGCTACGCTGCCTGCTTCATCGGCGCCATGAAGGCCGTGGGCGGCAAGATCGGCATCCCCGTGCCACAGGACGTGTCCATCGACGCCGAAGTGGACCTGGGCCCCATCCCGAATGCCTACGGCATCGCCGCCCGCCTGGCCATCAGCCTGCCCGGCCTGGACAAGGCCACGGCCCAGAAGCTGGTGGACGCAGCCCACCAGGTCTGCCCCTACTCCAACGCCACGCGCGGCAATATCGACGTGACCATCACGGTGGTGTAAACCCATGGGCCGCCTGCTGATCCCTCGCATCGCGGTGGCCCTGGTGGCCATCGAGCATGTGTACATCCTCGTGCTCGAAATGTTCTTCTGGAACAAGCCGCTGGGGATGAAGACGTTCAACCTGACCCAGGAGTTGGCCGACGCCACCACCACGCTGGCGGCCAACCAGGGGCTGTACAACGGTTTTCTGGCGGCCGGCCTGTTCTGGGGGCTGTTCACTGGCAACCGCCTGTTCAAGATCTTCTTCCTGGCCTGCGTGATCGTGGCCGGGGTGTTTGGCGCCGCCACCGCAGCGCCCAAGATCTTCTTCAGCCAGGCGCTGCCCGCGATCATCGCGCTGGGCCTGGTGCTGGCGCTGGACAAAAAGCCCGCCGCACAGCGCAGCCTCTGAGCTATCAAATCAATAGCTTCCACCGCCCTATAGACGGGCGGTGGCAGCTATTTTTGCTTTGAATCCGGGCCAGCGCTGCCGCCTGCAAGCTGGCATTCAGCCATGCGCGCGATGATGGGGTTGGAGACAACAACATGAAAATCGCCCTGCTGTCCGACATCCACGCCAACCGCCAGGCCCTGGAGACCTGCCTGCAACACGCCCGCGCCCAGGGCGCCGAACAGTTCGCGCTGCTGGGCGACTTGGTGGGCTATGGCGGCGAGCCCGTGGCGGTGGTCGAGCAGGTGCGTGACCTGGTGCAGCAGGGCGCGCTGTGCGTGCTGGGCAACCACGACGCCATGGCGCTCGCGCCGCCCGCCAACCCGCGCAACCGCAGCGAGCTGGGCGCGCAGTGGACACACGACCAGCTGGGCAACAGCCACATCGCCTTTTTGCAGTCGCTGCCGCTCACCGCGCGCTTGGGGCCCAGCGCGCTGCTGGTGCATGCCAGCGCCGACATGCCCGCCCAGTGGCGCTACGTGGAAGACTCCAACGCCGCCGAGCGCAGCATGACCGCCGCCCAGGGCATCGACCCCGCCATCCGCTACGTGTTCAGCGGCCATGTGCACGAACAGGTGCTGTACTTCCTCACGCCCACCGCCAAGCTCATGCGTTTTGCGCCCGAGCCCGGCGTGCCCGTGCCTGTGCCGCCGCACCGCCAGTGGCTCGCCATCGTGGGCTCGGTGGGCCAGCCGCGCGACGGCGATGCACGGGCCATGTACGCGCTGTTCGACGACACCGCCAAGCAGATCA
Organism: uncultured Verminephrobacter sp.; assembly: GCA_964466605.1. Lineage (GTDB taxonomy): Bacteria > Pseudomonadota > Gammaproteobacteria > Burkholderiales > Burkholderiaceae_C > Acidovorax. Next base: position 3,684 of record CAYXSL010000158.1, read on the forward strand.
CCTTCTACCGCGTGCCCTACGACCATCTGGCCGCCGCCGCCGCCATCCGCGCGGCGTGCCTGCCGGGCTTCTACGCGGATCGCCTGGAAAAGGGCCAATGAGATGAAGCTGCTCGCCCCCGGCACCGAGATCGACGGCTTCCGCGTGGTGGACTGCATCCACGCGGGCGGCATGGCCCACATCTACGCCGTGGAGTACGCGCAGGAAGGCCGCAGCCCCGGCTTTGCGATGGCGATGAAGATCCCGCGCATGACGGCGGGCGACGGGGCCGAGAACATCGTGAGCTTCGAGGTGGAGCTGCAGATCCTGCCCGTGCTCAGCGGCCCGCATGTGCCGCGTTTTGTGGCGGCGGGCGACCTGGTGCGCCTGCCCTATCTGGTCATGGAATACATCCCCGGCCAGACGCTGCAGCACTGGCTGGACGAAGGGCCCGGCCGCTGCGACACCGCAACCATCGCCCGCCTGGGCGCGGCCACGGCCCACGCGGCACACAGCCTGCACCAGCAGAACGTGTGCCACCTCGACCTCAAGCCCGCCAACGTGCTCATCAAGGAAGACGGCACGGCCGTGCTGCTGGACTTCGGCCTCTCGTGCCACGCGCACTACCCCGACCTGCTGGCCGAGGAGATGCGCCAGGCCGTGGGCTCGCCCGCCTGGATCGCACCCGAGCAGGTCGTGGGCGTGCGCGGCGACCCGCGCAGCGACATCTTTGCCATCGGCGTGATGCTGTACGAGCTGGCCACGGGCGAGCTGCCCTTTGGCGCGCCCACCACCAGCGGCGGCCTGCGCCAGCGCCTGTGGATGACGCCCGCACCGCCACGCAAGCACCGTGCCGACCTCCCGCCCTGGCTGCAGGAGGTGATCCTGCGCTGCCTGGAGCCCGAGGCCTCCCAGCGCTACCCCTCCGCCGCACACCTGGCGTTCGATCTAACCCACCCCGCGCAGGTGCACGTCACCGCCCGCGGCGAACGCACCGAGCGCACGCCGCTCTCCACGCATTTCAAACGCTGGCTGCGGGCAGCGGGCATGCACTACCGGCCCAGCCCGCTGCCATCGGCGCAGATCGAGGACACGCCCATCCTCATGGTCGCCGTGCCCCATGCCGATGTGAGCGATGCCACGCTGTACTCGCTGCGCCAGGCCGTGGCGCGCTCGCTGGGCATCCGCCCCGGCGCGCGGCTGGCCTGCGTGACAGTGATCTCGCCCGGCGCCAGCAGCACCAGCGACAGCGAACGCAGCGAAACCACGCTACACCGCCAGCACATGGCCCGCCTGCGCCAGTGGGCCCAGGCGCTGGACCTGAGCGGGCATGCGGTGAGCTACCACGTGCTCGAGGCGGGCGACGTGGCCCAGGCGCTGGTGCGCTACGCGGCCAGCAACCACGTGAGCATGATGATCCTGGGCGCCGCCACACACGGGCTGCAGATGCAGCGCTTCATCGACACGGTGCCCGTGCGCGTGGCACGCGACGCGCCCTGCACCGTCATCCTGGTCAAGCAGGCGCTGCCGTTCGAGCGGCTGGGGCAGGAGTCGTTCCCAGCCTAGGCCACGCCCGCTGTCGCCGAGGTGGCGCGGTCTGCTTGAGCCGGGCCGGGCTTTCGTTTAGCGTGGCGGCATGAGCACCACCACCCTCCTCGTGCGCCAGGACCAGCTGGCCACCACCCGCCTGTTGACCACCGAAGACACTCCGCTGGAAGGCGGCCAGGTGCGCGTGCGGGTCGAATCGTTCGCCCTCACGGCCAACAACATCACCTATGCCGCGCTGGGCGACATGCTGAACTACTGGCAGTTCTTCCCCACCACCGAGGCGGGCTGGGGCATCGTGCCTGTGTGGGGCTTCGGCACGGTGACCGAATCCTTGCACCCCGACGTGGCAGCGGGCGAGCGGCTCTATGGCTACTGGCCCATGGCCGACCAGGCCGTGCTCTCGCCCCAGCGCGTGAATGCCGCAGGCTTCAGCGACGGCGCCGCCCACCGCGCGGGCCTGCATGCCGTCTACAACCACTACCTGCGCACCGGCACCGACGGGCTGTACCGCGCCGACAACGAGGACGTGCAGGCGCTGCTGCGGCCGCTGTTCATCACCTCCTGGCTCATCGATGACTTCCTGGAAGACCAGCAATTTTTCGGTGCCAAGCGCATGCTGCTGTCCAGCGCATCGAGCAAGACGGCCTACGGCACCGCGTTCCAGCTCGCGCAGCGCGAAGGCATCGAGGTCATCGGCCTCACCTCGCCCGGCAATGTGGCGTTTTGCGAAAGCCTGGGCTGCTACAGCCGCGTGGTCACCTACGACGCACTGGACACCATCGACGGTGCCACACCCAGCGTCTACATCGACTTTGCGGGCAGCGTGGGCCTGCGCCAGCGCGTCCATGCCCATTGCACGGGCCTGGCCTACAGCTGCTCGGTGGGTGCCAGCCACGTGCAGGACCTGGGCGGCGCCGGCCAGTTGCCCGGCCCGCGCCCGGTGATGTTCTTCGCCCCCGCCCAGGTCAAGAAGCGCCACACCGACTGGGGCGCCCAGGGCCTGAACGAGCGCCTGGTCGCGGCCTGGAACCAGTTCAGCACCGCCGTATCCGCCGGGCCGCAGCCCTGGCTGGTGGTGCAGCACCATGCGGGGCCCCAGGCCACGCAGGCGCTGTTTGCGAGCGTGCTGGCGGGCAGCGGTGACGCGCGCGCCGGGCACATCGCGACGATGCTGCCGGGCTGACGCGCCCCGCCCCGCCGTTCAGGGCGTGGCGGCGACAATGGGGCATGACCCCATTGCCCCCCGACACCGCTGCCAACGCCTCAAACGACCAACACCCCTACGCCCGCCTCACCCCCGACCAGGTGCTGGACGCGCTGGCCAGCGTGGGCCTGTATGGCGACGGCCGCCTCATGGCCCTGTCGTCCTACGAAAACCGGGTGTACCAGGCCACACTGGAAGACGGCCAGCGTGTGGTGGCCAAGTTCTACCGCCCCGGCCGCTGGAGCGAGGCGCAAATCCTCGAAGAACACGCGTTTGCCGCCGAGCTGATGGCCGCCGAGGTGCCCGCCGTGGGCCCGCTGGTGCTGAACGGCGCCACCTTGCACCAGCACGACGGCTTTGCGTTTTCGGTCAGCCCCTGGCGCGGCGGGCGCCAGCCCGAGCTGGACGACTTCGAGGTGCTGGAATGGATCGGCCGCTTTCTGGCCCGCATCCACACCGTGGGCGCGGCCCAGCCGTTTGTGCACCGGCCGGTGCTGGATGCGCAGACCTTTGGCCAGGCCTCGCGCGACTGGCTGCTGGACAACGACATCCTCCCGCTCGACGTGGCGGCCGCGTGGAAGACACACTGCGATATCGCTCTTGAATTGATAGCAAACAATCCACATCAGGAGCGCGGAGACGGCCATTTTTCCTTGAAAAATTCCACCACCATCCGCCTGCATGGTGACTGCCACCCCGGCAACATCCTGTGGACGCCACTGGACGAGTGGGGCCGCGGCGGCCCGCACTTCGTGGACCTGGACGATGCACGCATGGGCCCGGCCGTGCAGGACCTGTGGATGCTGCTGTCGGGCGACCGGCGCCAGCGCACGCACCAGCTGGGCGCGCTGATCGAGGGCTACGAGCAGTTCCGCAGCTTTGACCGCCGCGAGCTGGCGCTCATCGAGCCGCTGCGCACCCTGCGCCTCATCCACTACAGCGCCTGGCTTGCGCGCCGCTGGCAGGACCCGATCTTCCCCGCCAATTTCCCATGGTTCGGCAGCAGCGACTACTGGCGCGGCCAGGTGGACATGCTCATCGAGCAGATCGAGGCGATGCAGGACGACCCGCTGGTGGCCTGACGGGGTGTGACGGGGCACGGCGGCGCGGGGGGGGGACAGCCCGGCCCGCGCAGGCCCGGCCATTGCAAACGATTGTCAACCCCTGCGCACAGCGGCCCAATGTGCGGCACCATCAAGGCACTCCCTCCCCAGGGGGTGTTTTGTAGTTGATTTTCACGGCCCCCGGCCCCGAGCCCACCACCATGCGCATCGCAGTCCTTGACGACGATCTTCTGCTCCTGGAGCAGATCAAGGGCACCTTGGAATGCCACCACCATGTGTGCCACACCTTTGCCGACGGCACCAGCCTGCTCAAGGCCCTGCGGCACGACACCTTCGACCTGCTGATCGTGGACTGGCTCCTGCCCGACATGGAAGGCACCGAGGTCGTGCAGACCGTGCGCGACATGGGCGGCATGCAGCTGCCCATCCTGTTCATCACCCGCCGCAACGACGAACGCGACGTGATCGAGGCGCTCTCACGCGGAGCCGACGACTTCATGAGCAAACCCCTGCGCATGGGCGAACTCGTGGCCCGCACCACCGCCCTGCTGCGCCGCGCCTACCCCGAGAGCATGGGCGCACGCATGGCTTTCGGCGCTTACAGCTTCGACGCCGACAAGCGCTCCCTGAGCGTGAACGGCCAGCCCATCGAACTCAAGAACCGCGAGTACGAACTCGCCCTGTTCATGTTCCGCAACGCCGGCCGCCTGCTGTCCCGCACCCACCTGCGCGAGGCCGTCTGGGGCGACGGCGCCGAAACCCCCTCGCGCTCGCTCGACACCCACATGTCGCGCCTGCGCACCAAGCTGGAACTGACCGAGGACAACGGCTACACGATCTCGGCGATCTATGGGATGGGGTATCGGCTGGATCTCTGCCAGCGAGCGCCCAGCAGTGCACCAGGAACCGCTGCCAATCCGGCATCTGCGCAGCGCCAGCTCCCTGAGACACTGACAGCCCCCTGAAAACGCGCCCCAGAGCCTGGAGGCGCCCCGCGCCTTCCAAGGCAGCGCCACCGAACAGGGGCGGCATTCATGGCTTGAGTTGCGCCCGGATCGTGGGCTATGCTGCACCAGCGCAACTCCCCAACCGCCTCCCATGAAGGACTGGATACGCAACGTTTTGTCGATTCGGCAGGCACGCCGCCCTGCGCCGATGGGGCAGGTGCCCGTGGTGGGCTCGGACATCCAGCGGGGAGCGCTGAAGATGGCGGTCACGCACCGAATCTCGGGGGAGTTGTGGGACTGGCTGGTGCTCTCCGGCTGGCGCAACCTGCCGGTGGCAACCGACCGGCGCCGGGGCATGCGGCTGCCCGATGAGGCCCTCAAGACCTTGATGGATGCAGACCCGCAAGAGCGCAACCAGGTGTATGCGCGGCTGCTGGAGCAGGCGCAGGAGTAAACCAGGCCCCCCACAAGGCCGACGGGCTCGCCGCACCCAAAGAAAAACCCCGGAGGCCGTTCATCAGCCCCGGGGTTTCACTTTTTGATAGCAGTCAAGCGCCTATCCACGCGCGGTGGCGGCAGATTTCGCCCTGTAGGCGCACCCGCCCGCCACCTGTCCGGCCTCAGGCCAGCAGCGCGTTCACACGCTTGACGTACGCGGCCGGGTCTTCGGGCAGGCCGCCTTCGGCCAGAAGTGCCTGGTCAAACAGGATGTGGGCCAGGTCGTGGAAGTGCACGCTGCCGTCGAGCTTCTTCACCAGCGCGTGTTCGGCGTTCACCTCCAGCACGGGCTTGGACTCGGGCGCCTGCTGGCCGGCCTGCTTGAGCATGCGGGCCAGCTGCGTGCTCATGCCGTCGTCCTGCACCACCAGGCAGGCGGGCGAGTCCACCAGGCGCGTGGTCACGCGCACGTCCTCGGCCTTGTCCTTGAGGGCTTCTTTCAGCTTGGCCAGCACGGGCTTGAAGGCTTCGGCGGCTTCTTCGGCGGCCTTCTTCTCGGCCTCGTCCTGCAGCTTGCCCAAATCGACCGCACCCTTGACCACGCTTTGCAGCGGGGTGCCGTCAAAGTCGTGCAGGTAGTTCAGCGCCCACTCGTCCACGCGGTCGGTCATCAAGAGCACTTCGATGCCCTTCTTCTTGAAGACTTCCAGCTGCGGGCTGTTCTTGGCAGCGGCCAGGGTGTCGGCGGTGATGTAGTAGATCGCCTCCTGGCCTTCCTTCATGCGGGCCTTGTAGTCGGCAAAGCCCACGGTCACCGCGTCGCTGGTGGTGGATGCAAAACGCAGCAGCTTGGCCAGACGCTCGCGGTTGCCAAAGTCTTCGCCCAGGCCTTCCTTGAGCACCGCGCCAAACTCGCTGTAGAACGCGGTGTACTTGCCTTCCTTGGCCTTGTCGTCCGCGTCCACCACGTCGGTCACGCCGTCGGCGCCCGCAGCGGTGTCGTGCTTGTCGTGTTTGGCCAGGTCTTCCAGCATGCTCAGCACGCGCTTGGTCGAGCCTTCGCGGATGGAGCGCACGTCGCGGCTTTCCTGCAGCAGTTCGCGGCTCACGTTCAGCGGCAGGTCGGCCGAGTCGATCACGCCCTTGACGAAGCGCAGGTAGGTGGGCATCAGCGCCTCGGCGTCGTCCATGATGAACACGCGCTTCACATACAGCTTCACGCCGGCCTTCTTGTCGCGGTTCCACAGGTCGAACGGGGCCTTGGCGGGGATGTACAAGAGCTGCGTGTACTCGGTGTTGCCTTCCACGCGGTTGTGCGCCCAGGTCAGCGGGGCCTCGTGGTCGTGGCTGATGGCCTTGTAGAACTCGGCGTACTGTTCTTCGGTGATGTCCTTCTTGGGGCGCGACCACAGGGCGCTGGCCTTGTTGATGGTTTCCCACTCGCCGGTCTTGACCATGCCGCCGGGCTGGCGGCCGCCGTTTTCGTCCGACGGGTTGATCAGCTCGCCATCTTTCCACTCTTCCTTTTCCATCAGGATGGGCAGGCTGATGTGGTCGGAGTATTTGGCGATGACCTGCTTGAGCTTCCAGGCGTTGAGGTATTCCTCGGCATCACCCCGCAGGTGCAGGATAACGCTGGTGCCGCGCGCAGAGCGGTCGATGGTTTCGACCTCAAAGTCGCCGCTGCCGCCGCTGACCCAGCGCACGCCTTCGCTCACGGGCAGGCCAGCACGGCGCGATTCGACGGTGATTTTGTCGGCCACGATGAAGCCCGAGTAAAAGCCGACGCCAAACTGGCCGATCAGCTGGGCATCTTGCTTCTGGTCGCCCGAGAGCTTGCCCATGAAGTCTTTGGTGCCGCTCTTGGCGATGGTGCCCAGGTGGTCGATGGCCTC
>CAYXSL010000159.1:0-10686 GCA_964466605.1 uncultured Verminephrobacter sp.
CGGCGCGGACATGAAGATCAAATACAAGGAGACCTCGCGCGGGGGGCTGGCGGTGAATGTGGTGGAATGCTGACAGACCTGTCGCCAATGTGACACAGCAACAGATGCCGCAGCACAATGCGCTGCGTGCAGCCTCGCGCGCTTCCTGCGAAGCCGGGCATGCATGGCCCCGTCACCTTTTCCGTTTCCTATGCATCTCTTCTCTGCGCTGCGAGCCCTGCTACTGCTTCTTCCCCTGTCCTGGATAACCCCCGGCGCCTTGGCGCAAGACACCGTGACCCACATCGCCAAGAGCGGCGAATTGCGACTGGGATACCGCGAGGCGTCCCACCCCTTCTCCTACAAAGACCCGGCCACTGGGGAGGTGCGGGGCTACAGCGTCGATATCTGCACCAAGATTTATGAGGAACTCAAGAAGGAACTCAAGCGCCCCGACCTGCGCCTGACCTATGTGCTGGTGGACGGCAAGAACCGCCTTGCGGACCTGAAAACCAACGTAGTGGACCTGGAATGCGGCACGACCACCAACACCTTGGAGCGCCAGAAGGAAGTCGCCTTCAGCCACCACATCTTCATCGCCACCACCGCATTCCTCGTGCGCAAGGACTCGGGCATCAAAACGGTGGACGACCTGAACGGCAAACGCATTGCCGTGGAACGGAAAACCACCAATGACGGTCTGCTGGCCACCAACGAACGCACCTACCATCGCAAGTTCATCTACGTGCCGGTAGACAGCACTGCACAGGGGCTGGATGCACTCACGCGCCGGGAGGCAGATGCGGTTTTTGCGGACGATGCAGGCCTGTGGAGCCCCATGACCCGGCTGGGCAAGGCCATGGGGGACTACCAGTTTCTGGAAAAGCGCCTCTCGGTAGAGCCCTACAGCATTGGCCTGCGCAGGCAAGACCCTCGCTTCAAGGAGCTGGTAGACCAAGTCACCCGCCGCCTGATCCAGACCGGTGAAATGGCGGCTCTCTACAAAAAGTGGTTCCACTCGGACCAAGGCACGCTCCCCATGAGCGTCTTCATGCGCGAAGCGCTCAAGCGGCCCAGCGACGTGGGCGTGGAACAAATCGCCTTTTGATGCCCTTTGGCCTGCCGCAAAACAGGCAGGCCAAACTGGGGAACTGCGGCCTCCACCAGCTGCCCGGTTGCCGTGGCGGGCTATGTCCGCCATGGGACAATCTCGCCCCATGACACCGCAGCAGTACGTACAGCAAAAAGCCGTGGCCTCGGGCAGCAGCTTCTACTACGCCTTTCTCTTCCTGCCCGCGCCACGCCGCGCGGCCATCACGGCGTTCTATGCGTTTTGCCGCGAGGTGGACGATGTGGTCGATGAAGTGACCGACCCCGGCGTGGCCCGCACCAAGCTCGCCTGGTGGCAGGCCGAAGTGGCCAAGGCCTACGCAGGCCAGCCCAGCCATCCCGTGATGCAGGCCCTGATGCCGCTGGCCGCCGACTACGGCATTGAGCAACGCCACCTGCAGGCCGTGATCGACGGCTGCCAGATGGACCTGGAGCAGACCCGCTACCTCGACTTTGCGGGCCTCAAGGGCTACTGCCACCTGGTGGCGGGCATTGTGGGCGAAGTCGCCGCGCGCATCTTCGGCCAGACCGACCCACGCACCACCGAATACGCCCACAAGCTGGGCCTGGCGTTCCAGCTCACCAACATCATCCGCGACGTGGGCGAAGACGCCATGCTGGGCCGCATCTACCTGCCCGTGAACGAGCTGCAGCAGTTTGATGTGAAGGCGCACGAGATCTTGAAGCGCACCTACTCCGACCGCTTCACGGCGCTGATGCGCTTTCAGGCCGAGCGCGCGCACCGCCTGTACGACGAAGCGTTTGCGCTGCTGCCCGATGCCGACCGCCGCGCCCAGAAGCCCGGCCTGATGATGGCCAACATCTACCGCACCCTGCTGCGCGAGATTGAGCACGAGAACTTCCAGGTGCTGCATCAGCGCATCCGCCTCACGCCCTTGCGCAAGTTCTGGCTGGCGTGGAAGGTCCAGGCCCTGGGCAGAATGTGAATGCAGCCCCCTGTGCGGCTGCGCCGCTTCCCCCTTCTCTCGGCTTCGCCGGGAAGGGGGACGCCACCAGCGCGGCGGGGCGGCCCTTGCGCGGTGGCACTGGCCTGGGCCACGCCGGTCGCATGCGTCCGGATCCTTCGCTGGAGATGTAGCTGGGTATGACAGCCGCCGTGAACGTGGCGGTGATCGGCGCAGGTTGGGCCGGCATGGCCGCCGCCATTGCCCACACCCAAGCGGGCCGCCGGGTCACCGTGTTCGAGGCCGCGCGCACCGTGGGCGGCCGAGCGCGCGCCGTGCCGGGCACGCTGCCCGATGGCACACCCGCCACACTCGACAACGGCCAGCACATCCTGATTGGCGCCTACGCCGAAAGCCTGCGCCTGATGCGGCTGGTGGGCGTGGACATCGACACCGCCCTGCTGCGCCTGCCGCTCACGCTGCAGTTCCCCGACGGCCAGGGCCTGCAGTTGCCCGACCTGCCCCCACCCTTCGATGCCCTGCTGGGCATTGCCCGCGCCAAAGGCTGGGGTTGGCGCGACAAGCTGGCACTGCTGCGCACGGCCACGGCCTGGCAGTTGCGCGGCTTTCGCTGCGCGCCCGCCACATCGGTGGCCGCGCTGTGTGCGCCGCTCACGCCCCGTCTCATGGCCGAGTTCATCGACCCGCTGTGCGTGTCGGCCCTCAACACCCCGGCGCGGGAGGCCAGTGGCCAGGTGTTTCTGCGCGTGCTGCAGGACAGCCTGTTCAGCGGGCGCGGCGGCTCCAACCTGCTGCTGCCGCGCGCGGACCTGGGTGCCCTCTTCCCCGAGGGAGCCGTGCGCTGGCTGCATCAGCAAGGCGGCCAAGTCCTCACCGGCCAGCGCATTCAGCGCCTTCAGCCGCTGACCGGTGGGCGCTGGCAACCGGTCGTTTCGGCCAACGGCACCGAAGACCCCGTAGCGTTCGACCACATCACCCTGGCCTGCCCGTCCTGGGAGGCCAGCCGCCTGGCCGAAGGCCTGGCAGGCACGGCCGGCCTGGCCAGTGCGGCCCGCTGGAGCGCCACCACCAGCGCCCTGCGTTTCGAGGCCATCACCACCGTCTATGCCCACGCCCCGGGCGCCCGCCTGCCCCAGCCCATGCTGGCGCTGCGCAACAGCGCCGGGCACCCGGCGCAGTTTGTGTTCGACCGGGGCCAGCTGGACGGCCAGCAAGGCCTGCTGGCCTTTGTGGTGAGCGCCAGTGACGGGGAAAAGGTCGTGATCGAACAGCAGGTACTGCAGCAGGCCGCCGCCCAGCTGGGCCTGCCCGACCTGCAGCCCGTGCAGACCGTGGTGGAGAAACGCGCCACCTTTGCCTGCACCCCCGGCCTGCAGCGGCCCGGCATGCAGGTGCTGCCGGGGCTGACGGCCTGCGGGGACTATGTGGATGGTCCCTACCCGGCTACGCTGGAAGGCGCCGTGCTCAGTGGCACGGCAGTCGCGGCACTGGCGTAACCCTCGCTCTGTCGGCGCGGGGTGTCTCGGGTAAACCCCAGGCCGACTGACAGCATTCCGAAAGCACGCTGCGCACACCATACGCCGGGCAACGCCACAACGGTTTCACGGAGACACCCATGCTTTTCAACAACGACCTTCCCGCCGCCTTCCACCCCACACGCCGTCACCTGCTGGGCGCGGGCGGCGCCCTGGCCCTGGGCGGCCTGCTGCCTGCCGCTGCATCGGCACAGGCCGCATGGCCAGCCAAGTCCATCCGCTTCGTCGTGCCCTTTGCGCCCGGCGGCAGCTCCGAGATCGTGGCGCGCTCCACAGCGGCCGAGCTGACCAAGACCCTGGGCCAGAGCGTGTTTGTGGACAACAAGCCCGGCGCCGCTGGCAACATTGCCATGCAGGAAGTGGCCCGTGCCGAAGACCAGCACACCCTCATCCTGGGCCACATCGGCACCCTGGCCGTCAACCCCTACATCTTCGACAAGCTGCCCTACGACGCGAACAAGGACTTCAAGCCCGTGAGCCTGCTGGCCAAGGTGCCCAGCCTGTACGTGGTGCACCCCGACGTGCCCGCCAAGAACCTCAAGGAGTTCATCGCCTACGCCAAGAAAAACCCGGCCAAGCTCAGCTATGGCTCGGCAGGCAACGGCAGCGCGGGCCACCTGGCGTTTGAATACCTCAAGATGACCGCCGAGATCTTCATGCTGCACGTGCCCTACCGGGGCACCGGCCCCATGATGACCGACCTGCTCTCGGGCCGCCTTGATGCCGCCTCGGTGGGCGCGGCGGCCCTGCTTCCGTTCATCAAGTCCGGCAAGGTGCGCTGCATCGCTACCGGCTCCACCCAGCGCCTGCCTCAGTTGCCCGACGTGCCCACGGTGGCCGAACAAGGCTTTCCCGGCTTCGAGATGACCCAGTGGTACGGCATGCTGGCCCCTGCCAACTTGCCCAAGGAACACCTGGACAAGCTGGCCGCCGAAACCGCCAAGGCCGTCAAGGCACCCGAAGCCCTCAAGCGCCTGAACGGCGACGCCGCAGAAGCCATTGGCGGCACACCCGCGCAGTTTGCGCAGTTCATTGCGGCGGAGCAGGCGCGCTGGCAGAAAGTAATCAAGCGCGCGCAGATCAAGCCGGACTAGAGAAGCCCCCCTGAGCCGCTTCGCGCCTTCCCCCGAGGGGGACGCCACCCGTGGCCTGGCAAAGCCAGTTCCACGGTGGCGCTGGCTGGGGCCTCGCCAGTTGCAACCGCCTGGGGCGCCTGGAACTATCGCCGAACGACAGTAGCATTCCCCCCATGCGCATCCTCCTGGCCGAAGACGACCACAACCTGGGCACCTGGCTCAGCCGCGCGCTGGAGCATGCGGGTATCCAGGTGGAATGGGTGAACGACGGGCGCCTGGCCGACCGTGCGCTGCAGCAGCACGACAACTACGACGCGCTGGTGCTGGACCTGGGCCTGCCCGGGCTGGACGGGCAGGCCGTGCTGCAGCGCCTTCGCGACCGCGACCAGCGCCTGCCCGCGCTGATCCTCACGGCCCGCGATTCGCTGGACGAGCGCGTGCGCTCGCTCAACGCAGGGGCCGACGACTTTCTGGCCAAGCCGTTCGAGCTGGCCGAGCTGGAGGCCCGCCTGCATGCCCTGGTGCGCCGCGCGCGCGGCAACGAGCACCCGCGCCTGGCCTGTGGCGCGCTGGTGTACGACAGCCCGCGCAAGCAGTTCACACTGCACGGCGAGCCCCTGACCCTGTCGCCGCGCGAGCATGCCGTGCTGCGCGTGCTGGTGCAGCGCAGCGGCGAGCCGTTTTCCAAGCAGCAGATCCTGGACCGCGTGTTCTCTGACGACGAGGACGTGCACCCCGAAGCCGTGGAGGTGTTTGTACACCGCCTGCGCAAGCGGCTCGATGGCAGCGGTGTGCGCATCACCACGTTGCGCGGCCTGGGCTATGCGCTGGAAACCGGCTGAACCATGACACTGATCGCGCGCCTGCGACGCGCCAGCCTGTGGCGGCTGCTGGCCCTGCTGTTGCTGCCGCTGCTGGCCGTGGTGACGGGCGTGGAGCTGTGGATGACGCGGCACGATGCGCTGGAGGCCGCCAACGCGGCCTACGACCGCTCGCTGCTCGGGGCACTCAAGTCCATAGACGCCAACATCTCCACGGCATCGGGCGGTCTCTCGGCGGAGCTGCCTTACAGCATGCTCGAATTTTTTGAACTCACGGCCAGCGGCAACGTGTACTTCCGCGTGGCCTCGTCCGACGGGCTGGTGGAGCTGGGCAATGCCGACCTGCCCCTGCCACCCGACCCGCTCACGCCCGGCGTGCCACGTTTTTATGACGCCACCTACTTCGGCGAATCCGTGCGGCTGGCCGCCTACCGCCGCGCGGTGGAAGGCGCAGCGCCCGGCGCCGATGCCAGCAGCGTGCTGGTGCAGGTGGCCGAAAGCACTCGCTCGCGGCAGGAGTTCACGCGCCGCTTTGTGCGCCGGGCCGCGCTGCGCGACACGCTGGTGCTGGCGCTCATGGTGCTGGGCACAGCCGCCACGCTGGCCGTGGCGCTGCGGCCGCTGGCGCGCCTGGCGCGCGAGGTGCAGGCGCGCAGCCCCGACGACATGACCCCCATGGCCGACACCGACCTGCCCGCCGACATCCGCCCCCTGGTGGCTGCAGCCAACCAGCAGATGGCGCGCACGCAGGGCCTGGTGGCCCAGCAGCGGCAGTTTCTGGACGATGCCTCGCACCAGCTGCGCACCCACCTCACCACGCTGCAGATGCAGATCGACTACGCCCGGCGCGAAGCCGATGCCACCCAGGTGCAGCACACACTGGATGCCATCGGCGGCGAGATCGCGCGCGCCACGCGCAGCACCCAGCAGCTGCTGGCCCTGGGCCGCAGCGACACGGCCGCAGTAGAGCTGGCCCCGTTCGACCTGGGCGCGCTGCTGCGCACCGTGGCGCTGGAACTGCTGCCCCAAGCGCGCGCCAAGCAAATCGACTTCGGCATTCACATACCCGCGGCTGGCATCGAAGCCGTGGGCGACAGTGGCCTGCTGCGCGAGGCCCTGACCAACCTGGCAGCCAACGCCATCACCTACACCCCGGCTCAGGGCACCGTCACCGTGTCGGCTGCGGGTGACAGCCTGGGCTGGAGCATCAGCGTGGAGGACAACGGCCCGGGCCTGCCCGCCCAGGAGCGCGACGCCCTGGGTCAGCGCTACCGGCGCGGTTCGCAGGCCACGGCGGGCGGGTCGGGCCTGGGGCTGGCGATTGCGCGGTCGATTGCCGAGCGGCACCGGGGCAGCCTGCGGCTGCAGGCGCGCGCTGAAGGGCCAGGGCTTCTGGCGATACTCTGGTGGGCCCGCACCTGACGCAGTCTGCTGAACAACTGAACGCCCCCACCCCATGCCGCAGCCCTTGCCCGCCACGGACCGCCCGCTGCCAGCGCATTGCAGCCGCCGCCAGCTACTGCAGACGCTGGCTGCAGCCGCCAGTGCCAGTGCTGGCCTGGCGCCCTTCCCGGCAGCGGCCGATGCATCCCGTGAACCGGCGGAGTGCATTGCGCCCTCACGCCCCGGCGGCGGATTTGATTTGACCTGTGGTCTGGCCTCACAGGCGCTGCAGGCCGTGCGCCCGGGACGCACGCCGCTGCGCACCCGCTACCTGCCCGGCGGCATTGGTGCTGTGGCGTTTGACCAGGTAGCCACAGGCCGCCTGGGAGGGCCCGGGAAACTGGTGGCGTTCTCCAGCGGCTCGCTGCTCAACATCGCGCAGGGCCGCTTCGGCCCGCACCCCGTGAGCGCCGTGCGCTGGATTGCGACGCTGGGCAACGACTACGGCGTGGTGGCCGTACACCGCGACGCCCCCTACCAGCGCTTGCAGGATGTGGTCGCCGCGTTGCAAAAAGATTCGGGCCGCGTGGTGTTTGGCGCCGGCGGCACGCTGGGCAGCCAGGACTGGGTCAAGGCCGCGCTGCTGGTGCGCGCGGCGGGGCAGGACCACAAGCGCATGCGTTTCGTGTCGTTTGAAGGCGGTGGCGAAGCGCTCAAGGCGCTGGGCGGCCGACACATCGACATTTTTACCGGCGACGCTGCCGAGGCCACCAGAGCCGCCGCAGAAGGCCTGCCGGTGCGCATCCTAGCGGTGCTGGCCCCCACGCGGCTGCCCGGCACACTGGCCGCCCTGCCCACTGCACGCGAGCAGGGCATTGACCTGCAGTGGACCACCGTGCGCGGCCTCTACATGGCCGCCAGCGTGCCTGACGCGGTCGCCCAGGCCTGGACGGCCGCCCTGCAGGAGGCCCAGGCGTCACCGGGCTATGCCGCGTTGTGCAGCCGCCATGGGCTGTACCCCTTCGCGCTCAGCGGCACCGCCCTGGACGACTATGTACAGCGCAGCCTGGCCGACTACCGCCGCCTGGCCCACGATCTGGGACTGCGGTCCTGGCCGCGTTGACTACGCTGCGCCCTGCGCCTGAGCGGTCAGCCCGCTGCCAGCCCCTAAGCCGGCAGCACGCCAGCACCGTGCAGCGCGGGCAATCCAGCGGGCCGGCTGTCGGCACGCAGCACCGCTGTGCGGCGCTCGGCCTCAGCGTCTCCCGCTGCGGGCAAGGATGACTGCGCCACATAGGCGGTCAAGGTGTTGCGCCATTCTTCGTTCGATGCGTCCATGGCGCGCCGCATGCGCGCCAGCACCCAGCCTGCCGCCCCCACCGTCATGGCCAGCAAAGCAAGGAGGCCATACACCAAGGACGCAGGGAAATGCCCTGCATTGAGCTGTTCCACACGGGCCAGCAAGGCGAGTGTGGCTTGATGGTCCTGCTCGGCCTGCGCGCGCAGGCGATCCAGTTCCACCTGCAAGGCCTGCATGCGCGCGCCAGGGGACCCAGCGCCGTCCGGCGCACTGCCCTCCGCGGCAAAAGCCGCCACCGGCATCAAGGCCGCGCCATCCGACGGAGCCCCTTCGCTAGAGGCGGGCGGCGTGACCAGTGCCGTCAAGGGCTCCATCACGAGCCGGGGCTTGGCCGACCCAGGCGCGGCAGGTCCCACTGCCGCAGCCAACGAGGCGGTAGACAATGCCGATGCCTGCGCGGGGGGTGCTGCTGGGGTCTCGGGCGCCACGCTGGGCGCGGTGCTACGTGGCTCCTGAGGCACAGTCTGCGCCATGCGGGTCGCAGGTGCCACCGGCGCTGTGTCAGTAGACGGGCTGCGCGCAACAGGAACCCCTGCAGACTTTGCGGCCAGTGTCGTGCCGTTGCGTGCTACCCGGCTGGCGGCCGACGGCTTGCGTGGCCGCGAGGGGCCCGCTGCGGGCACAGACGACGCTTCTCCAGCAGCCCCCCGACCCGCCCGCGAGGGGGAGGCTTCTGCCGATGGCGCCTCCCAGGGGATCGCCACCGGCCTCAGCCCGGCCGTGACGGTGGCGGGCAGGTCGGCCAGAAAGATGTATTCGCGCGTCAACCCGCCCGCGCAATGGACGGAGACCTGGGCCGTCAGCACCGGCTCGTCGGCCAGATGGGAGGACTGCACCCGAAGCACCGGGTTGCGCGCTGGATCGCCCGGCCGCACGCTTACCTGGACACGGCCTGCCTGCACGGTCACATCGCCAGATACCAGCCGCGCTTGCGGGCACAGGGCGTCCACCGACATGCCAGGGTCCAGCTGGACTTCAAAGCCCAGGTCGATGGGCTGCCCCAGCCAGACCTTGCCTTGCGGCGCGCCCAGGGACAGGGCTTCAGCTGCCTCGGCCAGCAGCCCCAGTAGGGCGACGATCAGGGAGTTACGAAGCATCACAGCCACCTCCTGCCATTGCAATTAGTTTCTACATGAAACCAAACACAACGGGAAGAAATGAATGCGCAGGACTCAGTGCAAGGCCCCGGAAGGCGAGCAATCTGATGCGCCGGGCGTTGAGCAGCGTACCGCCTGGCTCGCTATCGCTCAAGCCACCACTGGATCACCACCTTGGCCAGGAACCCCAGAAACCCCACGCCCAGGCCCAGAAAGAGCACAAAGGTGCCAAACCGCCCGGCCTTAGATTCCCACGCCAGCTGGCCGATGATGAACAGCATGTAGGCGATGAACGCCCCCACGCCATAGGTGAGGAAGAAGCCCGAGATCTGCGCCTCGGTGAAGCCAAAAATCACGATGCCCCTCCAGGCGTGTGCGCTGGCGCAGCGGGTGCGGCCAGGTCGCGCTCGGGCAGGGTGGATGCGTCCACCAGGTCGCGGTAGGCGTGCCAGCTGGCGTGGCCCAGCATGGGCATCACGGCGATCAGGCCCAGCAGCAGCGAGCCCAGGCCCAGCAAGGTAAAGCCCAGAATGATCGCCGCCCAGAACGCCATGGGCAGCGGGTTGACCACCACGGCCTGCCAGCTGGTGAGCACCGCCTGCAGCAGCGTGGCGCGGCGGTCCAGCAGCAGGGGCATGGCCACCACGCTGGACGCAAAAATCGGCGCGGCCATCAGGCTGCCCAGGGCCAGCCAGATTTCAAACAACCAGCCATCGCGCGCCATGACCACATGGCGCAGAAAGTCGAGCGGTGTTTCGATGGGCACCGGCGCCAGCAGCGTGATGAGCGCCGCCGATGTCATGACCCAGCCCGAGGCCGCCAGCGCCAGCAGGGCGCCAAACTGCACCATGCACCAGTAGTCGTTGCCCCATTTGTTCACGTGGCTGTTCTGCCAGTTGAACCAGGTCTTGAGCACCACGCCCAGGTTGGCGGGCTCGCCACGCTCCAGCGCGCGGCTGAGCGCATACAGGCTGGTGGCCAGCACCGGCGCCACCACCATAAAACCCGACAGCGCCCCCGCCAGCAGCCAGAAGCGGTGGTGCCCCACCGCAAAGATGGCCGCCCCGAACAGCGTGAGCGCCAGGCCATGCGCAAAGCTGATCCAGCCCGCCCGGGCCATGTCGCGCCAGGCCAGCACCAGCCAGGTCATGGGCTGCATCAGGCCGATGGTGCGGATGGCGGGCAATGGCGGGGGATGACGGGGCATGGTGAGAAGGGTCGCTCAGCGACGATGGAGTGTGACGTTATCGGGCAGCGGCATCAACCGCCGCGCGCCCAAACCTTGACCTGAGGCAAGAAACCGAACCCGGTGAAACCGATCAGGCCAACAGCCGGCACAGTGCGGTGAGGCTGTCCACCGTGGCATGGGGCGGTGTGTCGTCGTGCGGCCAGGGGTGGC
>CAYXSL010000160.1:0-10629 GCA_964466605.1 uncultured Verminephrobacter sp.
TCAACCCCAAGATCAAGACCAAGGTGGTCTGGGTGAACGAATGGTTCAGCCCACCGAAGGAAACCGAAGCTGCCACCAGCCTGATCAACGGCGGCGCCGACGTGCTGTTCCAGAACACCGACTCGCCCGCCGTGCTGAAGACGGCGCAAGAGAAGGGCAAGCGCGCCTTCGGCTGGGATTCGGACATGACCGCCTACGGCCCCAAGGCCCACCTGGCATCGGCCATCATCAACTGGGGCCCGTACTACATCAAGGCCACCAAAGACGCGCTGGAAGGCCAGTGGGCTTCGGGCCAAAGCTGGTGGGGTGTGAAGGAAGGCGCGATCGACATCGTGTCCATCGCCGAAGACGTGCCTGCCGACACCAAGGCCAAGGTCGAGTCCATCAAGAAGGGCCTGGCCGACGGCAGCTTCGTGATCTGGAAGGGTCCCATCGTGGGCCAGGACGGCAAGGAAGTGCTGGCCAAGGACGCCGTGGCCGATGACAAGTTCCTGGGCGGTGTGAACTTCTACGTCAAGGGCGTGGAAGGCAAGATCCCTGGCGGCGAGAAGAAGTAAGCACTTCTCACCCGTCACCGGGCGGCCTCTTGGGGCTGCCCGTTCAAAAGGGCTACCTTCCTGGGTGGCCCTTTTTCATTGGTTAAGTGCATTTTGGAGCAGGGACGATGGTCGAATCGACGTTGTGGCACCCCGTGGCACTGGCGCGTGATGTGGCGAACACCCCATTGGCCGTGCAGTTGCTGGATCAACCGCTGGTGCTGTGGCGTGATGGTTTGGGCGGGGTGCAGGCCTTGGCCGATCGGTGCCCGCACCGGGGTGCGCGCTTGTCGCTGGGCCGGGTGACGGCGCAGGGGCGACTGGAGTGCCCCTACCACGGCTGGCAGTTCGAGGGCTCGGGCCAGTGCACGCATGTGCCCGCGCTGCCCGCGTTTGTGCCGCCCGCCACGCACTGTGCCCGGCACCACGAGGCCTGCGAGGCCCATGGCCTGGTGTGGGTGCGCATTGCGCCGGGCAGTGCCGCGTTGCCCCCATTTGCAGCCGAAGACGACGCACGCCTGCGCAAGCTCAACTGCGGCCCCTACGACGTGGCGGCCAGCGCGCCGCGCATCATCGAGAACTTTCTCGACATGTCGCACTTTGGTTTTGTGCACGAAGGCTGGCTGGGCAGCCGCGAGGCCACCGCCATCGACGACTACCGCGTGGAGCCGACAGCCACCGGCCTGCTGGCCACGGGCTGCAAGGCCTGGCAACCCCAGTCCAACCTGCATTCCACCGCAGCCGCCCAAGTCGAGTACACCTACGAAGTCACAGCCCCCTACGCGGCGGTGCTGACCAAGGTGCCCGAGGCGGGCACCACGGCGGTGGATGGCTGGCGCGAGTCCATTGCGCTGTTCATCTGCCCGATCACTCCGGTACGCAGCCGCGTGTGGTTCCGCCTGGCTGTGGCCGATTTCGACTCGCCCGACGAGAAACTGCAGGCCTTTCAGCACACCATCTTCACGCAGGACCAACCGGTGCTGGAGTCGCAAATGCCACAGTGCCTGCCACTGGACTTGCGCGCGGAGTTGCATACCGCCGCCGACAAGGCATCATCTGCCTACCGCCGCTTTCTGCGCCAGAGCGGCATCACCTTTGGAGTCTGCTGATGTTCAAGATCCCCCCCATCTCCGCCGAGCGCCTGCCCGGGCTGCTGCGCGCCATGCCCAAGGCCGAGCTGCACATCCACATCGAAGGTTCGCTGGAGCCCGAGCTGATCTTTGCCCTGGCGCAGCGCAATGAAATGACGCTGCCTTACGCCAGCGTGGAGGCCCTGCGCAGCGCCTATGCGTTCAGCAACCTGCAGAGTTTTCTCGACATCTACTACGCAGGCGCCAGCGTGCTGCTGCACGAGCAGGATTTTTATGACATGGCGCGGGCGTACCTGGGCCGCGCGGCGCGCGACAACGTGCTGCATGCCGAGCTCTTCTTTGACCCGCAGACCCACACCGCGCGCGGCGTGGCCATGGAGACCGTGATCAACGGCCTGCACCGCGCCTGTGAAGACGCTCGCTCCGAGCTGGGCATCAGTGCCACGCTGATCTTGTGTTTCCTGCGCCACCTGAGCGAGGAGTCGGCGTTTGAAACGCTGGAGCAGGCCATGCCGCTCATCGACAAGATCGTGGGCGTGGGGCTCGACTCCAGCGAACTGGGCCACCCGCCCGAGAAGTTTGCGCGTGTGTTTGCGCGCTGCCGCGAACTGGGCCTGCACCTGGTCGCCCACGCGGGCGAGGAGGGGCCGCCTGCCTACATCTGGAGCGCGCTTGATGTGCTCAAGGTCGAGCGCATCGACCACGGCGTGCAGGCGGTGCACGACGCTGCGCTGATGCAGCGCCTGGCGCGGGAGCGCATTGCGCTCACGGTGTGCCCGTTGTCCAACCAGAAGCTGTGCGTGTTCCCCAACCTGGCCGACCACAACCTCGGCCAGCTGCTCGATGCGGGGCTGGCTGCCACGGTCAACTCCGACGACCCGGCCTACTTTGGTGGCTACATCAACGAGAACTTCACCCAGGTGTTTGCCGCCACGGGCCTCACGGCCAAACATGCCTACCAGCTGGCGTTCAACAGCTTCGAGGCGAGTTTTGCTGGCAATGCCGACAAGCGGGTGTGGGAGCACAAGCTCAAGGAAACCTTTGAGCGGTGCGTGGAGCACGACTACTGAAGCCTGCGGCAGGCCACTGCCCTGGAGGCCTTCACGGTAAAATACGCCACCAAGGCTGCTGTCCCGGCAGCCTTTTGTTTTTTCTGTTTTCGGGACCATGTAGAGGACCACCATGTACAAAAACCTCGCAGCCACGCTCGTGGCCGCCTGTTTTTTTTCCCCCGTTTTTTCCCAGACCACACCCGCCAAGGGCAGCTCCGCCGAGCCCGTCAAGGCCGGTTTTGTTTATGTCTCGCCCATCACCGAGGCGGGCTGGACGCGCCAGCACGAAGAAGGCCGCAAGGCCGTCGAGGCGGCGCTCGGACCGCAGGTGAAAACCACCTTTGTCGAGAACGTGGCAGAGGGGGCCGATGCCGAGCGCGTGATCCGCGACCTGGCCGCCACGGGCCACCAGATCATCTTCACGCCCAGCTTTGGCTACATGGAGCCCACGCTCAAGGTGGCGCAGGACTTCCCCAACGTGAAGTTCGAATCCATCACCGGCTACAAGCAGGCCTCCAATGTGGCCACGGCCAACGCGCGCTACTACGAAGGCCGCTACCTCGCCGGGATTGCCGCGGGCCGCATGAGCAAGACGGGCGTGGCCGGGTTTGTGGCGGGTTTCCCCATCCCCGAGGTGCTGCAGGGTATCAATGCCTTCACGCTGGGGATGCGCTCAGTCAATCCCCAGGCCAGTGTCAAGGTGGTGTGGCTCAACGTGTGGTTCGACCCGCCCAAGGAGCGCGACGCCGCCATGGCACTGTTCAACCAGGATGTGGATGTGATCGCGTTCCACACGGGCTCCACCGCCGTCATGGCGGCCGCGCAGGAGCGCGGCAAGATGGCCGTGGCCTACCACTCCGACATGCGCAAGACGGGGCCGGACGCCCAGATCGTGGCCGTGACGCACCAGTGGGGCAGCTACTACACCGAACGCGTGCGCGCCGTGCACAACGGCAGCTGGAAAAGCACCAACCTGTGGGGCGGCGTGCGCGAAGGCATGATCCGCGTCGGCGATTTCGGCACCCGGGTGCCAGCGGCCGTGCAGCAGGAGGTGCTCAAGGCACAAAAAGCGGTGGGCACGGGCCAGCTGCAGCCTTTCCGCGCGGGCAAGGCGCCGGTGCGCGACAACGAAGGGCAGGAGCGCATTGCCCCCGGCCAGGCGTTGGCGGATACGCAGATCCTGCAGATGAACTGGCTGGTGGAGGGCGTGGTGGGTAAGCTGGCGCGCTAGCAGCGGCCATCACCACCACGCGTTTGCCGCCAACCCCATAGCCACTATGGGGTGCGCCGTATACAAGCGGCGCCCCCTGCCGCTAAGCTTGCCCCTATGCCTGTATACCGATCTGCCCTTTTGCGCTTTGCCGACGACGGCCGCGCTCTGTATGACGAAGATGGCCTGCTGGCCGTGGGCCCCGATGCCCAGGGCCGCCAGCGTGTGCTGGCGGCGGGCGCGTGGCAGGCCCTGGCACAGCAGTTTGCGGGCGAGCCCGTGGTGCACCTGCCGGGGCGCATCCTCGCGCCGGGGTTTGTGGACATGCACATCCACTTTCCACAGACCGATGTGATCGGCTCGCCAGCCGAGGGCCTGCTGCCCTGGCTGGAGAACTACACCTTCCCCCACGAGTCGCGGTTTGTGGACCCAGGCTACAGCGCACAGGTGGCCGAATATTTTGTGGCCGAGCTGCTGCGCAACGGCGTGACCACGGCACTGGCGTTTTCCACCTCGCACCCCGCTTCGGCCGATGCCCTGTTTGCCGAGGCGCAGCGCCAGCAGATGCGCCTGATCACCGGCAAGGTGCTGCAGGACCGCCATTCGCCAGACGGTGTGCGCGACGACACCGAACAAAGCCTCATCGACACCGAGGCGCTGATCCGGCGCTGGCACGGCGTGGACCGCCTGGGCTATGCGATCACCCCGCGTTTTGCTCCCACTAGCACCCCCGAGCAGCTGCGCGGCGCAGGCGAGCTGGCCGCGCGCTACCCTGATGTGTGGATCCAGTCGCATGTGGCCGAGAACCTTCATGAAATCCGCTGGGCGCGCGAGCTGTTCCCGGCCTCGCGCAGCTACCTGGGGGTGTACGACGACTTCGGCCTGATGCGCGAGCGGGCGGTGTACGCCCACTGCATCCACTTTGACGACGACGACCGAGCGCTGATGCGCGACACGGGCGCCACGGCGGCCGTCAGCCCCACGAGCAACCTGTTCCTGGGCAGCGGCTTTTTTGACTACGCCGGAGCCGACCGCGTGGGCTTTGGCTATGGCCTGGCCAGCGATGTGGGCGGGGGCACCAGCTTCAGCCCGTTCCACACCATGATGGCGGCCTACTACGTGGGGCGCGAGGGCCAGACCAAGCAGGGCCTGAGCCTGTCGCCCCAGCAGCTGTGGTGGCAGCACACCGCGGGCGCGGCGCAGGCACTGGGCCTGGCCGGTGTGGTGGGCAACCTGCAGCCAGGTTGCGAGGCGGACTTTGTGGTGCTCAACCCCCAGGCCACGCCGCTGCTGGCGCGCAAGACCCAGCAGGCGCGCAACCTGGAAGAGCTGCTCTTTGCGCTGATCGTGCTCGGCGACGACCGGGTGGTGGAGCAAACCGTGATTTCTCAAGCAAAATACGGCTCCCGCGCCTGATCATCAAGCGCTGTCAGCTACACATTTAATAGCGCCTGGCAGTTTTGCAAAACAAGCAGCCAGGCCACTGCGCAGGGAGTTCTGCTATGAGCATCAAGAGCGACAAATGGATCCGCCGCATGGCGGCCGAGCACGGCATGATCGAGCCCTTCGAACCCGGCCAGGTGCGCGAGGCCGAGGGCCGCAAGATCATCAGCTACGGCACCAGCAGCTACGGCTACGACATCCGCTGCGCGCCCGAATTCAAGGTGTTCACCAACATCCACAGCACGGTGGTGGACCCGAAGAACTTCGACGAGAAGAGTTTTGTGGATTTCGAGGGCGAGAGCTGCATCATCCCGCCGAACAGTTTTGCGCTGGCGCGCACGGTCGAATACTTCCGCATCCCGCGCAACGTGCTTACCGTCTGCCTGGGCAAGAGCACCTATGCACGCTGCGGCATCATCGTCAACGTGACCCCGTTCGAGCCCGAGTGGGAGGGCTACGTGACGCTGGAGTTCAGCAACACCACGCCCCTGCCGGCGCGCATCTACGCGGGCGAGGGCTGTGCCCAGGTGCTGTTCTTCGAGAGCGACAAGGACGATGTCTGCGAGGTCAGCTACCGCGACCGGGGCGGGAAGTACCAGGGCCAGGTGGGTGTGACGCTGCCCAAGACCTGATCGGGTGCAAGGGCCGGTACAGGGGCGGTCTGTTCCCGGGCTTGCGTCCTACGTGGCCTCAGCCGTTTGGCTGAATGGCAGGCCGCAGCAGTTTTTTTAGCATGAACCCATGCCGCCGCGTGGTCTGGCGGCTGGATGGAGCCTTGTCATGCTGACCTTCGCTGCACCTTCTGCTCCCCTCACTCTGGCCCAGGCCCCGTGCCCGGGGCTGGCTGCCCAGGCCCCGGCCGGTGGCCCCCAGGCCTCCTACTGGCCTTGCGAGCTGCTCAATGCATTTGTGCTCAAGATGGCGGCCAGCGGCCATTGCGTGAACATGTCCATGATGCTGGGCCACCGCCCCTATGCGCTGGAACAGCTCGCGCTGGCCCGGGTGGCGGCAGACCGCGAACTGCACTCCCTGGCCGATCACTTGCAGGCCTACTTCGACACCCCCCGTCCCGGTTAGCCACTGGCCGATGGGCCCCGGGTTTGCCCGCCGCAGGTGGCTCTCAGGCCTCCACACAGACCCGGTTGCGGCCCTGGCCCTTGGCTTCGTAGAGCGCCATGTCGCTGCGCCGCAGGATGGCGGCGCCGCTGTCATCGGCGCCCCGCATGCTGGCCACGCCAGCACTCACGGTGATGGTGCCGACCACCGGGTCCGGTTGCTGGGCCATCGCAGTCACCAGCGTCTGGGCAATCGCACGCGCACCTTCCAGGTCGGTGTCGGGCAGCAGCGCCACAAACTCCTCCCCTCCCAGCCGGGCGATCATGTCCGAGCCGCGCAGCCGCGTTTCAAGCGTGCGTGCTAGGCGGCGCAGTACTTCGTCCCCGGCGTCGTGGCCGTAGGTGTCGTTCACGCGCTTGAAATGGTCCACGTCCACGGCGATCACGCTCAGCGGCCGGGTGCTGCGCCGGGCCAGCGCCAGTGCAAAGGCCATCTGCGTTTCAAAGCCGCGCCGGTTGAGCAACCCGGTGAGTGCGTCGGTGCGCGCCTGCAGGTCGAGGGCGCGGTTGGCGGCCTCCAGCTCCAGGGTGCGCAGGCGCACTTTTTCTTCCATGGCCTCGCGCGCGGCCAGCAGCCGGTGGGTCATGCGGCCCAGCGCCTGCGCGAGCTGGTGCACCTCGCGGTTGCTGTGCACGGCCGGGATGTCGCTGCCGGGGCGACCTGCCTCCACCGCGCTGGCGGCTGCGGCCAGCGCATACAGGTCCTCGCTCAGGCGGCGTGCGGCCATCCAGGCCAGTGCCGAGGCCAGCAGGGCCGCCGTGAGCCCGATGAGTAGCGTCATCCGCACGGTGCGGTCGGCCTCTGCAAAGGCCAGCTCGACCGGCTGGCGCGCGACGATGCGCCAGCCCAGGTCGCTGGCGGCGTGGCGCGGTTGCAGCTGCGTCGCGGCCGTGAGGTAGTGTTTGCCGTCGAGCCAGGGCACCACGGCGGTCCGCAGGCGCCCGCCATCGCGGTTGTTGCTGATGTGGATGCCCTCCGGCAGGCGCTGGCCAGCGGCTTGCAGCATGGTGCCATGCCGCTTGGGCGCCAGGATCATCTGGCCCTGGCGGTCAAAGATGAACAGTTCCACTGCTTCTTCTGCCGAGGTGGCTGGTGTGAGCCCCTCCAGCACCTCGCGCGTCCATTCCCAGCTGCCATGGATGCCCAGCACGCCCACGGTGGTGGGGCCGATGCGGATGGGTGCGGCGAAGTCCACAAACCGGTGGGGCTCGCCAGACGCCGTGGGGGGCAGCAGGCTTTCGAGCAGCTGGGCGGGGTGCACGTCGCCCACATGCACCTCTTGCAGGCCGCGCTGGAACCAGGGGCGCTGGGCCACGCTGTGGCCCAGCAGCAGGCCGCCCGTGGCGTTGCGCACCACCCCTTGCGCATCGGCCACGCCGATCCAGAGGTTGCTGGGCTGCATGGCCTGGCTGCGGGCCAGCATGTGCTGGGCCTCGGGCGAGTCCAGCCCGGCCGACCAGACCATGGCCGCACTGGCCAGCACCTCGGCCTCCAGGCTGCGCTGCATCAGCCCGGTGGCCAGCAGCTTGCCCGCGTTGTCGGCCACGGCCTGCAGCGAATCCCCTGCATCGCGCTGGATGCGATGTTTGAGCAGCTCGCCAAAACCCAGCGACAGCAGCACGGCCAGCGCGATGACCAGCGTGCCGAACACCAGCGCAATCTGCATGCGCAGGCTGTGGTCCGAGAAGCGCGTGAACAGGGCCATGGGGTGCCTGGACGGTGATCGGGTTACCGGGGCTCTGGCGTACCTTGGCGCAGGGCCAGCCGCGCCGCAGCCAGGTCCCAGCCTGCCCAGCCGCAACTTTTGAACAGCACCGGGCCGGACGGCGCGCGGGGCGCCCAAGGGCCACACACCACGTCGCGCAGCACGGGCAGATTCGCCACGTCCAGGCCGGCCTGCAGCAGGTCGCCGGCTTCGTGGCTGGCATCTGCGGTGTCCACCACGATGGTGCCATGCCGCGCCACATGGTGGCAAAGGGCGGGCGCCAGTTCGGCCATGGCGGGGGTGAAGGCCCCCACGGCTGCGATGAACGCGTCTGGCCGGGGCTCGGCATGCAGCACCAGGCTGCTGGCCGTCGTGCAGGCGGCGACCAGGGGGCAGTGGGGCAGGGCGGCGTCGGCGTCGGCCACCACCCGCACCTGGGCGCCCAGCGCGCGCACCTGCCCAGCCAGGGTTTCGGCGCTGGTGGCGCTGCGCGAGGTGATCCAGACCTCTTTCACGCCCAGCCCGACCACAAAGGCCTCGGCATGGGCCAGGCCCTGGACCCCGGCGCCCACGATGAGCAAGGGCCCCTGCAGCGTCGGCGCGAGGTGCCGCGCCGCCAGCAGCGACACGGCAGCCGTGCGCCGGGCCGTGACCGTGGGGCCGTCCAGCACCAGCTGGCGCGCGCCCGTGGCGATGTCAAAAACCACCACATCGCCCTGGATCGAAGGGCGCCCGGTGCCGGCGTTGGCTGGCGTGAAGGTGATGAGCTTGGTCATGGCCACGCTGCGGTCGGTGGCGGGCATGAGGAACAGGCTGCCGCCCTGGGCCAGGGGCAGCACGCTGCGGGCGGGCACCGAAACGCTGCTGTCGTGCAGCAGCTGGGCAATTTCGTCGGCCAGGGCGGACCAGGGCAGCCGCTGCGCGGTGGCGGCAGCATCCAGGGTGCCTGCGGCCGGGGTGGAGGGGACAAAAGACATGACCAGACTGTACACAGCGGCCAGCGTTTTGGGGCTGTCTGGCTGTGGCAACCCCCCGTTTCTCAGGGCATCGCCGGGCCCCGGCGCTGGCTCAGTGCGTGGCCCCGGCCTGCATGGGGATGTCCTGGGGGGCGAGCACAGCGGCCCACAGCGCCGTGTGAATGCCGCGCACCATGTCACGCAGCGGCAGGTGGGGGGCCCCCTGTCCGGTGAGCCAGGGCACATGCACAAACCCGCCCCGCGCCCCGGCCGGGCCCGCCCCCTGGGCCAGCAGGTGGAGCAGGCCGTAGAGCACGTGGTTGCAGACGAAGGTGCCCGCTGTCTGCGACACCTCGCACGGCAGGCCCGCACGCTGCACGGCGCGCAGCATGGCCTTGATCGGAAGGCTGGCGAAGTAGGCAGCAGGCCCCTCGGCCGCCACGGGCGTGTCGATGGGCTGGGCGCCGGTGTTGTCGGGGATGCGAGCGTCGTTGATGTTGATGCCGATGCGCTCCAGCGACAGCGCGCTGCGGCCGCCCGCCAGGCCCAGGCACACCGTCAGCGCAGGCTGGTGCGTGTGCACCAGGGCCGCCAGCCGCTGCAGCGACTGCCCGAACACCGTGGGCAGCTGCGCCGCCACCACACGGTGGCCGCCAATGCGCTGGCCCTGCAGCGCCTGGGCGATGAGCCAGCTGGGGTTGAGCGGATCGCCGCCGAAGGGGTCAAAGCCCGTGAGCAGGATCACCGGGTCGGGCGCGGGCGTGAGGTGGCGGGTGTCATTGATCATGGCAGGCTGGCTCCTGGGGGGGCGTGCTCCGGCGGGGCGGGGGCGCCCATCGTAATTCGGCCACTGTTCACTCGTCACGGCGCGTAGTCACGGTGCGCGCTCCAATGCGATCGCCGACAAGACTTTGAACAGGTTCTAATATCCAGCATTGGCCTTCCCCCTGCCGGAGGGCGCTGGAGAACCGGAATGAAATGGGAAGGCAATCGTGAATCCGACAACGTGGAAGACCGCCGTGACGACGATGGCGGCGGCAGGGGCGGGTCGCCGGCTTTCGGAGGGCGCAGTATTGGTATTGGCACCATCGTGATCGCCTTGCTGGGGGGGTGGGTGCTGGGTATCAATCCGCTGACGATTCTGGGGCTGCTCAGTGGTGGCGGGCCGCCCGCCCATGTGCAGCAGCAACCGGGGCCGGCACACCGCCCACCGGCAGACGACACCATGGCCCGGTTTGTGTCCACCGTGCTGGCCGACACCGAGGACGTGTGGGGCCAGGTGTTCAGCCAGGGGGGCGGCCGCTACCAGGAGCCGCGCCTGGTGCTGTTCCGGGGTGCCACGCCCACTGCCTGTGGCACAGGCCAGGCGGCGATGGGCCCGTTCTACTGCCCGGCCGACCAGAAGGTCTATATCGACCTGGGCTTTTATGAAACCCTCAAGAACCGGCTGGGCGCCCCTGGCGACTTTGCCCAGGCCTATGTGATCGCCCACGAGGTGGGCCACCATGTGCAGAACCAGC
>CAYXSL010000161.1:0-10592 GCA_964466605.1 uncultured Verminephrobacter sp.
ATTCTCTGGAGACAACGGAATGAAGCACTACATCGGGGCGAGCAATCCCATGCGCGAGCAGTTCAACCCGCAGGCCAGCTACGTGGCCGAGCACTTCAGCTGGAGCTTTGAGCGCGGCGTGGGCACCGTCACGCTCAACCGGCCCGACCGCAAGAACCCGCTCACCTTCCAGAGCTATGCGGAGCTGCGCGACTTCTTCTACGCGCTGCGCTTTGCCACCGACGTGAAGGCCATCGTGGTCACGGGCGCGGGCGGCAACTTCTGCTCGGGCGGCGACGTGCACGAGATCATCGGCCCGCTCACCACCATGACCATGCCCGAACTGCTGGAGTTCACGCGCATGACGGGCGATCTGGTCAAGGCCATGCGCGCCTGCCCCCAACCTGTGCTGGGTGCCATCGACGGCATCTGCGCCGGCGCGGGCGCGATGATGGC
Source organism: uncultured Verminephrobacter sp. (assembly GCA_964466605.1). Classification (GTDB taxonomy): domain Bacteria; phylum Pseudomonadota; class Gammaproteobacteria; order Burkholderiales; family Burkholderiaceae_C; genus Acidovorax. Next base: position 436 of record CAYXSL010000161.1, read on the forward strand.
GCTGGCCTGTGACATGCGCTACGGCACCCAGGCCACCAAGACCGCGTTCCTCTTCACCCGCGTGGGCCTGGCCGGTGCCGACATGGGCGCCTGCGCGCTGCTGCCGCGCATGATCGGCCAGGGCCGCGCCAGCGAGCTGCTGTTCACCGGCCGCGCGATGACCGCACACGAAGGCCTGGCCTGGGGCTTCTTCAACGACCTGTACGAGAGCACCGACCTGCTGGCCAACGTGCAGGCCACGGCGCGCACGCTGGCCGACGGCCCCACCTTCGCCCATGGCATGACCAAGACCATGCTCAGCCAGGAGTGGAGTATGACCATCGAGCAGGCCATCGAAGCCGAGGCACAGGCGCAGGCCATCTGCATGCAGACGGAAGACTTCCGGCGCGCATACGAGGCGTTTGCGGCCAAGCAAAAGCCTGTGTTCCAGGGGGACTAGGAAAGGCACGCAACCCCACGAACCGTTCACGCTGAGCTTGTCGAAGCGCCGCGCAAGGCTTCAACAAGCTCAGCCCGAACGGGTGATTGAATTCAAACAAGCCAGTCCATCACCATGCACGTTGCAACGCCCCCCGCCCCCCGCCCCCCCTCGACGGCACACCTGGCCCTGCCTTTTTTTGACGACGCCCACCGCAGGCTGGCCGAGGGCCTGGTGCCCTGGGCTGCCGCGCAGCAGGTCGATGAAACCGACGACCGCGCCGCCTGCCGCGACTGGGTGCGGCGCCTGGGCGCAGGCGGCTGGCTGCGCTACTGTGTTCCGGCCGAGCGTGGCGGCGCGCTGCCCGCGCTCGACTCGCGCGCGCTGGTGCTGCTGCGCGAGACACTGGCCTACCACTCGCCGCTGGCCGACTTTGCGTTTGCGATGCAGGGGCTGGGCAGCGGCGCGATCACGCTGGCGGGCACCCCCGCGCAGCAGGCGCACTACCTGCAGGGCGTGGCACGCGGCGAGCTGATCGCTGCGTTTGCACTTTCCGAGCCCGAGGCAGGCTCGGACGTTGGCGCTATGAAAACAATAGCTACAAACGATTACCCATTGCGCGGTAACGGCCCAAAAGATTCATATTCTCTGACCGGAACCAAGACCTGGATCAGCAACGGGGGCATTGCGGACTTCTACTGCGTGTTCGCCAAGACCGACCCGGCGGGCGGCACGCGGGGCATCAGCGCCTTCATCGTCGATGCGAACACGCCGGGCCTGGATGCCTCGCGCCACATCCATGTGATGGCGCCGCACCCGCTGGCCACGCTGCAGTTCGACCAATGCACCGTGCCTGCAACGGCGCTGCTGGGCGAAGAGAACGGCGGCTTCAAGCTGGCCATGCGCACGCTCGACATCTTCCGCGCATCCGTGGCCGCCGCAGCCCTGGGCATGGCGCGCCGCGCACTCGCCGAGGCGGTGCACCACGCACGCCAGCGCCGCATGTTCGGCCAGACGCTCGCGGACTTCCAGCTCACGCAGGCCAAGATCGGTGAAATGGCCGCGCTGGTGGACAGCGCCGCGCTGCTCACCTACCGCGCGGCCTGGTTGCGCGACACCGGCCAGGCGCGTGTCACTGCCGAAGCGGCGATGGCCAAGATGACTGCCACCGAAAACGCCCAGCGCGTGATCGACATGGCGCTGCAACTGCACGGCGGGCGCGGCGTGGAGGTGGGCAGCAAGGTCGAATCGCTGTACCGCGACATCCGCTCGCTGCGCATCTACGAAGGCGCCACCGAGGTGCAGCAACTCATCATCGGCAAGGCCGTTTTGCAGGAGTAATCGCATGAAAGCCCCGTCCGCACAGCCCGACCACTTTGTGCACGACCGCCTGCCGCCGCCCGAGGCCTGGCCCACGCTGCGCTACGACCGGCCGGAGCTGCAGATCGCAGATCAGGCCAACCTGGTACAGGCCCTTTTCGATCAGGCCGAACGTGCGGGCCATAGCGACCGCCCCTTGCTGCGCGGCCCGCACCGCACCTACACCTACCGCGACGCCCGCGCCGAAGCCGCGCGCATTGCCGAAGTGCTGACGCAGGACCATGGCCTGGTGCCCGGCAACCGCGTGCTGCTGCGCGGCGGCAACACGGTGGAGATGGCGTTGGCCTGGCTGGGCACGGTGTATGCGGGCCTGATTGCGGTGGCCACCATGCCCCTGCTGCGCGCGGGCGAGCTGGCCAGCATCATCGAGCGCGCCCAGCCCCGGCTGGCGCTGTGCGACGGCCGCCTGCTGGCCGAGCTGCAGGCCGCGCAAGTGCAGCAGCCGGTGCTGGCGACCATCGTGCCGTTCCACACCGCGCCCGATGCGGCCGATCTGCTGCAACGCGCACAGGGCAAACCCGGCACCACGCCGCCCTGCCCCACGTCGGCCGACGACATCGCGCTGATGGCGTTCACCTCGGGCACCACGGGTGCACCCAAGGCGGCCGTGCACACGCACCGCGACGTGCTGGCAGGCTGCGAGGCCTGGCCGCGCCATGTGCTGCGCGCCACGCCGGGCGACATCGTGGCGGGTTCGCCGCCGCTGGCCTTCACCTTCGGGCTGGGCGGCCTGCTCGTGTTTCCGATGTGGGCCGGGGCCAGCGTGTACTTCCCCGACCAGCCCTACACGCCCGAGACCATGGTGCGGCTCATGCGCGACGCGGGCGTCACCATCTGCTACACCGCGCCCACGTTCTACCGGCAGATGGCACCGTTCGCCAGGCAGATCGGCCTGCCCCAGCTGCGCACCAGCGTGAGCGCGGGCGAGGGCCTGCCGGACGCAACACGCCAGCTGTGGAAGGAAGCGACCGGCCTCGACATGACGGACGGCATCGGCGCTACCGAGATGTTCCACATCTTCATCTCGTCGGCGGGGGGTGAAAGCCGCGCTGGCGCCATCGGCAAGGTGGTGCCCGGCTACACCGCCAAGGTGGTGGACGACGACGGCCACGAGGTGCCACGGGGCACGGTGGGCAAACTCGCGGTGATCGGCCCCACGGGCTGCAAATACCTCGACGACCCGCGCCAGGCCAAGTACGTGAAGGACGGCTGGAACTACCCGGGCGACGCCTTCACGCAGGACGCCGACGGTTATTTCTTCTACCAGGCGCGCGACGACGACATGATCATCACCGCGGGCTACAACGTCGGCGGCCCCGAGGTCGAAGACGCCCTGCTGCGCCACCCGGCCGTGGCCGAGTGTGGCGTGATCGGCGTGCCCGACGAGGAGCGCGGCATGGTAGTCAAGGCCATCTGCGTCCTCAAGCCCGGGCACACGGGCGATGCCGCCATGGTCAAGGCGCTGCAGGACCATGTGAAAGCCACCATCGCCCCGTTCAAATACCCGCGCGTGGTGGAGTTCGTCACGGCCCTGCCCCGCACCGAAACCGGCAAGCTGCAACGCTTCAAGCTGCGCCAGGGCGCGGTTCCCGCACCTTCTTCTTCAACAAAAACAACATGATGAAAAACACCCTTTTGCAGCCCGAAGGCTGGGTCACCCCCAAGGGCTACGCCAACGGCGTGGCCGCACGCGGCACCATGGTTTTCACCGGCGGCCAGATCGGCTGGAACGCGCAGCAGCAGTTCGAGAGCGACGACTTCATCGCCCAGACCCGGCAGACGCTGCTGAACGTGCGCGCCGTGCTGGAAGCTGGTGGCGCAGGCCCCGAGCACCTGGTGCGGCTGACCTGGTACGTGACCGACCGCCACGAATACAACAGCCGCTTGAAGGAGTTGGGTGCGGTCTACCGCGAGGTGCTGGGCAAGAACTTCCCGGCCATGGCCTGTGTGCAGGTGGCGGGGCTCATGGAAGAGCGCGCGAAGATCGAGATTGAAGCCACGGCAGTGATTCCCCCCTGAGTCGCCTGCGGCGCCTTCCCCCGAGGGGGACGCCACCCGTGGCCTGGCAGAGCCAGTTCCACGGTGGCACTCGCCCAGGTCCTGCCAGTGCTATGCGCTGCGCCACCGGTACTGCGCACGGATGAACCACCGCTGCAAGGCTTGCCCGTACAGGATGAACGCCAGCGCCGCCCCAATCAACGGCAGCGCGGCGAACACCCAGCCCGTGAGCAGCTCGCCCCCCAGCGCCACGCCCACCAGCAAAGCCACCGCCGGGTTCACGAACGAATAGCTGCCCGCGAGCGCTGCGGAAGTGTTCTGCAGCAGCCACAAATACGCATTGAGCGCCACCAGCGTGCCAAACACCAGCAGGTAGACCCAGGCCGCCCACGACTTGGCGCTGACCTGCCCAAGGGCCGACAGCGGCTCGAACCACAGCGCCACCACCAGCCCCATGGCACCGCCCGCAAACCACTGCGCGGCCGACGCCATGGCAGGCGCGGGCAGCGAGAGCCTGCGCGATGCATACGAGCCGACGCTCCAGCACAGTGGTGCGCCAAAAGCCAGCAGCGCGCCGAGCCAGGTGGCCGAGAAATCACCCTCCAGCGCCAGCAACAGCGCGCCCACCACGCCCAGCGCCAGGCCGATCCAGCTGGTGAAAGGCACACGCTCGCCGCCCCAGCGCGACCACAGGGCCAGCCACATGGGCATGGTGGTGACCACCGTGGCCATGAGCCCCGAGCCGATGCCCAACTTCTGCGCAAAGCCCATCAGGTTCATGGCCAGAAACACCATGCAGCCGCCCACCACCGCCGAGTTGCGCCACTGCAGCGCTGTGGGCAAGGCATGGCCTTGCCACAGCGCAATCAGCAGCATCACACCACCCGCACACAGAAAACGGATGGCATTCATGAGCAGCGGCGGCATGGTCTGCACCGCGATGCCGATGGCGAAATAGGTGGTGCCCCAGACGATGTAGACCAGCAGCAGCGCCAGGGCCACCGCCCAGCTGCGCTGCGATTGGGCTTGCGCGTTGAAATTTGCCGGCATATTCTTCACCTGACCGAATAATTTATGGAAACCGAAAGGTTTTCGGAATTTTTACCAAAATCGATCGGCTATGCAAGCAAATATTCAGACAGACGACATGGACGCCAGAATTATTTCGGCATTGGGATCAGATGGCCGTCGTTCGTACGCCGATGTGGGGGCCGAAGTGGGGCTGTCTACCGCCGCCGTGCACGAGCGGGTGAAGAAGCTGCTGGACAAGGGCGTGATCCGCCGCTTTTCGATCAGCGTGGACCCGGAGCGGGTGGGCCTGAACTTCACCGCTTTCGTGGCCATCCGCAACGATGGCGGCATCCACTGCCGCGACGTGGCGCCGCGCCTGCGCGCCATGCCGCAGGTGGAAGAGCTGCACAGCGTGGCGGGCGAATACGACTTTCTGGCCAAGATCCGCACCACACACGCGCGTGCGCTGGAAGACGTGATCTATGAGATCAAGGCGATTGCAGGCGTGGCGCGGACCACCAGCACCGTGGTGCTGAACACCGAGTTCGAGGACCGGCCGCTGGACCTCACCTGGGTCAACGGCGACAAGGGCAACTGACGCAAAGCGCCCGCCCCGGGCACGCCACGCAGCCGTTCATGTCTCCAAGGCCAAGGGGGCGACAGCCGCCCCCGCATGGGTACCCGCAACTGCACTGGCCCCCGGCGCCTGCGCCACGCGTTGCACCAGCGCCATGTAGTAAACCAGCGGCGGCGTGGCAAGCCCCGGCACCTTGGCATGGTCGTCATAGCGGCGCAGCCGGATGGCCTCCTGCGCAAAGGGCTGGGCGGCAAACTGCATCGCGTCCTTGGGCGTGAAGGCGCCCCCCTGCAACACCAGGCTGTGCTGCGACGCCGGCGAAAGCGTCTCCCAATACCCCGGCTCCATCGTGCACAGGTAGCGCTTTGCATCCACATGCAGGCGGATGGGCTCCAGCACCGCATCAGGCAGCAGGCCGCGCAAGAACGGGATGGCCATGTACTGGTGCAGGTCGTCCTGCTCGGCTGTGTCGCCACCCGGCGCCAGCAGGTGGCCCAGGTCGTGCAGCAAGGCAGCCACCACGGTGGCCGGGGTCTCGCCAGATTTTTCGGCCCACTGCGCGCACTGCAATGCGTGCTCCAGCTGGCTGACCGCCTCGCGCCCGTACTGCTGCACGCCGCGGGTGGAAAGCAGGTGGACAATGTCTTCCAGACTCAATGCCATGGGGTGCTCCTTGTCAGACCAGCGCCTTGCGGATGCGGGCCGACACCAGGTCGATCGCGCTCACAGTGACCACAATGATGAGCATCACCGCACAGGTCTCGGCGTACTGAAAACCGCGGATGATTTCCCACAGCACCACACCGATGCCCCCCGCGCCCACCATGCCCACCACCGACGCCGAGCGCACATTGGCTTCAAAGCGGTACAGGGCGTAGGAGATCCACAGCGGCATCACCTGCGGGATCACGCCGTAGATGATCTCGTGCAGCGCGCTCGCGCCGGTGGACCGGATGCCCTCCACGGGCTGCGGGTCGATGGCTTCCACCGCCTCGGAAAACAGCTTGGCCAGCGTGCCAGAGGTATGGATCCACAGCGCCAGCACGCCCGCGAACGGCCCCAGGCCCACGGCCACCACGAACAGCATGGCGAAAACCATCTCGTTGATGGCGCGGAACGCATCCAGCAAGCGGCGCACGGGCTGGTACACCCACCAGGGAACGATGTTGGACGAGGCCAGCAGCGCCAGTGGCACGGCCGTCAGCACAGCCAGCGCCGTGCCCCACAGGGCGATCTGCAAGGTGACCAGCATCTCCTGTGCATAGATCTGCCACTGCGCGAAATTCGGCGGGAAGAACTCTGCCGCGTAGCGGGCCATATTCCCCGAGTCGTTCCACAGGGCAAGGGGACGCATGTCGGCGCCCTTCCATGACGCCGCCAGCAGCACCAGCAGGATGCCCCACGACAGGTACCAGCCCAGGCTGCGCTTGGGCGCCGTGGAGCTGGCGAGATGGGCCAGCGAGGGATTCAGAGCAGAGGACATGCGGACACCTGGGCAGCAGGGACGAACGGGCGGCTTACTTCAGCGACGCCAGCTGCTGGTCGATCTCGGCCAGGCGGGTCTTCTTGTCGGCATCGGCGAGTGTGCCATCGGCCTCGATCTTGTTGCGCTTGCCGAACAGGTCCAGCTGGCGGATGGGCGTGAGCTGCGCGTTGGTCGAGGGCTTGAAGCCCGAGAGCTTGGAGATCTTCATGACGATCTCCTTCTCGCGCGCATCGGTCTTGGCGTAGTTGTAGAAGAAGTCCCGGATCTTGGCCTTCAGGGGCTCGGCCAGGTCCTTGCGCATCACCAGCGGGTCGAGGGCTATCAGCGGCGAAGTCCAGACGATCTTGATGTCCTTGAACTTCTCGGGCTGGCGCTCCTTGAACTTTTCGAGGTTTTCGCTGTTGTTGGTGGCCACATCCACCTGCTTGTTGGCCACGGCCAGCGCGTTGGTTTCGTGGTTGGCGCTGCGCACGACCTTGAAATGGGTCTTGGCGTCGATCTTGTTTTGCGCAAAGGCGTAGTAGCCGGGGACCAGAAAGCCGGACGTGGAGTTGGGGTCGCCGTTGCCGAAGTTCAGCGACTTGCCGTTCTTGAGCACGTCGTCCAGTGTGTTGAGGGGGCTGTCCTTGTGCACGATCAGGTGCGAGTAGTAGCCCTGGGTTCCATCGGCGTTGACCATCTGCGCAAACACTTCACCATTGGCGCGGTCCACGGCCTCCATGGCCGATTTGTTGCCCAGCCACGCCACCTGCATCTTGTTGAAGCGCATGGCTTCGATGAGCCCGGCGTAGTCGGACGCGAAGAAAGCGTTGATCTTCAGGCCCGTCTGCTTGGCCATGTCGTCAAGCAGCGGCTGCCAGTCGGCCTTGAGGTTCTGCGTGGCCTCGGTCGAGATCATGCCGAAGTTGATGTCCTGGGCGTGGGCGCCAGACAGGCCCACACCCAGCGCGAAAGCAGCAAACAGTTTCTTGAACATGGGAAAACTCCGAAAAGGAAACAAAGAATCGCTGCCCGGTCAGGCAGCCTGGACCATTGCGGGTGACCACTGGGGCGTGGGCAGGGGCGCCGCCACCGGTGGAGTGGGCGCACCTGTCGCCCCCGGCAGGATCTCGTCGGCCTGCACGCCATACAGGCCGCGCAGCATGGCGGGCGTGAGCGCAGCAGAAGGGCCGTCGTACACCACCTGGCCATGGTGCAGGGCCACCACACGCGGGCAGTACTTGATGGCCACATCCACCTGGTGCAGGGACACGATGACGGTGCAGCGGTCTTCGCGGTTGATGCGAGCCAGGATGTCCATGACCTTGCGCGAGGATTCCGGGTCGAGCGACGCGATGGGCTCGTCGGCCAGCACCACCTTGGCACCCTGCACCAGGGTGCGCGCAATCGCAGCGCGCTGCTGCTGCCCACCCGACAGCGTGGACGCACGCTGCGCATGGCACTCTGCAATGCCCACGCGGTGGAGCGCCTCCAGCGCCAGCGCGCGCTCCTGCGGCTTGAACATGCGCAGCCAGCCGCGCCACCAGGGGGTGCGGTGCAGCAACCCCACCAGCACGTTCATCAGCACGGGCAGGCGGTCCACCAGGTTGAACTGCTGGAACACGAAACCCACCTGCGAGCGCACCTGGCGGATGTCGCTGTGGATGCGACCGCCCTGCTGTACGCAGCGACCTTCCACCTCGATCAGCGATGGGCTGGACGCGTCGGCCACCACCAAGCCAGCCACATGGCGCAGCAAGGTGGATTTGCCAGAGCCCGAGGCACCGATCAGCGCCACCATCTCGCCGCGCTGCACGGTGAGGCTGATGTCGCGCAGGGCATGTTTGCCATTGGCGAAATGTTTGTTCAGTTGGTGGACGTGCAGTGCGGCAGTCATGGCAGCCTCCTGGGGGCGTTAAGTCGTCTAGACAACCGAAGTGTGGTCGCCAGGCATGACAGTGCTTTGACAGTTGGGAGAAGTTTGGATGTCATAGGTCGCTTCAGCCGCGCTCTACAGCACACGCTGGCCTTCGCGCCAGACACCGCGCACCACGGCCTGCAGGCCCCCGTCGGGCAGCTCGGCCATATGCACCTGCACCAGATCCGCGCGCAAACCCTGGGCCAGCACGCCCCGGTCCAACATGCCTGCAGCCCGGGCGGGGTTGTGGGTGACGGTGGCCACGGCCTGTGGCAGGGGCAGGATGTCGTCCTGCACCAGCCGCATCACGGCGCTCAGCAGGCTGCCCGGCACATAGTCGGACGAAAGGATGTCCAGCAGCCCCGCACGGGCCAGGTCGGCTGCCGCCACGTTGCCCGAGTGCGATCCGCCACGCACCACGTTGGGCCCTCCCATCACGGTGAGCAGCCCCCGCTCGTGCGCCGCCTGGGCAGCGGCCAGTGTGGTGGGGAACTCCGACATCGCGGCCCCCTCGGCATGGGCCTGCTCCACATGCGCCACCGTAGTGTCGTCGTGGCTGGCCAGCGAGATGCCGTGCGTGCGGCAGTAATCCACAAAGTACGCGCGGTGTGGCTCGGCATACTGCGCCTGCAGCGTGGCCGCATGCGCCACCTGGCGTTCGAACTTCTCGGCGCTCCAGCCCTTCTTGCCGGTGTAGTAGGTGCGCGCCTGCTCGATGTTCTCCCACTGGCGCTGGCCGGGGGTGTGGTCCATCAGCGAGATCAGCGACAGGCGCGGGTGGCCGTGGAAGGGTTCGAACAGGTCGATGGTGTTGGGCGCAGGCAGCTCGCAGCGCACATGCAGGTGGTGGTCTGCACGCAGCAGGTTGCGCTCGGTGCAGGTGTCGATGGTGTCGAGCACGCGGTTCCAGGCGCTGCCACGCAGGCTGTCCACATCGGCCTCGCCCACACCCAGCGCGTCCAGCACCGTCGTAATGCCTGCGGCCGCAATTTCGGCGTCGTGCGCCAGCAGCGCGGGCATCTCGGCCCATTGCACCTTGGGTCGTGGCATCAGGTGGCGCTCGAAGTTGTCGGTGTGGATCTCCACCAGGCCCGGCAGCAGGTAGTCCCCCCCCAGGTCGATGCCTTGCAGGGCCGCGGTGGCCCCGCTGTCCAGCGACGCGATACGCCCGCCATGCATTTGCAGGCTGCCCAACACCACGTCGCCCGGCAGCACCATGCGGGCGTTCTTGAACACGGTTGCGGTCATGCCGATACTCCCCGGAAGTCGCCCACGTTCACGCGGCGCGTGGCCACGGCGGCGCCCACCCGCGCGTCGTGAAAGATGCCCACCAGGGCTGCGCCGCGCGCCACGGCCTCGCGGATCATGGCGATCACGGTCTCGGTGTTGG
>CAYXSL010000162.1:0-10588 GCA_964466605.1 uncultured Verminephrobacter sp.
TGGTCCAGATGGTGAGCTTGTAGGGCAGCGGCGAGTAGCCCGAGAACATGACGCGGCTCTCGGCGTCGCGCACGGCCTGCAGCACGCGGCCGAACTTGCTGCGCACCAGCCAGCGGGCTAGCAGGAAGAAGCCCAGCAGCGCCAGCCCCGTGAGCACGAACAACAGCATCCGCATGTTCTGCGTGGCAATGGGCTGGCCCAGGATGCGCTTGAAGTCGGTAAAGCCGTTGTTGCCACCAAAGCCCGTCTCGTTGCGGAAAAACAGCAGCATGGCCGCGTACGTCATGGCCTGGGTGATGATGGAGAAATACACCCCCTTGATGCGCGAGCGGAACGCGAAGTAGCCGAACACAAACGCAATCACGCCAGGCACCGCCACGATGAGGACCAGCGTGGCGATGAAGCTGTCGGACAGCGCCCAATGCCAGGGCAGCTCCTTCCAGTCGAGGAACACCATGAAGTCGGGCAGGTCGCTCTTGTAGTTGCCGTCGCGGCCGATCTGGCGCATGAGGTACATGCCCATCACGTAGCCGCCCAGCGCAAAGAACAAACCATGGCCCAGGCTCAGGATGCCGGTGTAGCCCCAGATGAGGTCCATGGCCAGCGCGCAGATGGCGTAGCACATGATCTTGCCGAGCAGCGCCACGGCGTAGTCCGACAGGTGGAACATGCTGCCTGCGGGCACCCACAGGTTGAGCACGGGGGCCACGGCGCACACCACGATGAGCGCCACGATGAAGGCCGACCAGCCGCCACGTGTGAGCAGCGGCGCGGGTGCAGGCAGTGAGAGGGGAATAGGAGATGGAGTCGTCATGATGATTTTGGCGTGGCCACTCAATCTGCCGTGCGGCCCTTGACCGCGAAGATGCCCTGGGGCCGCTTCTGGATGAAGATGATGATGAACACCAGCACCGCAATCTTGGCCAGCACCGCGCCCGCCCAGCCTTCGAGGAACTTGTTCAAAATGCCCAGGCCCAGCGCCGCATACACGGTGCCAGCCAGCTGGCCCACACCGCCCAGCACCACCACCATGAAGGCATCAACGATGTAGCTCTGGCCCAGGTCCGGCCCCACATTGCCCACCTGGCTCAGCGCGCAGCCCGCCAGGCCTGCAATGCCCGAGCCCAGCGCAAAGGCCATGGTGTCGATGCGGGCGGTGTTCACGCCCATGCACGAGGCGATGGGGCGGTTTTGCGTGACGCCGCGCACAAACAGGCCCAGGCGCGTGCGCGCGATCAGGTAGCCCATGCCCAGCAGCACCGCAATCGCAAAGCCGATGATGACCAGGCGGTTGTAGGGCAGCGTGAGGTTGGAGAGCACCTGCACGCCGCCACTCATCCACGCGGGGTTTTCCACGCCCACGTTCTGCGCGCCGAAGAGGGTGCGCACCAGCTGCATCAGCACCAGGCTGATGCCCCAGGTGGCCAGCAATGTCTCCAGCGGGCGGCCGTACAGAAAGCGCAGCACGCCGCGCTCCAGCACCGCGCCCACGGCGGCGGATGCACCAAAGGCCAGCGGCAGTGCAGCGACCAGGTACCAGTCGAACGCGCCCGGGAAATACTTTTGAAAGAGGCCCTGCACCACATAGGTGGCGTAGGCGCCGATCATCATCAGCTCGCCATGGGCCATGTTGATCACGCCCATGAGGCCGTAGGTGATGGCCAGGCCCAAGGCCACGAGCAGCAGGATGGAGCCCAGGCTGATGCCCGAGAACGCAGCGCCCAGGCGCTCGCCCCAGGCGAGCTGGCCGTCAATAGCGCGCAGTGCGGCCTGCAGTGCGGCCTTGACCTTGGCGTCCTCCTCGACCGTGGCGCGCTCGTTGAGCAGCAGCCGCGTGTCGGGCGTGGCGCTGAGCGACAAAGCCTGCGCTGCAGCAATGCGCTGCGCGGCATCGTCGCTGCCCAGCAAGGTGGCGGCGCGCGCCAGCTCCAGCTGGGCCTTGATCCTGTCGTTGGTTTCCTGCGCCAGTGCCTTGTCCAGCAAAGGCAGGCGGCCCGCATCGGGCTCCTTGGTCAGCGCCTTGGCGGCGGCCATGCGCTGGGTTTCGTCCTTGCCAAACAGCGCCAGGCCCGCCAGGGCCGTGTCGATCTCGCCGCGCATGCGGTTGTTGTTGATGATGTCTTCGGCATCGGCGGGCACAGGCACCTCGGCGCCGGTCACAGGGTCGATGCCCTTGTCACCCTTCACGATCAATGCCTTGCCGCCGGCCACACGCACTGCGTCGTCGGCCAGCGCCTGCAAAAAGGCAGCGGTGCGTTCGCTGGGATCCACCACGGCCTGCTGCACGGCCGCCACGCGGTCGTCGGTCTCGCCCGCAGCCATGGCCAGGGCCTGCTCGGCGGTGAGGGCGTGGGCGCTGCCCGCCAGGCACAGCAGGCTGACCAGGCACCAGCGCATGGCCAGAAAACATCGCAACATAAGAAGAATTCCGTTCGGCCTGCTCTCGGTGGCAGGCGGGTGTCAAAGAAAAAGGGAGGGCGCACACAGGCGCCCTCCCCTCTTGGGCACACTGCAGGTGCTTACTTCTTTTCGGGTTCGTCTTTCTTCTTGTCGTTGCCTTCGATGTACGGGCTCCATGGCTTGGCCTTCACGGGGCCGGGCGTCTTCCACACCACGTTGAACTGGCCGTCGGCCTTGATCTCGCCGATGAACACGCTCTTGTGCAGGTGGTGGTTCTTCTCGTCCATCTTGGAGACGATGCCCGACGGTGCCTTGAAGGTCTGGCCTGCCATGGCGGCGATCACCTTGTCCACGTCGGTGCTCTTGGCCTTTTCAACCGCTTGCTTCCACATGTTGATGCCGATGTAGGTGGCTTCCATCGGGTCGTTGGTGAGTGGCTTGTCCTTGTGGCCAGCGATGCCCTTGGCCTTGGCGTAGTCGCTCCACTTCTTGATGAAGGCGGTGTTGTCCGGGCTCTTGATGGACTGGAAGTAGTTCCAGGCGGCCAGGTGGCCCACCAGCGGCTTGGTGTCCACGCCGCGCAGTTCTTCTTCACCCACGCTGAACGCGACGACCGGCACATCCTTGGCCTTCAGGCCCGCGTTCCCCAGTTCCTTGTAGAAGGGCACGTTGGAGTCGCCGTTGATGGTGGAGACCACCGCCGTCTTGCCGCCCTGGCTGAACTTCTTGATGTCGGCCACGATGGTCTGGTAGTCCGAGTGGCCGAACGGGGTGTACTTCTCGTCGATGTCGGAATCCTTCACGCCCTTGGACTTGAGGTAGGCGCGCAGGATCTTGTTGGTGGTGCGGGGGTACACGTAGTCGGTGCCCAGCAGCACCCAGCGCTTGGCGCTGCCGCCGTCCTTGCTCATCAGGTAGTCCACCGCAGGAATGGCCTGCTGGTTGGGCGCGGCGCCGGTGTAGAACACGTTCTTGGACAGTTCTTCACCTTCGTACTGCACGGGGTAGAACAGCAGGCCGTTCATTTCTTCCACTACAGGCAGCACCGACTTGCGCGACACGCTGGTCCAGCAGCCGAAGATGACCGAGACCTTGTCCTGGCCCAGCAGCTGCTTGGTTTTTTCGGCGAACAGGGGCCAGTTGGAGGCCGGGTCCACCACCACGGGTTCGAGCTTCTTGCCCAGCACGCCGCCCTTGGCGTTGATCTCGTCGATCGCCATGAGCACGGTGTCTTTCAACACGGTCTCGGAGATGGCCATGGTGCCCGAGAGGCTGTGCAGGATGCCGACCTTGATGGTCTCCTGCGCGTGGGCTGGCAATGCAGACAGGCCAGCGAGCGTAGCGACAGCCGCGAGGGCCTTGAGGGAATAACGACGTTGCATGTGTGCTTCTCCGGTAGGTAAGGGTTCAAACCGCCTCGCCCTGGCCCCCGGTGGATTCCCGTGGGCTGTGTAGTGCGATGGAATGAATTCTGGAGAGCAGGGCCTGCTTGGGAAATACGCCGGGTGGCGTACGCGCAGGCACCACCACCGAAAAGTGCAGCCCGCAGGCAACGCTTGTGTCGGGTAGGCGAAACGCTATGCATTTAATAGCTATTAGGACATACCCAATGCGCGGTAACGGCCAAAAATAGTCAAAATCTTCGGCAACCACAGCGCCGTGGGGGAAATGCCCGCCGCATCTACGATGTCGGCCACAGCCCACGCTCAGCCACAAAGGACCCGACCCATGGTGAAACGACGCACAGTACTGCTTGGCGGCGCCGCAACAGCGGGCGCGCTGGTGATTGGCTGGGGCGTGATGCCCCCGCGCCAGCGTCTGCACCCCGCAGACCCGCTGCCCGCCACGCCGGGCCAGGCCGCGCTCAACGGCTGGCTCAAGGTGGGCACCGACAACACCGTGACGGTGATGATGGCCAAGTCCGAAATGGGCCAGGGCACGCACACCGGCCTGGCCGCCATCCTGGCCGAAGAGCTGGACGCCGACTGGGCCCAGGTGCGGCTGGCGATGGCGCCCATCGACGACATCTACAACAACCTGGCCACCGTGGTGGACGGCCTGCCCTTCCACCCCGACAACGATGGGTCGATCAAGGCCGTGGCGGGCTGGCTCACGGCCAAGACCATGCGCGAAGTGGGCGTGATGATGACGGGCGGATCGAGCAGCATCAAGGACCTGTGGCTGCCCATGCGCGAAGCCGGGGCCCATGCGCGCGCCATGCTGGTAAGCGCCGCCGCTGCGCAATGGAAGGTGCAGGCCGCAGAGTGCACAGCCAGCGCGGGCTGGGTGGAGCATGCCGCAGGCCAGCGCGCGAGCTTTGGCGAACTGGCCGCCCTGGCCGCACAGCAGCCCATGCCGGGCAAGGTCACACTCAAAGAACCTGCGCAGTTCAAGCTGATCGGCAAGCCCCTCACACGCATCGAGGCGCCCGGCAAGCTCGACGGCCGTGCCGTGTTCGGCATTGATGCGAACCCGCCCGGCCTGCTGCACGCCAGCGTGGTGATGTGCCCCACGCGTGGCGGCAAGGTGGCCCGATTTGACGCCGCTGCGGCACAAAAGCTGCCCGGCGTGAAGCAGGTGCTGGCCGTGGCGCCCTACCACGGCGGCACGGGCGGTGTGGCGGTGATTGCCGATACGCCCTGGCACGCCAAGAAGGCGGCTGCCGCCATCACCGTGGAGTGGGACCACGGCCCCGCCGCCACCTTGTCGAGCGAGGCCGTGATGGCGCGCCTGGCCCAGGCGCTGGATGAAACCAAGGGCTTTGGCTACCACAGCGCAGGCGATGTGGACCAGGCCATGCAGGGCGCGGCCACCAGCATCACCGCCGACTACCGCGCGCCCTACCTGGCGCACGCGGCGCTGGAGCCCATCAATTGCACCGTACAGGTCAAGGACGGCGCCGCCCAGGTGTGGACATCGACCCAGGTGCCGGGCCTTGCACGCATGGCAGCAGCCAAGGCGCTGGGCATGGACGAGGAGAAGGTGACCGTGCACCAGCTGCTGCTGGGCGGCGGTTTCGGACGGCGGCTGGAGGTGGACTATGTAGCCCAGGCCGCGGCCATTGCCAAGGCCGCAGGCGGCGCCCCCGTGCAGACGCTGTGGAGCCGCGAGCAGGACACGCAGCACGACTTCTACCGCCCCGCCTGCATGGCGCGCTTCAAGGCGGGCTTTGATGCGCAGGGGCAGCTGGTGGCGTGGCACAACCTGTCGGTGGGCCAGGCCATCGTGCCGCAGGTGCTGGCGCGCACCTTCGGGCTGCCCGGCGCGGGGCCCGACAAGACCACCTCCGAAGGTGCGTTCGACCAGCCCTACGAATGGCCCCACGCGCGCATTGCGCACGAGATCATCGACCTGCCGCTGCCCGTGGGCTTCTGGCGCTCGGTGGGGCATTCGCACCAGGCGTTTTTCAAGGAAAGTTTTGTGGACGAAGCGGCCCACGCCGCCAAGAAGGACCCGGTGGCCTTCCGCGCCGCACTGCTGCAAAAACACCCGCGCCACCTGAAGGTGCTGCAAAAGGCGGCCGAGCTGGCGGGCTGGGGGCAGCCCTTGCCACCCGATGCGTCGGGCGTGCAGCGGGCGCGCGGCGTGGCGCTGCACCAGTCGTTTGGCTCCATCGTGGCGCAGGTGGCCGAGGTGTCGGTGGGCGCCGACAAGGCCATCCGCGTGCACCGCGTGGTCTGCGTGATCGACTGCGGCGCGGCCATCAACCCCAACCTGATCGCGCAGCAGATGGAAAGCGCCGTGGTGTTCGGCCTCACGGCGGCGCTCTATGGCGAGGTCACGCTGAAAGACGGGCAGGTGCAGCAGAGCAATTTTCACGACCTGCCGCTGCTGCGCATGGCCGACTGCCCGCGCGTGGAGACCCACATCATCGCCAGCGCCGAGCCCCCCGAAGGCGTGGGCGAGCCCGGCGTGCCGCCGATTGCACCGGCGGTGGCGAACGCACTGTTTGCCCTGACCGGCCAGCGCCTGCGCGCCCTGCCGCTCAAACTCGCCTGAACCGATTCGAGGAACCACCATGTCCACCACCCTGCGCATCAACGGCAAAGCCGTTGCCGTCACCGCCGAACCCGACACCCCGCTGCTGTGGGTGCTGCGTGGCGAGCTGCACATGAACGGCACCAAGTTTGGCTGCGGCATGGCGCTGTGCGGCGCCTGCACCGTGCACCTGAACGGCGAGCCCGTGCGCGCCTGCATCACGCCGCTGGCGGCCGTGGGCAATGCCGATGTGACCACCATCGAGGGCCTGCAGGGCCCGGAGGCCACCGCCCTGCGCGCGGCGTGGACGGCGGTGGACGTGGCGCAATGTGGCTATTGCCAGAGCGGGCAGCTCATGTCGGCCTGCGCACTGCTCAAGAAGACCACCCAGCCCAGCGATGCAGAGATTGATGCCGCCATGTCGGGCAACGCCTGCCGCTGCGGCACCTACCCGCGCATCCGGGCGGCCATTCACCAGGCCGCCAAGGCGCGCCAGGGATAGGGCGGGACGGCGCCTAGATCCCGCCGCCCTGGTCCAGTTGCAGCTGCACGCCCATGCTGGGGTCGCCGGGCTGCATGTCGGCGCAGTACACGGCGTTGCGGCCTGTGCCCTTGGCCTGGTAGAGGGCCTTGTCGGCACGGTTCACCAGCTCTTCAAAGTCGAGCCCCGAGCCCTTGTGCAGGGTGGCCACCCCGATGCTGACGGTGACCGCCACATCCTGCCCCGCGTCGCCCACAGCCACCCGCAGGGCCTCGACGTCCTGGCGCAATGACTCCGCCACGCGCAGTGCGCCCGGGCCATCGGTTTCGGGCAGCACGATGACAAACTCCTCGCCACCAAACCGCGCCACGATGTCCACGCCGTTGCGCTTGCGCACGGCACAGGCCTGGGCCACGGCACAGATCACGCGGTCGCCTGCGAGGTGGCCGTACGCGTCGTTGACGGCCTTGAACAGGTCGATGTCCACCACCAGCAACGACAGCGGGTGGCCAAAACGCTCGGTGCGCTTGTATTCCTTCGCACCCATTTCCATCAGCGTGCGGCGGTTGGACAGGCCGGTGAGCGAGTCGTTGGCCGCCAGCCGCTCCAGTGTGGTGTTGAGCTGCTGCAGCAGGCGGTTCTGTTCGGTGAGCTGCTGGTTGATCTGGGCGATCTCGGTCTCGCGGCACTTGCGGTCGTGGATGTTGAACGTGACCCCAATCAGGCGTTTGCCCGGCGTATCGCTGTGGCCGTCCATGATGCGGCCATAGTTGGCAAACCAGACCCACTCGCCGCTTTTGGAGCGCAGCCGGAACTCGCAGCGGTACTGCGGCGTGACGCCCGTCAGGTGGTCAGCCACCGCCTGGCGCACGGTGTCGATGTCGTCGGGGTGGAACAGGCCGTAGATGTCCTGCACGCCCGAGACGATTTCTTCTTCGGTGAACCCCAGCTCCTCGAAGGTCTTGGTGGCCTTGCGCGTGACGTTGCCCGTGATGAGATCGTTCTCCCACAGGTCCAGCCCGGCGGCCTCCAGGGCCAGTTCCAGCCGCTCCTTGTTCAGGTCTACTTCACCCATGCCCGTGGCCATTTTTCACAGCGTTCCAGTTCGTTCAGATGTCTTGCGCCAGGCTTCGGGTTTTCGTCTTGCACCCCGTTTCAGGCCGGGGGCATGCCACCGGCGTAGCCGATGTTGCGCAACAGCGCCGCAAACGACGCCACCACGCCGGGGGTGTTGTAGAGCTGGGGGGCGGTCTGCACCGCGATCACGCTCACCCTGTTACCGGTGCTGCGGCCCGAGGCGGCATCGAAATACTGGGCCAGGTCGTCGCTGGCGTTCGAGAACCCGCGCCCCGTACTCTCCGAGTAGTAGCAGATCGAGTCGGGCGCAATGATGTCGGGGGTGGTGCTCGCCGCCGAATACATGATCAGGTTCTCGTTGAGGTTGTAGAGGTAATGCGTTTCGGTGCTCTGGGCCGGGTCCGGGGCATTGTCCAGGCGGATGATGCCCGAGTCCAGCGAGGCGCTGGAGGTCGATTGCGTCACGGAAGTGATGTAGAAGTTGGTGACCACGGCACGCGCAGCCCGGCCCGTGATCTCCTCTATGCCCGCCGCCACCGCCAGGGTGCTCAGCGGCGTGACGGCCTGCAAGAGTTGCAGGCCCAGCTGGCGCGCCTGCTCCAGCGTGCCCTGGATGTAGCTGCCCGACAACGCAAACTGGTTGCCGGCGTTCGAGGGCCACATCGCAATGCCCGAATACCCGCCAAAACCGCCCACCACCCCGCCCGCCAGCGACTCGATGCCCGACGCCGTGGCGGAGCCCAGCACCGCATATTCCGCCGCCACGAGCGTGGGCGCATCGCTGGCCAGCACGGCAGGGCTGGGCGCCGGCCCGGTGGGCGCGGTGAAGGTGGTCTGGGGCAGCTCGGGCACGGCGCGGCCCGCGCCGTCACCGTTGACCACCCAGATGCTGCCGCCCGACATGGCCGCGCCGATCAGCGGGACCAGCGAATTGATGGGCCCGATCTCCACCGGGATGAAGGCGCCCGGCTGCATGCCGGTGTAGGCCTGCAGCACGGCCACGGTGTTGCTGATGGAGTTCTGCACCGCCGCGAGGGTGAGGTTGTCGGCCGCGTCGGGCGAGCCCATGATGGCCAGCACACAGGCGTTGGTGGCGCCGTCGTAGTCCTGCACCTGCACCGTCCCCGTGTAGCCCTGGTCCGCCAGCTGCTGCACGATGGCGCAGGCGTCGTGGTAGCTCCCGCCGCCACCGCTGGCGAGCACGGCTGCGCCGGTCGCAATCGCCTGGAAATCGGTCAGGCCGTAGGAATAGACGTTGCCCATCAGGCGCCCCTCTCTTGCTTGGATGGGGAGCACGATACCCAAGCCGGGTCGAAAGTCAATTGGCGTTGTGCTGCCCCCGAGCCAGGGTGGCGGCGCACACCACGGCAGGGCCAACACTCTGGTTTCCGGGGGCGTCATCGCCTATGCTGTGCAACAAGTCGTTTTCTGGCCGACAGCCACACCACACCATGACCACCCCCGAAAAATCCTCCGTCTACGGCACCGAAGACCTATTGATCAGCCTGTGCAACTCCGTCACGCGCGTGCTGGGCGTGGCCACCCACACCCAGATCCACTATTCCGGCATGGTGCAGCGCATCAGCAAGACCTGCCTCAAGCCCGAAATCGGCTGTTTTGTGCTGTTCGACGGCGGCTTCTCGGGCCTGGTGATCATCAACTTCTCGGGCCAGGCAGCCATGGAGCTGTATGCCAACTACCTGCTGAACATGGGCATGTCCAAGGACGACCTGGTCAGCTCCTACACGTCGGACGAAGTGAGCAACGTGATGGGCGAGCTGATGAACCAGGTGGTGGGCGACTTCACCGGCAAGGTGCGGCGCGAGCTGCAGACCCACATCACCCAGAACCAGCCCAAGATGCTGGTGCTGAACAAGCAGGTGCAGCTCAGCGTGGACGCCAACCTGGACAAGCCCGAGGCCCGGCGTGTGACCTTCTACACCGCCAACAACAACATCTTCTACCTGGAACTGGCGATTGACCGCACCGAGTTCATCAAGCTCTACGACTTCGAAGCCCAGGAAGCCCCCGACCCCGATGCCCTGATGGCCCAGACGCAGGAAGCCCCCCCGGTGCCCGCGCCCCCGCCCGCCGGGCAGGACGACACCGACGCGCTGCTCAAGTCGCTGGGGATGTGAGGGACGGCAGCGCTGGGGCTCCGCTGCACAAATCAAGCGGAAAGTGAGCGCTGCGGATCGGGATGGACTGCCAGACGCAAAAACGCAAAACGCAGCAATAGCCGTGGCCATAGCCATAGCCATAGCCATAGCGAGTATTTGCAACGCTGCAGGCCGCCCGAGTCCGCAGATGCACACGGCGCGATGATTTTCGCAGAGGGTTCCTAGGGGGCCATCTATTCAAAATAGATAGCTAAAAACCCTTTACCAGTGCGCGCAGAGGGCCAAAAAAAGACCCAAAGGGCCCCAAAAAACCCCCAAAATCACCCCTCAAACTGCGGGTGCAGCTGGCGGATGCGGTTCATCGCCATCCCCGCCGCTGCGGTGCGCGTCTCCACCCCCAGCTTGGCAAACACGCGCTCCAGGTGCTTTTTGACGGTGGCGGGGCTGGCGCCAAGGATGTCGCCGATGTCACGGTTCATCTTGCCCTTGACCACCCAGTACAGCACCTCGGCCTCGCGCGCGGTGAGCTTGA
>CAYXSL010000163.1:0-10426 GCA_964466605.1 uncultured Verminephrobacter sp.
TTGCTTCCGGCGAAAAAATTAAAGTAGAACAGATTGCTGCGGACGTAGGCCAGGAGATCGTGATCGACCAGGTTCTGGCTGTCGGCAACGGCGCTGAACTGAAGGTTGGCATGCCCCTGGTGTCCGGCGCAACCGTGAAAGCCACTGTTGTGGCCCACGGCAAGCACGACAAGGTGCACATCTTCAAGATGCGCCGTCGCAAGCACTATCAAAAACGCCAAGGCCATCGCCAGCAGTTCACCGAACTGCAAATCGGTGCGATTGCTGCTTAAGCGAAGGAGCTGAGTCATGGCACAGAAAAAAGGCGGCGGCTCTACGCGAAACGGGCGCGACTCCAAGCCAAAGATGCTGGGTGTCAAGGCGTTCGGTGGTGAACTGATCAGCGCTGGCTCGATCATCGTGCGCCAACGTGGCACACGTTTCCACCCCGGCACCAACGTTGGCGTCGGCAAGGATCACACCTTGTTCGCCCTGGTGGACGGCCACGTGTCGTTTGGCACCAAGGGTGCATTGTCCAAGTCCACGGTCAATGTGACTCCTGCCTGAGGATTTTTCCTCCGGCAAGCAACGAAGCCCCGCTTTGCCGGGGCTTTGTTGTTTGGTCTGTACGGGTGGCTTTCGCATGCCATCTGCCTGCGGCGCCTGGAAGGCGTTCCGCTGTTCCGCCACAATCGGCGGTTGGCTGCCGGTTTGTCCGGCGCCTTTTTGTAAACTGGATATTCCATGAAGTTCGTCGATGAAGCCTTTATTGACATTGCAGCCGGTGACGGTGGCAATGGCTGCGTGTCGTTTCGGCACGAAAAATACAAGGAGTTTGGCGGACCCAATGGCGGCGATGGCGGGCGCGGGGGGCACGTGTTTGCCGTTGCCGACCCCAACCTGAACACCCTGGTGGACTTTCGCTATTCGCGCCGACACGAGGCCAAGCGCGGCGAACATGGCATGGGCTCGGACATGTTTGGCGCCGCAGGTGCCGACATCACCCTCAAAATGCCCGTGGGCACCATCATCACCGACGCGGAAACGGGTGAGGTGCTGTACGAACTGCTCAACCCGGGCGAGGTCATCACCATTGCCAAGGGGGGCGATGGCGGGTTTGGCAATTTGCGCTTCAAGAGCGCCATCAACCGCGCGCCCCGCCAGAAGACGCCGGGTTGGCCGGGGGAGAAAAAGAACCTCAAGCTGGAGCTGAAGGTGCTGGCCGATGTGGGCCTGCTGGGCATGCCGAATGCTGGCAAATCCACCTTCATCACGGCGGTTTCGAATGCGCGGCCCAAAATTGCCGATTACCCCTTCACTACGCTGCATCCGAACCTGGGCGTGGTGCGTGTGGGGCCGGAACAAAGTTTTGTTGTGGCCGACATTCCGGGCCTGATTGAAGGGGCGTCGGAGGGCGCGGGGCTGGGCCATCAGTTCCTGCGGCACCTGCAGCGTACCCGCCTGTTGTTGCACATCGTCGATCTGGCGCCGTTCGATGATGCGGTGGATCCGGTAGCGCAGGCCAAGGCCATCGTCAACGAACTGAAGAAGTACGACCAGCAGCTCTATAACAAGCCCCGCTGGTTGGTGCTGAACAAACTGGACATGGTGCCGGACGACGAGCGCGAGGCGCGTGTCAAAGACTTTGTGAAGCGCTTCAAGTGGAAAGGGCCGGTGTTTGAGATTTCTGCGCTGACACGTGAAGGCTGCGAGTCTCTGATCCATGCGATCTTCCGCCACGTGCAGTCGGAGCAGCGCACGGAAAACGAGCCCGTAGAAGTCGATCCCCGGTTTGCCGGAGACGCGCCCGCCTGACGCAGGGGGTTGTGGCCCTTGTCATTTGATTGCTATATTTTTAATAGCTACTAACGCTTGTCGGGCGCGCGGTAGCAGCCAAAATTAATTCAAACAATGGTTTCCAGCGTATTGCGAGATGCCCGCCGCATCGTGGTCAAGGTGGGTTCCAGCCTTGTGACCAACGAAGGCCGTGGCCTGGACGAAACGGCCATCGGTGAATGGAGCCGCCAGCTGGCTGCCCTGGTGCGCGGCGATGGCGGGGTGGCGCGTGAGGTGGTGATGGTGTCCAGTGGCGCCATTGCCGAGGGCATGAAGCGCCTGGGCTGGACCACGCGACCACAGGAAATCCATGAGTTGCAGGCCGCCGCCGCCGTGGGGCAGATGGGTCTGGCGCAAATGTACGAGACCAAGCTGCGCGAGGAGGGCATGGGCAGCGCCCAGGTGCTGCTCACCCACGCCGACCTGGCCGACCGCGAGCGTTACCTGAACGCGCGCTCTACCTTGCTCACGCTGCTGCGCCTGGGCGTGGTGCCGGTGATCAACGAGAACGACACGGTCGTCAACGACGAAATCAAGTTTGGCGACAACGACACCCTGGGGGCGCTGGTGGCCAATCTGGTCGAGGCCGATGCGCTGATTATCCTCACGGACCAAAAGGGGCTGTACACCGCCGACCCGCGGAGGGACCCCTCGGCGCAGTTTGTGCACGAGGCCAAGGCGGGGGACCTGGCCCTGGAGGCCATGGCCGGGGGCGCGGGGTCGAGCATCGGCAAGGGCGGCATGATCACCAAGATCCTGGCGGCCAAGCGGGCTGCGGGCTCGGGCGCGTCCACCGTGATTGCCTGGGGGCGTGAGCCCGATGTGCTGCTGCGCCTGGTCGGGGGCGAGCCCCTGGGGACCTTGCTGGTTGCGCAAACCCAGAAGAAGCAGGCCCGCAAGCAATGGATGGCGGACCACCTGCAACTGCGCGGCTCTGTGCTGGTGGATGCCGGGGCGGCCGCCAAGGTGCGCGATGAAGGCAAGAGCCTGCTGCCCATCGGCATGACGGCGGTCGAGGGCGATTTCTCGCGCGGCGATGTGATTGCTGTGCGGGATGCATCCGGGACCGAGATCGCGCGGGGCCTGGCCAACTACGCGGCTGCCGAAGCGCGCCTTCTGTGCCGCAAGCCTTCGACCGAGTTTGAAAAGCTGCTGGGCTATGTGGCGGAACCAGAGATGGTGCACCGCGACAATCTGGTGCTTGCTGTGGGCGCGTGACTGCCGGATTGTTTTAGCGTTTCCCGCCGCGTTCCAGCCATAAAAAATGCCTGCTTATTGCAGGCATTTTTGTTGGTGGGTGCGAAGATCAGCGGGGCGTGGTGGTGGTCAGGGGCGGAATCCCGTCCAGTTCACCCGGCATGCTGTTTTGCGGGTCGGGGTCAAAACTGGCGCCAGGGGGGAGTTCCATGCCCGGGTTGATCAGCATGGACCCGGTGCGGTACATGCTCGTTCCCGTGTGCTCACCTTCTCTTGTCCGCATGCCGCTGCGCAGGTAGCGGTTGCGCTGTTCATGCCGAGGCAGGTAGCGCGCCAGTTCGGTCAGGGCCATTTCATAGACCCCCCGCTTGAACTCGACCACCACGTCCAGAGGCACCCAGTAGTCGTTCCAGCGCCAGGCATCGAACTCGGGGTGGTTGGTCGCGCGGAGATTCAAGTCCCAGTCGTGGCCCACCAGTTGCAGCAGATACCAGATTTGTTTCTGGCCCTTGTAATGTCCGCGCGCATCGCGGCGGATGTACCGGTCAGGCACCTCATAGCGCAACCAGTCCCGGGTGCGGGCCACCACGCGCACGTGGTCAGGCGATAATCCCACCTCTTCGTGCAGCTCCCGGAACATGGCTTGCTCGGGGGTCTCGCCCCGGTCAATGCCACCCTGCGGGAACTGCCAGCTATGGGTGCGTATGCGCTTGCCCCAGAACACCTGGTTTCTCTGGTTGAGCAGGATGATGCCGACGTTCGGCCGAAAGCCGTCCCGGTCAAGCATAATCAAACCCCAAATTTTTAAACTGCGTCCATTATGCACGGCGCCTAGCGCGCATCAAGTGGACTGCTCTGTTCCGCCCGAAATCGATTCCGATGAAAGCCTCCCAATTCTTTATCTCCACCCTCAAGGAAGCCCCGGCCGACGCAGAAGTGGTCAGCCACAAACTCATGATGCGGGCCGGGCTGATCAAGAAACTGGGCGCGGGCATCTATAACTACATGCCCATGGGCCTGCGGGTCATCCGCAAGGTCGAGGCGATCGTGCGGGAGGAGATGAACCGCGCGGGCGCCGTGGAGCTGACCATGCCCGTGGTGCAGCCCGCCGAGCTTTGGCAGGAAACGGGCCGCTTCGACAAAATGGGCCCTGAGCTGCTGCGCATCCAGGACCGCCATGGCCGCGATTTTGTGGTTCAACCCACCAGCGAAGAAGTCATCACTGACGTGGTGCGCCAGGACATCCGCAGCTACAAGCAGTTGCCCAAGAATTTCTACCAGATCCAGACCAAGTTCCGCGACGAGCGCCGCCCACGCTTTGGCCTCATGCGCGGCCGCGAGTTCATCATGAAGGACGCCTACAGCTTTGACCGCGACCAAGTGGCCGCCAAGGCCAGCTACCAGGTGATGGCCCAGGCCTACCGCCGCATTTTTGACCGCTTCGGCCTGACCTACCGTGCCGTGGCGGCTGACAGCGGCGCCATCGGTGGCGATCTGTCCGAAGAGTTCCAGGTGATCGCCGCCACGGGCGAAGACGCCATCGTCTATTGCCCCCAGAGCGACTATGCCGCCAACATGGAAAAGGCCGAGGCCCTGGCGCCTGCCGGTCCACGCCCTGCGCCCGCCAAGGCCCTGGAAAAGACGCCAACGCCTGGCAAGAGCACCTGCGCCGATGTGGCCGAGCTGCTGGGTGTGCCTTTGAGCACCACCGTGAAATCGCTGGTCCTGGCCACGGATGAAACCAACGAGGCCGGCGAAATCATCAAGAGTCAGGTCTGCCTGCTGCTGCTGCGCGGCGACCACGACATGAACGAGATCAAGGTCGGCAAGGTGCCTGGCCTGGCGGGCTTCCGCTTTGCCACGCTCTCGGAAATCGAGGAGCACTTTGGCTGCAAGCCCGGCTACCTGGGCCCCATCGGCCTGAAAAAGCCGCTCAAGATCGTGGTGGACCGCGAGGTGGCCCTCATGGCCGACTGGATCTGCGGCGCCAACGAGGTGGATTTCCACATCACCGGCGTGAACTGGGGCCGCGACCTGCCCGAGCCCGATGCGATTGCCGACCTGCGCAACGTGGTGGCGGGCGACCGCTCCCCCGATGGCCAGGGCGAACTCGCCATTGAGCGCGGCATCGAAGTGGGCCATGTGTTCTACCTGGGCACCAAGTACAGCAAGGGCATGAACGCCACCTTCCTGGGTGACGATGGCAAGCCAGCATTCTTCGAGATGGGCTGTTACGGTATTGGCGTGACGCGCCTGCCTGCGGCTGCTATCGAACAGAACCACGACGAGCGCGGCATCATCTGGCCCGACGCCATCGCGCCTTTCACCGTGGTGGTCTGCCCCGTGGGCATGGACCGCAGCGAGGCCGTCAAGGCTGCGGCCGAGCAGCTCTACGCCGACCTGCTGGCCGCCGGCGTGGATGTGATCCTGGACGACCGCGGCGAGCGCCCCGGCGCCATGTTTGCCGATTGGGAGCTGATCGGCGTGCCGCACCGTGTGACCATTGGCGACAAGAGCCTCAAGGAGGGCGTGGTCGAGTACCAGCACCGCCGCGACGCGGCCGCCACCAAGGTGGCGGTGGCCGACATCCTGGCCCATGTGAAGGGCCGCATGGTGGTATGAGCATGAGCGAGGAGCGGAGCGCCAACGCATCTTCCACGGCCCGTCCCGGTGCCGTGGCTGGGCTCTCGCGGCGCGCGTGCCTGGTTTCAGCAGCCTCGATCGCGGCACCGGCAGCTTGGCTGGCCGCACCGCAGGCGGCACATGCGGGGGGGCAGCTTGAAGAACCGCTGATGGATTCCGTGCGCACGGCGCTGAGTTCCGCCATCGCCAACCAGGCGCCGCCCGAGCCCGAGTTTTTTACCACCGAAGCCCGTCTGCACTACCTGCGCTGGCTGGGCACCCAGAGCGACCGGCTGCGCCGCCGCAAGCCCGAGTGGGAGGTGCGGCGCGATTTTCTGCAGACGGTCTGGTACGAGTCCAAACGCGCGGGGCTGGATGTGTCGCTGGTCCTGGGGCTGATCCAAGTGGAGAGCGGGTTCCGCAAATTTGCTGTCTCCAGCGTGGGCGCGCGGGGCTACATGCAGGTCATGCCGTTCTGGACGCGGGTGATTGGTGATGGCGATGCCGGCAAGCTGTTCCACATGCAGACCAACCTGCGCTTTGGCTGCGTGATCCTGCGCCACTACATTGACCGGGAGCGGGGTGATCTTTTCATGGCCCTGGGGCGCTACAACGGCAGCCGGGGCCGCTCACCCTACCCGGATGCGGTGTTTGGCGCCCAGCGCAACTGGGCGTTCATCGACAGGCCGACGGCGCCTGCCGCCTGACGGGCTCAGGCCTGAGCCGCAGGCGGGCTGCTGCTACTGCTGCCTGTAGGATTCAGGCGTGAAACCATGACCTGGTCGATGCGGTAGCTGTCCACATCCAGCACCTCGAACTTGTAGCCGCCCCAGCTCACGCTGTCGGTGCGGCGCGGCACGCGGCGCAGCATCACCATCAGGAACCCGGCCAGGGTTTCGTACTCGCCGGTGTGGGGCAGCTCGTCGAGCGACAGTGCGTGCAGCACGTCCTCGATGGAGGTGACGCCATCGATGAGCCAAGAATCCTCGTCGCGCCGAACGATCTGTTCTTCGTCTGCGGGGCCCACCAGGTCACCCATCACGGTGCTCATCACATCGTTCAGGGTCACGACCCCCACCACCAGGCTGTACTCGTTCACGATGACGGCAAAGTCCTCGTGCACCTGGCGGAACTGCTCCAGCACCTCTGACAGGGTCAGGCGGTCGGGCACGATGAGCACCTTGCGCACCAGGCTGTCGTCGGCCAGCGAAATGGGCTGGTTGTTCAGCACGCGCTGGAACAGGTCCTTCGCATCCACGTAACCCACCACATGGTCGATATCGCCCTCGCACACGGGGTAGGTCGAGAAGGGTTCGGCCGCAATGCGCAGCCGGATGACGGAATCGGGCTCGTCGCGCAGGAAGAACGCCACCCGGTCGCGCGGCGACATGGCGCTGGACACGGTGCGCGTGTCCAGTTCGAACACATTGGTGATGACCTGCTGCTCCCGCGCGGCCAGCACCCCGGCACGGGCCCCGGCCTCCATCATGGCCAGGATGTCGTCGGAGGTGATGCGGTCGTCGCGCAGCGACGACAGCCCCAGCACGCGAAACAGCGCATCGGCCCCACGGCTGTAGAACCACACCAGCGGGCGCAGCAGCGTGGTGCACCAGGCCATGGGCTGCGCCAGGCGCACCACCAGCCGCTCGGGCTCGGCCATGCCCAGGCGCTTGGGGAACAGGTCGGCAAACAGGATGAACAGCGAGGTGATGACCAGGAAGGACACCAGGAACCCGGCCTTTTCCGCCGTCGATTCCGACAGCCACAGGCTGAGCAGCGCTGTGAAATGGGGGCTCAGCGCCCCTTCGCCCACGATACCGCCCAGGATGGCCACGGCGTTCTGGCCCACCTGCACCACGGTGAAGTAGTCGCCTGGCTGCTCCTGCATGCGCAGCACGCGGTCTGCGCGCGCATCGCCCTCGTCGGCCATCTGCCGCAGGCGCAGGCGGCGGGCGGCCGCGAGCGAGATCTCGGCCATGGAGAAGAAGGCGCTGGCTGCGATCAGCAGCCCGATCACGAAGAGGCTTTGGGACAGGGTCATGGCGGAGGCGGGCGGCGCAGGCCAGGGCACTGCGGCCACCCGAGTGTATCTGTGCGCCCTGCGGGCGGACATCGGCTGCGCACCGCCGTGAAGGCGGCCTGCAACCACGCGCAGCAGCTATTGCACGAAACCGATGCGGCTGCGGCCAGAGGCCGCCTTGGGCAGATCGGTGATCTCCACCGTGCTGCGCCGGTCCAGCCGCGCATTGCCAAAACCCGTCATCAGCGCGCGCCGCATCTCGCGCGGCGGCATCTGGGCGAGGTGGTCCAGCACATCGTCCAGGGGCTCCGGGTCCAGCAGGCGGCCCCAGTCGTGGCCCGCACGGATGCCAGCGTACAGGTTGCGGGCAATGGCGCGCGCCTGCTCCAGCGTGGGGGCCTCCACCTCGAACACGTTCATGCGGTTGAGGATGGGGTCGGGGATGCCCCGCGTGTCATTGGCCGTGGTGATCCAGATCACCTGGCTCGCGTCGATGGCCACCTCGGCGAACTCGTCGGTGAAACACTGGGCCGTGTCGTGCTCCAGCAGGCTGTAGAGGGCGCCCAGCGGGTCGTACTGCGCGTCGGTGCTGGCCTTGTCAATTTCGTCCACCACGATGACAGGATTGGCATATTCGCCCTCCACCAGCGCCTCGAACACCTTGCCGGGGCGCGCGCCCTTCCACTGCGCCGACGAGCCCGACAGCAGCCAGCCCGCGGTCATGGAACTCATGGGCAGCAGGTTCATGCCCGTGCCCAGCAGTTCGGCCAAGTGGCGCGCGAAGTGGGTCTTGCCGATGCCGGGCGGGCCCAGCAGCAGCATGGGCGTGACCTCCAGTCCATCGCTGCTGTCCTGGGCCAGGGCCACATGGCGTTTCACATCGTCCAGCACCTCGGTGAAGTTGGGCAGCTGCGCGTACAGGCCGGCCATGTCGGGCACGCCCGAGGGCTTGACCTGGAAACGCTCCGGCCCACGCTCGAGCATGCGTTCGTAGACGGTGCGCAGGGTGTCGTATTCGCGCTGGTTGCCCGACTCCTGCAGCCGTGCGAGCTTGCGCTCGACATCGCCAGGGTGGAACACGTTGCGCATCTGGGCCACCGGCAGGCGCAGGGCGGGTGGCTGGGGAACAAGGCTATGGCTGGTCATTGCATGCTCCTTGTGATGGGGGTCACGCAACCATTCAAGCACACAACATGCCCGCCGCTCCATCGGAAAAGCCCCTGATTGGTGCTGCTGTTGCGGGCACACCAATACGCCATGAAAAAAGCCGCCCGAAGGCGGCTGGTGGGGCAAAGGGCAGGGGGCGAAAAGGGATCAGCCCTCGGTGCCCAGCACCTGCTTGAGTTCGCCCGACTCGTACATCTCCATCATGATGTCCGAGCCGCCGATGAACTCGCCCTTCACGTACAGCTGGGGGATGGTGGGCCAGTTGCTGTATTCCTTGATGCCCTGGCGGATCTCGTCGTCTTCGAGCACGTTCACGGTCACCACGGCCTTGGGGTCCACGCCGCAGGCCTTGAGGATCTGGATCGCGCGGCCCGAGAAGCCGCACATGGGGAAGCTGGCGCTGCCCTTCATGAACAGCAGGATGTCGCTGGATTTGACGAGGGCGTCGATGCGTTGTTGGGTGTCGCTCATGGGTAAAACTCCTTGAAAGGGGCGGGCGGGCCTGGGGTGGGGAGGGGTCCGCAATGGGATGGATTATTTCACTGTCTGCGGCAAGGGCCACTGTCCACCTGTGCAACGCGCAATGCCAGCGAGGTCATTGCGGCTGTGCACCTGGGCAAAGCCCTGGGCGGTGAGCAGCGCCTGCACGGCGGGCGCCTGGTCGTAACCATGCTCCAGCAGCAGCCAGCCACCGGGCCGCAGGTGGGCGGGGGCCTGGGTCACGATGGTGCGGATGTCGTCCAGCCCATCGGTGCCGCTGGCCAGGGCCTGCAGGGGTTCGTGGGCCAGCGCGGCCAGGTGCGGGTCGGTGCTGGGGATGTAGGGGGGGTTGGAGACGATGGCGTCGAATGGGCCCTCCACATCCGCCAGCCAGTTGGCTTGCTGGAACTGCACGGGCAAGCCCAGCCGCTTTGCATTGGCCTGGGCCACGGCCAGTGCATCGGCGCTGGCATCCACCGCCAGCACCTGGGCATCGGCGCGCTGGCTTTGCAGGGCCAGCGCAATCGCGCCGCTGCCGGTGCCCAGGTCCACCACGCGCGGCGATGCCAGCGGGGCGATGACTTCCAGCGCCCACTCGACCAGGGTTTCGGTGTCGGGGCGCGGGTCCAGCACACGTGCGTCCACCTGCAGCGGCAGGCCGTAGAACTCCTTGCGGCCGGTGAGGTAGGCCACGGGTTCGCCCGCCAGGCGGCGCTGGCACAGGGCGATGAACTGGCCGTGCGCGCCCTCGTCCAGCGCATCCGTGTCGTGCGCCAGCAGCCAGGCGCGGCCCGCGTCGGGGCGGGCCAGGGTGTGCAGCAGCAGCAGTTGTGCGTCGATGCGCGCCAGGCCCAGCGTGTGGGCCTGGGCCAAAGCCTGGGCGAGGGTGGGTGTGGCGGAAGTCACTATGATCTTGATAGCTGCTTGGGCTTGATGGTCGCGCGCAGAAGGCCTTTTTTACTCAAATTATGGGCGGCGTTCAGCCCGCGGCACCCATCTCCAGCTCTTCCAGCTGCTCGGCCTCGCGCGCATGCGCCAGGGCCTGCAGCACGTCGCCCAGGTCGCCTTCCATCACGTACAGCAGCTTGTACAGCGTGAGGTTGATGCGGTGGTCGGTGAGCCGCC
>CAYXSL010000164.1:0-10362 GCA_964466605.1 uncultured Verminephrobacter sp.
GTGAATGAATCCGCGATTCTAGCCGCTTAAGGAGAAGCCCCTAAACGACCCGCCGTCCGGATGAACCGGCGTTAACTTGTCTTAATTACATGTACATGCCGCCATTGACGTGCAACTCCTGCCCCGTCACATAGCCAGCTTCGCGCGAAGCCAGGTAAGCCACCGCGTGCGCGACGTCCGCAGGCTTGCCCATGTGGCCCAGCGGGATCTGCGCATTGAGCGCTTTTTGCTGGTCTTCGGGCAGCACGGAGGTCATGTCGGTCTCGATAAAGCCAGGGGCCACGCAGTTCACGGTGATGCTGCGGCTGCCCAGCTCCCGGGCCAATGCGCGCGTCATGCCTGCCACGCCGGCCTTGGCCGCCGCATAGTTGGCCTGGCCGGGATTGCCCGACGCGCCCACCACGCTGGTGATGCTGATGATGCGCCCAAAACGCTGCTTCATCATCGGGCGGATCGCCGCACGGCTCACGCGGAACACGGCCTTGAGATTGGTGTCCATCACCGCGTCCCAGTCGTCATCCTTCATGCGCATGGCCAGGGTGTCGCGCGTGATGCCGGCGTTGTTCACCAGCACATGCAGGCCACCTTGCTGTTTGACGATGGAGTCCATCAGGGCCTCAACCGCCGCCACATCATTCACATTCAGGTTGGCACCCCGGCTGCCCGGATAGGCCGCCAGCGCCTGGCTGATGCGCGCAGCGCCCTCGTCGGTGGTGGCCGTGCCCACCACCTGGTAGCCGCGCACCGCCAGTTCCAAGGCAATCGCAGCGCCAATGCCGCGCGATGCGCCGGTCACCAGCGCCACTTGCGCTGCCTGCGCTACCGTCTGGGTCGATTCCGTCATGCCAACAACTCCCGGGTTTCGGCCAGGGTGGCCGAGTCAAACAATGCTGCACCGACCAGTTCGGGGTCAATGCGTTTGGTCAGGCCTGCCAGCACCTTGCCGGGGCCACATTCAACAATGTGCGTCACACCACGGCCCTTCAGGGCCTGCACGCATTCGACCCAGCGCACCGGGCCAAAGGCCTGGCGGTAGAGCGCGTCGCGAATGGCGTCCGCGTCCTGCTGCACCACCACGTCCACGTTGTTGAGCACTGGAATCTGGGGCGCGACCAGCGCCACACCGGCCAGCGCCACGCGCAGCTTTTCAGCGGCGGGCTTCATCAGGCTGGAGTGGAAAGGCGCCGACACGGGCAGCAACAGTGCCCGCTTGGCGCCGGCCGCCTTGAGCACCTCACAGGCTTTGTCCACACCCGCCTTGGTCCCGGCAATCACGGTCTGGATCGGGTCGTTGAAATTGACAGCCTCGACGACCTCGGTGGTGCCGCGCCCGAACGATGCGAGCGCCTCGGCGCACCCAGCGATGACCTTGGAGGCTTCCATACCCAGGATGGCGGCCATGGCGCCGGTGCCCACCGGCACAGCCTCTTGCATGGCCGCAGCGCGCAGCCGCACCAGCGGAGCCGCCTGCGTCAGCGTCAGCACGCCGGCCGCCACCAGGGCCGAATACTCGCCCAGCGAATGCCCAGCCACCGCCGCGGGGGTCGCCCCCCCCTCGGAACGCCAGACACGCCAGGCCGCCACGCCCGCCACCAGCATCACCGGCTGGGTGTTGGTGGTCAGCGCCAGCGCCTCCTTGGGGCCTTCCTTGATCAGGGCGCCCACATCTTCACCCAGGGCATCCGATGCTTCTTGCAGGGTCTGCGCCACTACAGGATGGTCACCCCACCCATCGAGCATGCCCACGGACTGGGAGCCTTGTCCCGGAAAGACAAATGCAAAAGACGTCATGAAAAATCCAGAAATTTAAGAAAATGGGGGGCTATCGCCTGTCCCCATTGGACTTATAGCTACAACTTTAGGAGCACCGCCCCCCAGGTGAAGCCACCACCCACACCCTCGAGCAGCAGGGTCTCACCCTTTTTGACCTGGCCAGAGCGCACGGCATGGTCGAGCGCCAGCGGAATGGACGCCGCAGACGTGTTGCCATGCTGGTCCACGGTGACCACCACCTTGTCCATGGACAGCTTCAGCTTGCGGGCCGTGCCCTGCATGATGCGGATGTTGGCCTGGTGCGGGATCAGCCAGTCGATGTCCGCCTCGGCCAGCCCGGCCTTGGACAGTGCGGCATGGGCGGCTTTTTCCAGCACCCCCACTGCCAGCTTGAAAACTGCCTGTCCATCCATCTTGAGGAGAGGATCCCCCAGCACCTGGCCACCCGACACATTGCCAGGCACACACAGAATGCCCACATGTTTGCCATCGGCATGCAGGTCGCTCGACAGGATGCCGGGCGTCTCGGACGCTTCCAGCACCACGGCACCCGCGCCATCGCCAAACAGCACGCAGGTGGTACGGTCATTGAAGTCCAGGATGCGGCTGAACACCTCGGCCCCAATCACCAGGGCGCGGTTGGCCGCCCCCGTCTGGATCATGGCATCTGCCACCGACAGCGCATACACAAAACCGCTGCAGACCGCCTGCACATCAAACGCCGGGCAGCCATTGGCCCCCAGTTTGTTCTGCAAGATACAAGCGGTGGAGGGGAACACCATGTCAGGCGTGGACGTGGCCACGATGATCAGGTCGATGTCCGTCGGCTGCAGCCCGGCCGCCTGCAGGGCATTGCGCGCGGCCTCCACACCCAGATCGCTGCTGGCCACATCAGGGGCCGCAAAGTGGCGCGCCCGGATGCCGGTGCGCTCCACAATCCATTCGTCTGAGGTTTCGATGCCGCGTTGCCCTAGTTCGGCTACCAGATCGGCGTTGGTCAACCGGCGGGGAGGCAGACAGCTGCCGGTGCCGGTAATACGGGAATAACGTCTCATTATTGTGCGGTCGCCGCAACGCCAGGCTGGGGCTGGGCATCTGCAGGCACCAGAAGCGGCGCCGCATGCGCAATCCGGGTCCGGACACGGTCGAGCAGGTTGTTGCGGGCTGCATCATACGCCCGGTTCAAAGCCTGCTCGAAGGCCATGGCGTCAGCCGATCCGTGACTCTTGAACACCAGTCCGCGCAGGCCGAGCAGAGCCGCGCCGTTGTATCGGCGGTAGTCCATACGCTTCATGAGCGCTTTTAAGATCGGATAGGCGATGATCGCCGCCATTTTTGTGAAGATGTGACGGGAAAACTCTGTCTTGAGCGCCCCGATGACCATTGAGGCAACACCCTCGCTGGCCTTGAGCGCCACGTTGCCCACAAAACCGTCACACACCACGATGTCCACGGTACCCTTGAAAATGTCGTTGCCTTCGACATTGCCAAAGAAGTTCAAATCCCCAGAACTGGCTGCAGATCGCAGCAGTTCGCCCGCTTTTTTGATAACTTCGCTGCCTTTGATGACTTCTTCACCAATGTTCAGCAAACCTACCGTGGGCTCCCCGCCCTCCTGAAGGGCCGACACCAGGGCGGAGCCCATCACGGCAAACTGCAGCAGATGCTCGGCCGAACAATCCACATTGGCCCCCAGGTCCAGCACCGTGGTGGCGCCGCCCGTGGCGTTGGGCAACTGCGTGGCAATGGCCGGGCGATCAATGCCGTCCAGCGTCTTGAGGAGATAACGGGCAATGGCCATCAAGGCGCCGGTGTTGCCAGCAGAGACAGCCGCCGACGCCACGCCGTCCTTGACCTGCTGGATGGCCACGCGCATCGAAGAATCCTTCTTCTTGCGCAAGGCCACCTCCACCGGATCGTCCATGGCTACCACCTCGGAGGCGGGAACGATGGCGGCACGGTCGTGCGCAAACGACTGCAGGCTGCCTGGCAGGCCTACAAGCAGCAAACGGGCGTCGGGGTGGTGTTCGAGAAACTGACGGCACGCCGCGAGCGTGACGCGGGGGCCGTGGTCGCCCCCCATGCAGTCAACAGCCAGTGTGATCATGGGCGACTTGTCCGGCCAACGGCTGCGGCCGGAAGAAAAATACGACAGTCAAAACAAAGGCCCGCACTACGCACGGTAGTTGCGGGCCTTGATGGGTGCTGAAATCAGGCTTCAGACTTGTTCTTCAGCACCTGGCGGCCACGGTAGAAACCGTTGGGGCTGATGTGGTGACGCAGGTGCGTCTCGCCGGTGGTGGGTTCCACAGCAATGCCAGGCACGTTCAGGGCATTGTGCGAGCGGTGCATGCCGCGCTT
This sequence comes from uncultured Verminephrobacter sp., assembly GCA_964466605.1. GTDB lineage: Bacteria > Pseudomonadota > Gammaproteobacteria > Burkholderiales > Burkholderiaceae_C > Acidovorax. The sequence goes on from CAYXSL010000164.1 coordinate 4,135, forward strand.
GGAAGGGGACTTTTTGTTTTGCTGAACGGCCATGATGGCTCCTGATCTTGAGTAGGTTGGTAAAAACGCGATCAGCCCAAAAGACACGATGGGATTCGCGTGAAGCCCACGATTATAACCCAAATGATTTTTGGGTCAGCCAATCACCCCTTGGGGTCCTTGCGCAGCCCGGCGAGCGCAGCAAAAGGGTTGGGCTTTTCTGCGTTCGCTTCTTCAAAATCGTCGTCGGAAGAAGCCAGCGGCACGGCCGTGGGGCATTCGTCGTGCTTGGGTACCACGGGCAAGGCCATCAACAGCTCGTCCTCGATGAGTTCGTGCAGGTCGAATTCGCGGCTCAGGGCCAGCAGGTCTTCCTCGCTTTCGTCGTCCAGCGCCTCGGCGGTGGCCTCGTCCGCCACAAAACGGAACTCACGGTCCACCTCCAGGGGCACGTCCACAGGGGCCATGCAGCGCTGGCATTCCATGGGAAAACTTGCGCGCACCTTGATGTGCAGCCACACCTGCCCCATGCCACCCAACGCGGTACGCACTTCGCCCACAGCCTCCCAGTCCACCAGCAAGTCGGGGTGCAGGCCCTTGGCCTCCTGGGCCAGGCGTTCGTATTTCAGCAGCGAGTCGTGGCCCGCCAGCCGTCCACCCGCCTGAGCGAAGGCTTTCACGTCCAGGCGCTGCGGGGAGAATTCCTTGGTCATGGCGGCAGTGTAAGAGAATCGGCGCATGCATCAATCCCCCTCCCTGCAGCGCCCTCTGGTATTGGGCTCCACCTCGCGCTACCGGCGCGAATTGCTTGAGCGGCTGAACCTGCCTTTTGAGGTGGCAGCCCCGGATGTGGACGAAACCCCCTTGCCCGGCGAAGCCCCGCGCGACCTGGCCCTGCGCCTGGCGCTGGCCAAGGCACGCGCCGTGGCCCAGCAGCATCCCGGGGCCGTGGTGATCGGCTCCGACCAGGTGGCCGACCTCGCGGGAGAGCCCCTGGGCAAGCCGGGCCAGCACGAACGCGCTGTACAGCAATTGCGACAGATGCGCGGCCAGACGGTGGTTTTCCAGACCGCCGTGGCCGTGGTGTGCGCTGACTCGGGCTTTGAACAGGTGGAGCTGGCCCCTGTGGAAGTGCGGTTCCGCGCCCTGAGCGATGAAGAAATCGAGCGCTACCTGCGCGCCGAACAACCCTACGACTGCGCTGGCAGCGCCAAGAGCGAAGGCCTGGGCATTGCGCTGCTGGACGCCATCTTCAGCGACGACCCCACGGCCCTCATCGGCCTGCCGCTGATCCGCACCTGCCGCATGCTGCGCGCTGCAGGGCTGGTGTTGCCATGAGCGCGAAAACCGGCACCCTGTACCTGGTGCCTGCCCCCCTCGACTTTGGCTGCGACACCCAGGCCCCGCTGCAGGACGCCATGCCCGCAGCTACCTTGCAAACGGCCGCACGCCTGACCCACTGGGTATGCGAAAACGCCAAGAGCACGCGCGCCTATCTCAAGCGCATCGACGCCCTGCACCCCCTGGCAACCACCCTGCAGCAGCAGCAGATCACCGAGCTGCCACGCGAAGTCCACAAAAAAGGCGACCACGGCGACAAGGGTTCGGCACCGTTCGACGCCCGCCCGCTGCTGGCAGCGGCACTGAACGGGCACGACATGGGCCTGGTCAGCGAAGCCGGCATGCCCGCCGTGGCCGACCCCGGCTCGTCGGTGGTACGCGCTGCGCACGATCTGGGATTGCGCGTGGTGCCGCTGGTGGGACCCGTGTCGCTGCTGCTGGCCCTGGCAGCCAGTGGCCTCAACGGGCAAAACTTCGCTTTCGTCGGCTACCTGCCACAAGACGCACAGGAGCGCGCGCAGCGCATCAAGGAGCTGGAAGGCATCGCGCTGCGCACAGGCCAGACCCAGTTGTTCATCGAGACTCCGTACCGCAACCCAGCCCTGTGGCAGGCGCTGGTACAGACCCTGCAGCCCCACACCCGCCTGGCGCTGGCTGGCGGACTGACACTGCCACAGGCCCATATCCAGAGCCAGTTGGTGCGCCGGTGGCGCCAGCAGCCCGCGCCGCCGGACAACCGCACGCCCTTTGTTTTTGCACTCGGGCGCTGAACACGGGGCACAAAAGCGTTCACAGGCGTGGTACAGCCCGCGGCCGCCACACTGCCCTCCGCACCCATAAGCAAAATGCCCCGGATGGAAATTCCATCCGGGGCATTTTTTCTTTCATCGGCCGCCAGAACCGGGCGGAAGGCGGTCAGCGCAGTTGGGGGCCCGCCCATGACAACGACTTCACCGCGCCCACACCAATCGCAGCGCCAAAGCGCTTGACCAGCCGTTCGGCCACATTGTCGCGGCGGGTGTAGTCGATGATGTCTTCGGCCTTGACCACTTCGCGCGCCACGTAGTCCAGGTTGCCCAGCTTGTCGGCCAGACCCATTTCCACGGCCTGCTGGCCGGTCCAGAACAGGCCGCTGAAGGTGTCGGGCGTGGTCTTGAGGCGGTCGCCCCGACCCGCCTTCACCACGGTGATGAACTGCTGGTGGATCTGGTCGAGCATGGTCTGCGCGTAGGCACGCTGCTTTTCGGTCTGTGGACTGAAGGGGTCGAGGAAGCCCTTGTTCTCGCCCGCCGTGAGCAGGCGGCGCTCCACGCCCAGCTTTTCCATGGTGCCGGTGAAGCCAAAGCCATCCATCAGCACGCCGATGCTGCCCACGATGCTGGCCTTGTCCACATAGATGTCGTCCGCCGCCGCCGCAATGTAGTAGGCGGCCGAGGCGCAGGTTTCCTCCACCACGGCGTAGATCGGCTTGTTGTGCTTGGCCTTGAGGCGAATGATCTCGTCGTTGATGATGCCCGCCTGCACCGGGCTGCCGCCAGGCGAGTTGATGAGCAGCACCAGCGCCTGCGATCCCTCGTCTTCCAGCGCGCTGCGCATGGCAGCCACCACAAATTCGGCGCTGGCCTCGGCGCCGCTGGCGATCTCCCCCTTGATGTCCACCACGGCTGTGTGGGGTGAGCTCTTGCTGGCGCTGGGCGATGCCTGGCGCAGCGCAGTGAATGCAACAGCGGCAATCAGCGCGAGCCAGGCCAGGCGAAAGAAGATCTTCCAGCGGCGGGCGCTGCGTTGCTCTTGAAGGGCGGAGAAGGCCAGCTTTTCCAGCGTGGCGCGTTCCCAGCCAGGTTCACGCGATGGGTCGCTCACAGATGCTCCTGAATTTGTAGCTGCTTGTGCCCACAGGTCGGGCGCAGGGTTGCTTTTGGGATCAAAACCCGAGGGTCCGGGCACTTGGGGGTCGGTCATGTCTTGTGTCCTGGGCACTACACCACAGCGGCCAGCGCCCCCACACAGGTGGCGGGCGGCAGGCGACGTTGGTCCAGGCTTTCCATCTGGATTGTCTAGAACTCCACGGGCTGCAGGTTGTAGGCAGTATGCCAGTGCACCACACCCTCGCTTTCTGACAAAGCGATTTTCACCAGCCCGCCCCGGCAGGGGCCACCGGCACACTGGCCCGTGTGGGGCAGATAGGCCGCCCCATGGGTGGAACACAGCAGCCATTGGCCTGTGTCATCAAAGAAGTGCCCCTCCTGGTAGTCCATCTCCATCGCCACATGGGTGCAGCGGTTGAGGTAGGCGTGGGGCACACCCCGGTAGCGGATGGCAAAAGCGCGGCAGGCCTGCCCCGCATAACGCACATCAAACGCCACCGCCAGGCCGCCATCGACCAGGTCGGCGCTGTTGCACAGGGGAAGAGACTGCTCGGGGGGCGTGGTCATGGCGGGGGTCAGGTTGCGGCCAGTAGCCTCAGCCATGCTGCAGCAGCCAGTCGTGCAATTCGCGCACTGAATGCGCCACCGCCAGCGGATTCAGCGCGTGGAAGACATCGGGCTCGTGGGCGCCGTAGCTCACGCCTACGCTGGCACAGCCCGCGTTGACGGCCATCTGCAGATCATGGGTGGTGTCGCCAATCATCAGGAGGCGCTCAGGCGCCACGTCGAATTCGGCCATCAGCTCCTGCAGCATCAGCGGGTGGGGCTTGCCTGCGGTCTGGTCGGCCGTGCGCGAACCGTCGAACACACCGCGCAAGTCCACCGAATGCAGCGCCTCGTCCAGCCCGCGCCGACTTTTGCCCGTGGCCACGGCCAGCAGGTGGCCGCGCTCGCGCAAATCGCTCAGCAGGGGCAACACACCGTCGAACAGGCTCAGGTCGTCCTGGTGCTGGATGTAGTGGAAGCGATAACGGTTGCCCAGCTCGGTGTACTTTTCGGGCGGCACATCGGGGGCCGCATGGGCCAGGGCCTGCATGAGCCCCATGCCGATCACATAGGCCGCCTCTTTGTCGGTGGGCACGGTGCCGCCCACGTCGCGCACCGCCGCCTGAATGCAGCGCACGATGATGGCGGTGGAGTCAAACAGCGTGCCATCCCAGTCAAAGGCGATGAGGTCGAAGCGGCGCGGACGGAAGGTTTTGGCGGACATGGAGGGGTTCTTCGCGCTGGATCGTCAGGCGGGGGAGACAAATTCAGCCAGCTCGGGGGGCAGTTCGGCATTCAGCTGCACACGCTCGCCCGAGGCGGGGTGGTTGAACTGTAACCGCCACGCATGAAGAAACATGCGCTTCATCCCCTGCTTCTGCAGGCGTTTGTTGAGGTCGAAGTCGCCGTACTTGTCGTCCCCCACAATGGCGTGCCCCTGGCTCGCCAGGTGCACACGGATCTGGTGGGTGCGGCCGGTCTTGATGGTCACCTCCAGCAAGGACATGGCGGGCAGGCCCTGTTCCGGCCGGGCCGCAGCTGTGCTGCGCACCTTGACCAGGGTGATGGAGCGCATGCCGTCCGGGTCGTCGGCCGTGGTCACGCGCACGCGGCGTTCGCCGTCGGCCTGCAGATATTTGTGCAGCGGCAGGTCAATGACCTTCTTGTTGCCCGGCCAGGTACCGGTGACCAGCGCCAGGTAGGTCTTGCCCGTCTCGCGTTCGCGGAACTGGTCTTGCAAGTGAGTGAGCGCTGACCGCTTCTTCGCCACCAGCAGGATGCCCGAGGTCTCGCGGTCCAGCCGGTGCACCAGTTCCAGGAACTTGGCACCCGGGCGCGCCTGGCGCAGCTGCTCGATCACGCCAAAGCTCACGCCGCTGCCGCCGTGCACCGCCACGCCAGCAGGCTTGTCGATGGCGATCAGGTGCTCGTCTTCCAGCAGGATAGGGAATTCACGCGCGGGCGCCGGGCGCTCAGCCTTCTCGGCCACCTTGTCAGAGATGCGCACCGGCGGCAGGCGCACCTGGTCGCCCGCTTCCACCCGGGTGTCGGCACTCGCGCGGCCCTTGTTGATGCGCACCTCGCCGCTGCGGATGATGCGGTAGACATGCGTCTTGGGCACGCCCTTCAGGTGGCGTATCAAAAAGTTATCGAGCCGCTGGCCTGCGGAGTCTTCATCGACTTCCACCATGCGGGCTGCGGGAAGGCCCGCAGGAGCGGCGGGCGGTTTGGCCCCTATAATGTGTTTCACCTGCGCGTTGTCATGTAAGTGGTTGATTTGTCTGGAGTTTAGTCCACACAGCCCATTGCCCCGTGCAGGCAGGTCGATGCCAGCGGGTGTCGTGCGCGCAGATTGCAGGCCAGATGCCTGTGGTGGCCCGCACGCCGCGCGGCGGGCTGACAGATTGAAACACTGATACGGAATCCCCCAAGCTGGCAGATGTTCCCTACCCGGGCGCAGCCTGCCAGCGGATCAAAGCGAGCATGTGGTTGTTGATGGCATGGATAGAGACCCTGTGGCGGAGGCTGCGGCCTTTGGCTGCATGCTCAAAATCGCCTTCAGCGCCCAGCCAGCAAGCGCATTCAGCTACTTTTTTGCTAGCAAAACTGCGCTCCTACCACTCGCCCCCATCCACGCGCCCCTGCCTCACGATGCTGCGCTAGAGCGCGGCAGATCATTGGCATCTCCGGCAATTCCCTTCGTTTCGATGCGTCAGTCCAGGCATTCACAGCTCCTGTAGAGCTTGTTGTATTGGTTTGGAAACTGTGGGCGGCAGCCCGCGCAGCCCGTCCCTGTGGGTCAGGTCGGCTGCACCGCTGCTGTCCGCGAAACACTGAAGGAATCGCATCATGAAGCGGATGCTCATCAACGCCACGCAGCCTGAAGAACGGCGCCTGGCCATCGTCGATGGACAAAAACTCCTCGACTACGAAATCGAGATCGAAGGGCGCGAACAGCGCAAGGGCAACATCTACAAGGCCGTCGTCACGCGCG
>CAYXSL010000165.1:0-10254 GCA_964466605.1 uncultured Verminephrobacter sp.
TCGTGCGTGGCGTCGCTGGTCTGCAGGCCGCGGATGATCTCCACCAGCGCCATCATGGGCACGGGGTTGAAGAAGTGCATGCCGATGAACTTGTCGGCGCGGCTGGTGGCGGCTGCCAGCTTGGTGATGGAGATGGACGAGGTGTTCGATGCGATCAGCACCGCAGGCGCCACGATGGCGTCCACCTGCTTGAGGATCTTGAGCTTGAGCTCGTAGTTCTCGGTGGCGGCCTCGATCACGAGCTGCGCGGCCTGCAGGTCGTCGTAGCTGGTGGAGGTCTTGATGCGCGCCAGCGCTGCGGCCTTGTCGGCCTCGGTGATCTTTTCCTTCTTGATCAGGCGGTCCAGGCTGCCGGCCACGGTGGCCAGGCCTTTTTGCACTGCAGCATCGGAGATATCGACCATCACCACCTGGATGCCCGACACCGCGCAGGCCTGCGCGATGCCGTTGCCCATGGTGCCTGCGCCGATGATGCCTACGGTCTGAATCGTCATATAGAGAGCCCTCTTCAAAGTGAAACGGATGGACAGGATGGTAAAGCGAATCGCACGACCGTTCGGTTATCGTGCCTTCACCCAGAACAAACCAACCGCCGCGCAGCATGGCGGAGGAGACACACATCATGTTCGATTACATCGTCGTTGGCGGCGGCTCTGCAGGCTCGGTGCTGGCGGGGCGGCTTACCGAAGACCCCGCCGTGCGGGTCTGCCTGCTGGAGGCAGGGCCCGCCGACAACAGCGTGCTCATCCACTGCCCCGCCGGTCTGGCCGTGATGGCCAAGTTCGAGCTGAACGGCTGGGGCTTCAACACCACGCCGCAGGCCGCGCTCAACCACCGGCGCGGCTACCAGCCGCGTGGCAAGGTGCTGGGGGGCTCCAGCTCCATCAACGCCATGGTCTACATCCGGGGTCAGCATGCCGACTACGACCACTGGGCCGCGCAGGGCAACCCGGGCTGGGGCTGGGAGGACGTGAAGCCCTACTTTCTGCGCGCCGAGCACAACGAACGCGGTGCCGACGCCTGGCATGCCCAGGGGGGCCCCTTCAACGTGGCCGACCTGCGTGCGCCCCACCGCTTCAGCCACCATTTCACCGAAGCGGGCGTGCAGGCCGGGTATCCGCACAACACCGACTTCAACGGTGCCACGCAGGAGGGCGTGGGCCTGTACCAGGTCACGCACAAGAACGGCGAGCGCCACAGCGCCGCCAAGGGCTACCTCACACCCCACCTGGCGCGGCCCAACCTGCAGGTCATCACCAACGCCCATGCCACGCGCATCCTGTTCGAAGGCACCCGCGCCGTGGGCGTGGAATACCGCCAGGGCGGTGCGCTCAAGCAGGTGCGCGCCGGGCGCGAGGTGCTGCTGAGCGCGGGCGCGCTGCTGTCGCCGCAGCTGCTCATGCTGTCGGGCGTGGGGCCTGCCGCGCATCTGCAGCAGCACGGCATCCCGGTGCTGCACGACCTGCCGGGCGTGGGCCAGCATCTGCATGACCACCCGGATGTGGTGCAGGTGCTGGACGCGCCCGAACTCAAGGACCTGTTCGGCCTCTCGCTGCCCGGCATGGTGCAGACGCTGCGCGGCATGGCCGAATGGCGCAGGCACCGCACCGGCATGTTGACTACCAACTTCGCCGAGGCGGGGGGCTTTCTCAAGAGCGACCCCTCGGAGGCCGAACCGGACCTGCAGCTGCACTTTGTGATCGGCAAGCTGGTGGACCACGGCCGCAAGACCGTGTTCGGCCACGGCTACTCGGCCCATGTGTGCCTTCTGCAGCCCAGGAGCCGGGGCGCGGTGGCGCTGGCCAGCCGTGACCCCATGGCCCTGCCGCTGGTGGACCCGAACTTCCTGGCCGACCCGGATGACATGGCGCGCATGGTGCGTGGTTTCAAGCAGACCCGCGCCATCCTGGCGCAGCCTGCGCTGGCGAAGTTCGGCGCCAAGGAGCTGGCGGCCTCGGCCAGTGCGCGCACCGATGCCGAGATCGAGCAGTTCATCCGCCAGTACGCCGACACCATCTACCACCCGGTGGGCACCTGCCGCATGGGCCCCGGCGCGATGGATGTGGTGGATGCCGAGCTGCGCGTGCACGGCCTCTCGGGTCTGCGCGTGGTGGACGCATCCATCATGCCGCGCATCGTGAGCGGCAACACCAATGCACCCACAGTGATGATTGCGGAGAAGGCCGTGGACCTGCTGCGCGCGCGGGTGTAAGGGCCGTCAGGCCTTGAAGCGCTTGCGCGTGAGCGCCAGCGCCACCCAGAACGCCACCACGGTGGTCACCACCAGCACCAGCCCGTGGCGCCAGGGGTGGGCAGGCCACTGGTCCATGAACAGCGGGCGCACCAGCTCCACCGCGTTGGTCAGCGGCAGCCAGTCGGAGATCGCACGCACCACGGGCGGCAGTTGTTCGCGCGGGAAGAACACGCCCGAGAGGAACATCATGGGCGTGAGCACCAGCGTGAAGTAGTAGGTGAAGAAGTCATAGCCCTTGGCCAGCGCATTGAAGATGAGCGCGATGCTGGAGAACATCACCCCCACAAACAGCAACACGGGCCAGGCCACCAGCAGCTTGGGACTGTGGCTGATGGAAAGCGCCAGCATCACGCCCAGGATCGCCGTGACGGTGAACAGCGCCTTGAACGCGGCCCACAGCATCTCGGCCAGCACCACGTCGTCCAGGCTCACGGGGGCGTTCATGATGCCGTCCCAGGTCTTTTGCACATGCATGCGCGAGAAGGCCGAGTACAGCGCCTCGAAGCTCGCCGCATTCATGGCGCTCATGCAGATGGAGCCGCTGGCCAGGAACAGGATGTAGGGCACCTTGGTGTCGCCCGCCGCGCCGCCCACGTTCACCTGCCCCACGAGCGCGCCCATGCCGTAGCCAAAGGCCACCAGCCACATCAGTGGCTCGGCAATGTTGCCCACCAGGCTGGGAATGGCCAGCTTGCGCCAGACCAGCAGGTTGCGCAGGAACACGGGCCACCAGCGCACAGACAGGCGCGGTGCCCGCCATGCGGAAGGCTGAGGGGGCACGCTGGCCAGCGGAGGGGGCGGGGAAGAGGGGGCGGTCTGCATGGGCCTATTGTGCGATGCCGGGTGGGACGCCGCCAGCCCTGGTGCGGCCGGTAGGCATGGCGGGCACAGGCATTGCTTGTGGCACCGGGGTCGCCATCAACGCCTTTCAATCCCGCAGGAGAGCCCATGAACCGCACCGACGTCACCGAAAAAATCATCAGCACCAAGGTTGCCAAAGGCCTGCAGTGGCATGCCATTGCCAAGAAGCTCGGCCAGTCCAAGGAGTGGACCACGGCCCTGTGCCTGGGCCAGATGACCGCCACGCCCGAGCAGGCCAAGGTGCTGGGCAAGGTCTTTGGTCTCACTGCTGAAGAGCAGAAGTGGCTGCAGGTGGTGCCCTACAAGGGCTCGCTGCCCACGCCCGTGCCCACCGACCCGCTGATCTACCGCTGGTACGAGGTGGTGAGCGTGTACGGCACCACCATCAAGGAGCTGATTCACGAGGAATTTGGCGACGGCATCATGAGCGCCATCGACTTCAGCATGGACATACAGCGCGAGGCCGACCCGAAGGGCGACCGTGTGAAGGTGGTGCTGTCGGGCAAGTTCCTCCCATACAAGCAGTACTAGCCCCCTGAGTCGCTTCGCGCCTTCCCCCTTTCTCTCGAATTGCTGCGCAATTCGGGAAGGGGGACACCGCCAGCGCGGCGGGGGGGCCTTGCGCGGCGGTCGCTGGTATGGGGCGTGCTCGCTTTACGGGCAGGGGCGATGGGTTACATCGATGACCTCCCACCGTCAAAGCACCTTGACTGCGCGGCCGATGAACTGGATCGGGCCGGTGGGCTTGCCGATGGGGGAGCCTGTCGGCGGCTCCAGGGTCAGCTCGAAGAGCTGGTTGGGCTGCAGGGGCGGGAGCTTGTCGAGCTGCAGTTGCAGCGGCTGGCCGGGCTGGACCAGGCCCAGGGAGACGGGGCCGCTCCAGTCGTCGGCCTTGGTCCAGAATTCGAGCGCCTTGCCGGCGGGCACCTCGGCCACGCCCAGCGGAATCAGGCTGATGCTGCGCGGTGCGCTGGTCTGCACCACCCAGCCCGGCGCCTTGTCCTGCGGCGCGACCAGCACCACCATGAACTGCGGGGGCGCGGCCAGCGGCGCGGTGCGCGTGACCAGCACGGCCGCCAGGATGGCGGCCATGGCAAAACCTGATCCGGCCAGGGCGCGCCACAGGCCCAGGTGGTTCCACCAACCCGATGCCTTGGCGGGCTGGATTGCACGGGCCGCCTCGGTGCCGGGGCGGGCGGCTTGCATCGATGCGTCGATGCGCGACCACAGGCCCGGCGATGGCGCCACAGGTTCGGCCAATTGGGTCAGGGGCTGCAGCCGGTTTTCCCAGGCCTGCACGGCGTTGCGCAGCGCGGGGTCGGTGGGCAGGCGCTGCTCCAGCGCCTGGCGCGCGGCGGCGGGCAGCGTGCCCAGCACGTACTCGCCCGCCAGCATGTCGATGTCTTCGGGCGGCCGGGTCATGCCATGCACTCCCGCAGCGACGTGAGGCTGCGCCGTATCCAGGCCTTCACGGTGCCCAGCGGCGCGCCCAGGCGCTCGGCAATCTCCCCGTGCGAGCAGCCGTCCACATAGGCGTGCAGCACGCAGTTGCGGCGGGCGGGGTCGAGCGCTTCCAGGCAGTGCTGCAGCCGGCCCAGGCTGGCGTTCAGCTCGAAGGCCTCGGTCACCTCGCGGTGCGCGAGCGCGGCTTGCGCGTCCTGCAGCGCCTCCTGGGTGCCATCGTCCACGTCCGCATGGCGGCCCGCGTCGCGCACCGCGTTGAGGGCCAGGTTGCGCACCACGCTGTAGATCCAGCCGCGCGCGCTGCCGCGCTGGGCGTCGAAGCTGGCAGCGCGGCTCCAGATGTTCAGGCAGGCGTCGTGCACGATGTCCTCCGCCAAGGCGCGCTGGCGCACGATGCGCAGCGCCACGCCCAGCAGGCGCGGGCCTTCGTGCTCGTACAGCCTGCGCATGGCCTGGCGGTCGCCGGCCGCGCAGGCGGCCAGGGTGGCTTCGTAGTCCAGGTCAAGTGGCGGCTCGTGGGGCACGGTGGCAGATGGTGGGGCGTGTCGGCGGGATGGCGGCGCTGCCGGGCAGCCCCGGCGGCACCCATCGTAACGGGCAATGGGCCAAACACCAGGGCAGTCCTGCGGGGCCAGGGGACTTGGCAGCCCCGCTGGGCCTCCCGGGGGGCGAAGGCTTACGCGGCCTTCCAGAAGATGTAGTCGGCCTGGTACTTCACGATCTGGCGCTCGCCCTTGTTGGCGGCAGTGCAGGCGGCGGCCGGTGCCACGCCGCCCTTGAGGGCCACGCGCTGGATGTAGGTCACGCCCGTCATCGCGCCGGAGCCCATGGCCGGGTTGGCCTTGACCAGCTGGTACGGCAGGTTGCCCATGCCCGACGGCGCCACGGCCAGCTGCGTGGCCGTGAGCTTGGATCCGTCCTGCGACTCCCAGGTGGCGGGCGGGCCGTAGTAGGTGCCCACTTGCTTGCCGCTGCGATCGTTCAGCACGGCCTTGGGGCCCACGAAGAACCACTCGGTCTGGCCGGGGGCGTTGGCCTTGTCGCGGCATTCGTAGGTGATCTCGCCCACGCCCACCGTCTCCATGGCGACCTTGTTGCCCGCAGGCACCTTGATGGTGTCGGGCAGGCTGTCCTGCGAGTACATCGGGGCGCGCGAGGACGAGGAAGACGAGGACATCGATCCACAGGCCGTCAGCAGGGCGACGGCCGTGACGGCGCCAGCGATGGCCAGGGTGCGCGAGGAGAAGTGCAGGGTGGTGTTCATGGCGTTCTCTTTCTTCAGTTGGGTAGAAGGGGCAGCTGCCGAGGGAGATCGGCTGCTGCAGGTACTACCCGCGAGAACGCCATTTGGATGCAGGCTGCGCGAAATTTTTTTTTGTTTCCTCGCCACCGGGGTGGGCGGCATGCACGCAGACCAGCGCGTGAGCGACTTCAGCCCGTGCGCAGCGGCGCCTGTTTGGGCGAGTAAGCCCACACATTGCGCCCGCGGCGCTTATGGGTGGGTGCGCGTGGCTGGGGCTGTCCGGCGGGCCAGGCCAGGCCGCTATCGTAGAAAAAGGACAGCAGGGGCGCAAGCGCCTGCGCGACCGGGGTGTGGCGGGTGCATTAAAGTCGCCGCCACCGCCCGGCCGGTGCGGTGGTGTGCCCCTGGAGCCTCCACGCCTGCGCGTCGGCGCGCACCGTCCCCAACCCCTTTTGTTTTGAAAGCCCTGCCATGACCACCCTCGGAACCCCGCTGTCCCCCCACGCCACCAAAGTCATGCTGCTGGGCTCCGGCGAGCTGGGCAAGGAGGTGCTGATCGCACTGCAGCGCCTGGGCGTGGAAACCATCGCCGTGGACCGCTATGACAACGCCCCCGGCCAGCAGGTGGCGCACCATGCGCGCACCATCACCATGAGCGACCCGGCGCAGCTCAAGGCCCTGATCGAGGCCGAGCGCCCGCACCTGGTGGTGCCCGAGATCGAGGCCATCGCCACCCCCATGCTCGAAGAGCTGGAGGCTGCAGGCACCGTGCGCGTGATCCCCACCGCCCGCGCCGCGCGCCTGACCATGGACCGCGAAGGCATCCGCGTGCTGGCGGCTGAAACGCTGGGCCTGCCCACCAGCCCGTACAAGTTCTGCAACTCGCTCGAAGAGCTGCAGGCCGCGATTGATGCGGGCATTGGCTACCCCTGCATCGTCAAGCCCGTGATGAGCAGCTCCGGCAAGGGCCAGAGCAAGATCGATGGCCCCAACGACGTGAAAAAGGCCTGGGACTACGCCATGGCCGGCGGCCGCGTGAGCCATGGCCGCGTGATCGTCGAGGGCTTCATCGACTTCGACTACGAAATCACGCAGCTCACCGTGCGTTCGGTGGGGGCCGATGGCCAGATCGCCACCAGCTTCTGCGACCCCATCGGCCATGTGCAGGTGAGCGGCGACTATGTGGAGAGCTGGCAGCCCCACCCCATGCACCCGGCCGCGCTCGAAGAATCGCGCCAGATCGCCAAGGCCGTGACGGACAACCTGGGCGGCCAAGGATTGTTTGGCGTGGAACTGTTCGTCAAGGGCCAGGACGTCTGGTTCAGCGAAGTGAGCCCCCGCCCGCACGACACCGGCCTGGTCACGCTGTGCACCCAGCACCAGAGCGAGTTCGAGCTGCATGCCCGCGCCATCCTGGGCCTGCCCGTGGACACTGCGCTGCGCAACCCCGGTGCCAGTGCCGTGATCTATGGCGGTGTGGAGGCCCAGGGCATCGTGTTTGACGGTGTGGAAGAGGCGCTGCGCGTGCCGGGCACCGACCTGCGCCTGTTCGGCAAGCCCGAGAGCTTCACCAAGCGCCGCATGGGTGTGGCGCTGGCGCGGGCCGAGGAGGTGGACACCGCGCGCCGCAACGCCAAGCTTGCGGCAGGCAAGGTCACGCCCCGGAAAGCATAAATTTCAAGAAAAAATGGCCGTTTGCGCGCGATGGGTAAGCGCTTGTAGCTATTGTTTTTGTAGTAATTGTCGGCTGGTGCATGCGCCGATGCCAACGCTCAGCCTTCCTCGCGGATCTGCCGGCCCGTGAGCTTGAGGAACAGGTCCTCCAGATTGGCGGGCCGGTGCAAGGTGCGCAGATGCCCGTGCTGCCCCAGCGCCTGCAGCAGAGGCTGCGCGTTCTGGGTGTAGAAAAACACCGTCTCGCCGCTGACCTCCACCCGGGCCGCAAGCGCGCGCAGGGTGGCGTCTTGTGTGAGTGCCACCGCGCCCACCCCAAACACCTCCACCACCTCGCGCTCCAGGTGCTGGGCGATCAGTTCGCGGGGGCGGCCCTCGGCAATTTTTTTGCCGTGGTCCAGCACCAGCAGGCGCGAGCACAGGCGCTCGGCCTCGTCCATGAAGTGGGTGGTCAGCAGGATGGATTTGCCCTGCTGCAGCAGCAGTTGCAGCCGCTCCCACATCAGGTGGCGGGCCTGCGGGTCCAGGCCCGTGGTGGGCTCGTCGAGCAGCAGCAGCCGCGGGTTGTTGACGAGGGCCCGCGCCAGCGACAGCCGCCGCTTCATGCCACCCGACAGCTCGCCGGGCTTGGCATCGGCCTTGTGGGACAGCGCCCCAAACTCCAGCAGCTGCGGCACCCGTTCGTCCATCACTGCGCCCTTGAGCCCGAAGTAGCGGCCAAACACGCGCAGGTTTTCGGCACAGGTGAAGTCCGGGTCCAGCGTGTCGAACTGCGTAACCACCCCCAGCTGCGCCTTGATGGCCAGCGCGTCGCGCGGCATGTGCAAGGGGGCCGCGCCCGGTGCGGGCGTGAAATGCACGGCCCCGCCATCGGGCGCCGTGAGGCCCAGGCACATGCGGATGGTGGTGGTCTTGCCCGCGCCGTTGGGGCCGATGACGCCCAGGCATTCGCCGGGGGCAATGGCAAACGACACGTCATCCACCACCGTGGTCTCGCCGTAGCGTTTGCGCAGCTGCAGGGCTTCAAAAAGTGCGGTCATGGTCCGATTGTGTGTGAAGCGTGGTGCCTTCAGCTGGCAGCCACCAGCCGTCCCCGGCCCGCCGTCTTGGCTTCGTAGAGCGCGCGGTCGGCCCGCGCCATCAGCGCGGCCAGGCCGGTCTCGCCAGGCGCTGGTGTTGCGAGCCCGGCGCTGTAGTCCAGCGCAAAGCCCAGTTCGGCCACGCTCGCGGCATGCAGCCGCCGCCGCAGGCGCCGGTCAAACGCCATGCCGGCCGGGGCACTGTTGTGCAGCAGCAGCACGCCAAACTCCTCCCCGCCCAGCCGCCCGATCAGGTCGCCGCTGCGGCAGGTGTCGCCCAGCAGGCGCGCAAACAGCTGTAGCGCGCGGTCGCCCGCCTCGTGGCCCCGGGTGTCGTTGATCTGCTTGAAGTGGTCCACGTCCAGCATCAGCGCCGTCAAGGGCAGCTGGTGGCGGGAGGCGTGGGCCAGCAGGCTGGCGCCCTGCAGGGCGAAGCTGCGCTGGTTGAGCAGGCCCGTGAGGCCGTCGGTCATGGCCAGGGTGTGCAGCTTCTGCTCGGCCTCCGCGCGCCAGGCCACCAGCAGGGCCACGGTGCCCAGCACCAGGCTCACGTTGGTGGCCACGGCTGCGGCCAGATTGATGGGATGGGGCGTGCGGAAGCTGGGGTACTGGTCGGTAAAAGCGCCCAGCACGCCGCGCGCCAGCGTGAAGGCCGCCGAGGTCAGCAGGCAGCCCAGCAGCAGGCTGCGCCAGCGCAGGTCGGCCGGGGCCTGCGGCGCCATCGTGGCGCGCGCCACGATGCACAGGATGGCGGCCAGCAGGGCATTGGCCCAGCCCACGCGCCAGGCGTAGTGGCCAAAGCCGAGCGTGTAGCCCAGCGGGGCGGCCATCACCAGCACCAGCAACACGCGGGGCAACGGGCGCGGGCCCAGCCATTCCTCCAGCGCGCGGTACAGCATCCACTGGGCCGCTGCGTTGCAGGCGATCGACAGGGTGGACAGGGCCTGGTCCCACAGCGAGGACGAGGCGATGATGGCGGCCCAGGCCACGGTTTGCAGGAGCATGCTCGCCTGCACGTGGCGTGCGGCGCGGCTCACGCCCCGGCCCATGATCAGCGGCAGCGCTGCCGAGATCATGAACAGATTCGCGGCCATGACGGCCATCAGCGTGAGGAAGTCCAGTGGCATGGGTCGAACCGGCCCCGTGTCCTTGTCGTTTGGCTTATTGGAAAGCGACTTCGGCAAAGCTGCGCAGCTTGCGGCTGTGCAGCCGGTCCACGCCGCCGTTGCGCAGGATCTCGATGGCGCGCATGCCGATGCGCAGGTGCTGGTCCACGCGCTCTCGGTAGAAGTGGTTGGCCATGCCGGGCAGCTTGATCTCGCCGTGCAGGGGCTTGTCGCTCACGCACAGCAGGGTGCCGTAGGGCACGCGGAAGCGAAAGCCGTTGGCGGCAATGGTGGCACTTTCCATGTCCAGTGCCACGGCGCGGCTTTGGCTGAAGCGGCGCTGGGGCAGGTTATCGGGCAGCAGCTCCCAGTTGCGGTTGTCGGTGCTGGCCACGGTGCCCGTGCGCATCACGCGCTTGAGGTCGGCGCCGCCGATCTGCGTGACATCGGCCACGGCCTGCTGCAGCGCGAGCTGGATCTCGGCCAGCGCCGGGATGGGCACCCACAGCGGCAGGTCTTCGTCCAGCACATGGTCCTCGCGCACATAGGCATGGGCCAGCACATAGTCGCCCA
>CAYXSL010000166.1:0-10215 GCA_964466605.1 uncultured Verminephrobacter sp.
ACGGTGAGCTACTTCGAGTGGGTGCAGGACTTCTCCAGCTTCTTCTGGAGCGAGGACGAGATCAACGCCCGCCTGGTGCGCATCATGCAAGAGGCCTTTGCAGGCATCTGGCAAGTGGCGCAAGAGCACAAGGTGAGCCTGCGCACCGCCACCTTCATCGTGGCCTGCCAGCGCATCCTGCATGCCCGCGAAATGCGCGGCCTGTACCCATAAGCCTTCACCCGTGATTCCGGCCGACGTCCCCGACCCGGGACGGGCCTGCACACCCACCGCCAGCTGCTGCGATTCAGCCCTGGCGGTTTTTTTCTGGCCCGTACATCGCCCCGCATCCGGCGGCCGATCTGCCGTTTGTTGTGCTGCGGCGACGCTGGCCCCGATACATGGCCGCCGTTTGTGGGGCCAGAACGACCGCGCAGGCGAATCCGAAACACAAAGATACGTACACATACAAATGGTCATGTCTTGACACGCGCCGGCGTGAAAAACTTCCTGGACACAGATTTCAACAAATCCTCTCCTGGGAGACTCCGATGGCTTTTCCGTCCCTGCGCAGCCTGGTGGCGCGTTTTCTGCTCAACCGCCTGCGCACCGCACGTTCGGTGGCGCGCCTGGCCTACCGGCGCCATGCCCACAAGCCTGCGCTGATTGACCGGCGCGGCACCCTCACCTACGCCCAGCTGCAGGAGCGCGTGCACCGCCTGCAGGCCTGGATGCAGGCGCAGGGCGTGAAGAAGGGGGATGTGGTGTTCACCTGGCTGCCCGAGACCGGCGAGCAGTACGAAACCCGGCTGGCCACCTTCGAGAACGGCACGATCTTTGCCAGCTTCCACAAGCACCTGCCCGCCGATGCGGCGCTCACCACCATGGGCCGCGTCAAACCCACGGTGTTCATCCACGACCCGATGCTGAGCGCGCCCATCCTGCAGGCTGTGCGCGAACAGCTGCCCGGCCTGCGCACGCTGGCGCTGGGAGATGAATACGAACAGGCCCTGGCGCAGCACGCCCCCGCAGCGGGCACGGCCGATGTGCACGAGGACGACGTGTTTGCCCTGCACATGACCTCGGGCACCACCGGCCTGCCCAAGTCCATCGGCTACAGCCACCGCAAATACCTGGACAGCGTGCGCCTGATCTCGCGCGCCATCGACTTCAAGCCGCCCGCGAACGGGCCCGATGTGAACATGCTGGGCCTGCCGCTCACCGGCCCGGGCTCGGGCCTGGTGCTGCCCACGCTGCTGGCGGGCGCGGCGCTGGTGATGCCCGAGGACTTCCGCGCCACCACGCTGGCCGGACTGATCCAGAAGCACCGCGTGTCGCGCGCGTTCCTGTCGCCCTCGGCCATCATCGACCTGCTGGACGAGCCCACGCTGGACCGCTACGACCTGTCCTCGCTGACCCACGTGCCCTATGGCTCGGAGATGATGCCCGCGCCCAAGATCGCCGAAGCGATTCGCCGCTTCGGGCCGATCTTTCAGCAGGGCTATGGCTGCCTGGAGGCGCTGCCGCCCATCACCTGGCTGCTGCCGCACGAGCATGTGGACGCCCAGGGCAACCCGCTGGGCAATGACGTGCTCTCCACCGTGGGCCGCGTCATGCCGGGGGTGGAGGTGGTCATCCGCGACGAGCAGTTTGTACCGCTGCCGCCGGGCCAGATGGGCCTGATCACGGTGCTGACGCCGGTGCGGTTCGACGGCTACTGGCTCGACCCCGAAAAAACCAGCGAAACCCTGCGTGATGGCTGGGTGGTGATGGGCGACCTGGGCTACTTTGATGCGGCAGGCTACCTGCATGTGCTGGGCCGCAGCGCCGACCGCGTGACACGCAGCGGCCACGCACTCAACCCGCGCGAGATCGAGGAGGTGGCGCATTGCCACCCCGCCGTCAAGGAAGCCTGCCTGGTGCAGCACGGCAGCGCAGCCGTTCTGGTGGCGAGCCTGCGGCAAAGCTGGCGCAGCGACCGCAGCACCCAGCCGCTAGAACATGACCTGGCGGAGTTTCTGGTGCAGCACTTGCCTGCGCCAATGCAGCCCGATGACGTGCGCGTGGTGCCCGAGATTCCGCGCAGCTTCCTCAACAAGATGCTGCGCCGCGAAGTGCGCCTGATGCTGGAAGCCGCGCCGCCCCGCGCCCATCCCGGTACTCCGGCAACCGCCGCAGCGGCCGCCACCAGCCCCACAGCCCCCGCGTACCCATGAACGGCCCCACCCCCCGCCTGAGCCTGGGCACCAAACTGGGCTACGCCGTGGGCAATGTCGGCCTGCAGATGCTGATTGCCGCCATGAGTTTTCTGCTCATGATCTTCTACACCGACGTGGCCCTGGTGCCGCCCGCCGTCGCGGGTGCGGCACTGCTGGTCGGCAAGGTGTGGGACACCATCAACGACCCGCTGTTTGGCTGGATGACCGACCGCACCCGCTCGCGCCACGGCCGCCACCGCGTGTACCTGATCTACGGCGCCCTCCCGCTGGGGCTGGCGGCGGCCGCCGTGTGGATGGTGCCGCCGGGCCTCTCGCCCGTGGCCGCCTTCCTGTGGATCGCCATCACCTACACCGTGTTCGACACCCTGATGACCCTGGTGCAGCTGCCCTACCAGGCCATGGCCGCGAACATGACGCAGGACTACGACGAGCGCACCAGCCTCACGGCCTTTGCGTCCATGGGCGCGCTGCTGGGCTTTTTTGCGGGCAGCGTGCTCATGCCCGAGCTGGTGCGGGCTGCGCCCGACGCGCGCACGGGCTATGCGCTCGCGGGCGCCGTGTTTGGCCTGGTGGCCGGCATGGCCGTGGCCGTGGTGGCCTGGCGCGTGCGCGAACCCGCAGCGGGCGCCCCGCCCGCCGCCGAGGCCCACGCCCCGGCCCTGTGGGCCAGCGTGCGCGCCACGCTGGGCACCACGCTGCACAACCGCCCTTTTCTGCTGCTGATGAGTGCCGCCACCCTGGTGCGCCTGGGCCTTACGCTGGTGCAGGCCTCGCTGGCCTATTTCGTGATCTACCAGCTGCAGGGCGACAAGGGCGACCTGCCCCGCTTCATGGGCATTCTGCTGGGCGTGGTGGGGCTGTCGCTGTTTGTGTGGAAGGTCGTGGTGGACCGCTGGGAGAAGAACCGGGCCTACATCCTCGGGCTGGTCTTGTGCGCGGCGGGGCTGCTGGCGCTGTACTGGGTGAAGCCCGGCGACCAGCACCTGATGACCGCGATCCTGGTGGTGGTGGGCATTGGCATGGGCGCGCACTGGATCGTGCCTTTTGCCATGGTGCCCGACACCATCGACCACGGCCACATGCAGGCGGGCGAACGCCAGACGGGCATGTACTACGGGCTCTACGGCCTGATGGACAAACTCGCGCGCACGCTCGCCACGGTGCTGGTGGCAGGCATGCTGGACGTAACAGGTTATGTGCCCAACGTGGCGCAGTCGGCCGAAGCACTGCAAGGCATCAGCCTGATGACCGGCGTGCTGCCCGGGCTGTGCCTGGTGCTGGCGATTCCGCTGCTGCTGGCCTACCCGATCACCCGGGCGCGCCACGCCGACATCCGGCGCAGCGTGGTGGCCTGAGAACCTGCCCCACCCGGCTACGCCAGCGGCACCGGCCCCACCGGCTCGGGCGGCTGCACGCCCCGCATCGCCAGGCAGAACGGCTGCACACAGGCCGCCCGCGCCGCATAGGGGCAGCCCACCGTCTCGCACAGGCCCGATGCGCCGTTGCGCGCGCGGTCTTCCTCGCGGGGCACTTGGCCGCTGGCCTGCAGCACGGCCATCTGCGTCCACGGGTCCAGGCGGCCGGTGGCCTGCTGCAGCATGTCGCGGCCATAGACGGTGGCCGCCAGCTGGGGCTGAAAGTCCAGCACCAGCAGCGCACTGGTGCGCGGCGCAGCAGCGTCGGCCCCTTGCAGCACCAAGGCCAGCACGCCCGACTGCAGCGCCTGCGCGGGGCCTGCAAACGGCACCTGCAGCGGCAGGGCCGCCGAGGGGCCCGCAGCCCCCTGTGCCGATGCAGGGGTGGGCGCAGGCTGCTGCGCCGCGATCCAGGGCACCGGCACGCGCAGGGTCAGTGCAAAGCTGCGCGGGCCTTCGGGCGTCAGCACCGCGCCCTGGCGCACCAGCCAGGTCTGCAGCGGTGGGGTGTCTGCGTCCAGCGCCCCACGCTCCAGGTCCTGCGCCAGCCCCACGGGCCAGGGCTGGGCGGCCACCAGCCGCTGCGGGGCGCCACTGCCTGCCGTGAGCTGCTCCACCAGCGCCCGCACCATGCCCATCTGGGGCGCGCCCAGGCCGGTGGCGGGCCAGTCTGCCTCCCGCACGGGGGCTGCGCCCGCTGCGGTGGCGGGCGCCCCCACGGGCAGTGGCGGGGGTGGCAGGGGCCCGCGCGCAGCCACCCCCGGCCGCGCGCCAGGCGCAGCCCCCACGGCACCCGCACCGGGGCCCGCCACTTCACGCCGGGGCTCAAACCCGGCCCCCAGTTGCTCGCGCGCCTGGGGCGAGATGCTGGCCTTGTCGGCCGGTGCGGGCAAAGGCCCGGCCGCCGGGCTGGGCGAGGTGGCCGTGGGCGGCGGCGCACTGGCATCGGCCGGGGGCAGCGGCGCGGGGGCCACGCCGGGCTTCTTGTCCAGCCCCAGCAGCGCCGTCTGCCGCTGCAGCGCGGCCTCAGCCAAAAACTGGGCCACGGGGGGCAACGCGCTGCGCGAAGGGTCGATGGGGAGGGCCATACAGGGCAAGCGGGGGAATGCCGGATTCTGTCGCCATTCCCTGTGCGTGACCAGTCCCGCAGGCTGCACTGCTCGTACACCACAGATGCACTGCAACTGCTATCATTTATATAGCTTGCAAGGCAATAGCATCGCGCGCAGAGGCCGTTTTTAAATCAAAATCCGGGCACCTCTCATGCCCCCCCAGCCCGCCATGCCCTCTGAACCTGTTTCCGCACCCGCCCGCAGCGCCCCGCCCCCGCCCCACCGCTGGGTGGCCAGCGCCCTGCTGGGTGCGGTGCTGGGCTATCTGCTGCTGGCCGCCTGGGTGTTTGCGCCGGGCTGGGAGCGCGCCTTCCGCTCCGACCATTCGCCCGCCGCTTGGCTCTCCAGCGCCCTGCTGCTGGCGCTGTGCACCACCGCGCTGCGCCTCACGGCCGAGCGCTGCCTGCCTGGGCGGCTGGGCGTGTGCCTGGCGCTTGCGTTTGCCGTGTTGGCGGTGGACGAGCAGTTCATGCTGCATGAGCTGTGGAAGTTCCGCTGCCACGAATGGACGGATGCCTGCCGCTGGGCCCCCGTGCGCGAGGCGCCGATGCTGGCGGTGGCCCTGGTGGGTGGGGCCATGCTGGCGTGGCTGCACGGCGCCCTGGGCCACCGCAGCACCCGCTGCCTGCTGTGGGCCGGTTTTGCCGTGGGGCTGGCGGCGATTGCCGTGGACCAGTGGCCCGCGCTGCAGCCCCACGGGCCCTGGCTGCCAGCGCTGCCGCAGTGGCTGGCAACGCTGGAAGAGGCGCTGGAGGTGGTGGCCGAGGCGCTGGTGCTGGCGGCGCTGCTGCGGCAGCCGGGGGCGCGGTGAAGCGCGGGCGCGTCCTACGGGTTTGCATTCGACCGCACAACCAGGCGGGAAGCCGCAGACCGTGCTGCAGCACGGCCGGGCGAACCAACGACGTGATGCGCTTGAAGGCGAAGCCGTATCACTCCCCCGTGCGCCGCCACACCAGCCCCAGTGCCCTGACTTTTTGCCAGGCGCTGGCGCGTTCGTCCGAGAGCACGTCCAGAAAATCCGACAGGCGCTTGGACTTGACCATGGTGTAGACCGTGAGCGCGGTGGTGAACACGAACACCAGCGCAAAGATCCCCAGCTTCTGCCCGACCGGCGCATCGGCCTCGGCCAGCAGGTTCATGCCCAGGAAGCCCGTGGTCACGGTGCCGATCAGGCCAAAGATGGTCACGACGGTGAGCCGCACCACGGTGTTGGCCTGGCGGCGCAGGCTGTCGGCGTCCAGGTACTGGTTCATTTCGCCGATGCGCTCCTTGACCTCGGTGTAGAGCGGGTCGAGCCCGAGGTGGCTGGAACACATGCGGAACAGCGCGCGCACCTGGGCCTGCTCGGACACCTCGTGGAACCAGTACCGGTGCGTGAAGCGCAGAAAACCGGCAAAGCTGTCGCGGATGGTGCGCTTGAAGCGGCGCACGCTGGCCGCGTCGGCAATGTCCAGGTTTTTCAGGGCCTCGGCCAGCCGGTCCGAGAACATCAGCAGCGCCGCCTTCTGAAAATGCGCAATCAGGAACAGCAAAAAATGCTGGTGCCGGAACTGCGCGAGCACCCCCCGGTCGCGGCAGACAAAAAACGGGCTGCCCGCATCGCCCAGCACCAGCAGCGAATGGCCGCTGCACAGATAGCGCGTGTAGGGGGCGGCGCCGCTGCTGCTCCAAAAGCGGTC
Organism: uncultured Verminephrobacter sp.; assembly: GCA_964466605.1. Taxonomy (GTDB): domain Bacteria; phylum Pseudomonadota; class Gammaproteobacteria; order Burkholderiales; family Burkholderiaceae_C; genus Acidovorax. The sequence goes on from CAYXSL010000166.1 coordinate 6,405, forward strand.
GTAGCAGAACCGTTGTTCAAAGTCGGCCAGGTGCTCTTCGGCATAGGGCAGGCAGGGGTCGTCGCCCGGCCGGGCCGCGCCGGTCACCAGCCCCAGGCGCACAAAGTCGCTGCGGCTCAGGGCGCGCGGGTCGTCCAGCGCCAGAAACGCCAGCTGCGGCATGCGGTAGTACTCGATCTGCCGGTAGCGCAGCGGGCCGCTGCGCTCGGAATGGTCGCTCACCAGCGGCTCCAGCAGCCAGGCCCAGTGGGCCGCGATGCGCGGGGCGCGGTGGCTGCTGACATGGGCCATGAACAGGTCGCGCTGGTTGGCGTCGGACTGGGCCAGCACCTGCCCGGCAGCGTCCAGCCACTCGGCACTGAACAGGCAGTGCTGGGCATGGCCATCGGCGTCCCACCCGGCGGGGTAGCCCCGGCCGAAGCGGTACAGCAGCTCCTGCGCCTGGGGCAGCGCCAGGTCGCGGGCGCTGACCTCGACATTGAGCAGCACCAGGTCCAGGTCGAGAAAGAAGTACAGGTCCACATGGACGATGTCGAGCGTGATCGGCGCCGCGCCGGGGTGCAGCACCGCCCGCACGGCGCTCACATCGCTGCGCCGGAACACCCGCATCGGCGAGCCCGTGGCGCTGCCGCCTTTCTGGCTGCGCCCCTCGCCATACAGGAAGCGCTGCACATAGGGCAAAAAGGTCACGAACTCGTTGTAATGCCGCTCGTGAAACCGCTGGCTGTCGCCCGTGAATTCATCCACCACCTCGCGCCAGGGCGAGGCCTCGCCCATGCCCGCCAGCACCTCCCAGGGCTTGGCGTGCCGCCCCTCGGAGCCCCGCACCGGCATCAGGCGCAGCGGCCACAACAGGACCTGGCGCAACTCCCGCACGCAGGCGGACTGGGATTCAACGGACATGGGCGGGCCTTTCGTGGGGGTCGGGGCTGCGCGCCAGGCGCTGGCGGCAGACCCATGGGCAGTGTCGGAAACCATGCTACCCAAAACCGCCGGGGGCGGGGGCCTCACGGGCCGCTCAGGTGCACTCCTGGTCCACCCAATGCCCGGCCCGGAACCATTGGCCGTTGATGTTGAGGTACCAGCGCCATTCGAAGATGGGCTCAAAGCTCATGCCACCGGGCGAAGGGGTGTCGATGCGCAGGATGTCCACCACGCCATCACGGTCCAGGTCGATCTCGTGCACCGTCACCGCCGTTTTCTTGCGCTCGGGCTGGGGCCGGTGGGGCGGGTCGGCGGGCATCATCCAGCTGGTGGCGTAGCGCCTGGAGCGCACCTTCACCGCATCGGGCGGCAGCTTGCCGGGCACCACCAGGCGCACCAGCACGTCGGCCGACTCTGACACCTTGGCATAGCCGCGCACGGCGGTGGTCTCGTCGTTGCGCGGGTCGTCAAAGCCCTTGCCCGGGTAGTGGCCGCCGCAATAGTGGTCGGCATTGCTGATGTCCCAATACCGTCGGCCCAAGGTGCGGGCGCCCACCAGGCCCTGGTGCGTGATGGCGTACAGCGTGAGCGCCGGGGCAAAGGCCAGATCGGCACCACCCACGTCCCAGAAGCCGGTCACGAACTCGATCTCAGGCCCCATGTGGCGGTTGAAGCTGCCATAGGGCACAGCGGTGGGCTCCACGGCAATGCGGCTGCCTGCCACGGCCGCGATGCCATCGGCCTCGGTCTCGTGCAGCAGGGCCACGCCCGTGTGGCTGCGCAAGTACGACGGGGCAATGGCAGGCAGCACAGGCGGGGCGGCCAGGGGCGCCACGGCGGGGATGTGGTCCACGGCGCGGGCCAGCTTCACCTCGTCCAGCGGATTCACCGGGCGGCCCCGGTCGATCTCCTGCTCGGGCCGCAAGAGCACGCCGCCGCGCAGGAGCTTCTTGGCCGCCTCCCATTCGGGGCGCAGGGGGTACTGCACGGGCATCCGGGGCGTGTGGCTTTGGACCAGCGCGGGCAACTGCAGCGCGGGCGGGCGCGGCAGGGCGTTGCCGTAGGCGCGCAGGCGGTTGGCCGACGGCGCCACCCAGAAGGCGCGGGCGGCGTCCTTGCCCGCCTGCGCCAGGGTGAGGGGCTGGTCGGCCAGCAGGTTGCAGGCCACATGGGCTTGCAGGGGCTCGGCCAACGGCGGCCCCAGGCGCGCATCGCCTGCGTAGAGCACGGCGCACCAGCCATCGCGCTCGGTGAGCTGTTGCAGCACGGTGTTGGCAGGCACCTGGGCCACCACGCGCGCCTGCGACTGGGCCGACTCGCGCAGATTGACCCAGGAGCCCTGCACGTAGCGTTGTTTGGCGGGCGACACGGTCGGCGTCTGTGCGTTGGCGGGCACCACAAGGGCTGTGCCTAACAAAACAGCGGTGGCCCACTGCAAGGGCTGCGTAGCGTGCACCAAGGTCTTCATGCTCCAGCCCCTGCGAAAGAGTTACGCCGCCAATGCAGGCTCTGCCGCTGCAGCAGGCGGCTGCGATTCGACCACCCGCGCCAGCAGCGCGCCGCTGTAGCGCGCGGGCAGCGGAATCCACACACGCACCGGGCTGCCTTGCGCCACTTGCACGGGCTGGCCTTCCACGTTGCGCATTTCTTGCAGGCGCACGGTGGTGTTGCCACTGGGGTGCACCACCTCGATCAGGTCGCCCACGGCAAAGTGGTTCTTGGTTTCGACCTGTATCCAATCGCCAGACAGCCCCACGTCGGCCTGACCCTCGGCGCTCAGCACCTCGCCCACAAACTGGCTGCGCTGCGTGGCCGAGTGGCCGCTGAGGTAGTTCTGGTAGTCGTTGCTCGGGCGGCGCTCCAGCAGGCCGCCGGTGTAGCCGCGGTTGGACAGGCCTTCGAGCTCGATCAGCAGCTCGGGGTTGAAGGGGCGTCCCGCCACGGCGTCGTCAATCGCGCGGCGGTACACCTGGGCGGTGCGGGCCACGTAATACAGGCTCTTGGTGCGGCCTTCGATCTTGAGCGAATCCACGCCGATCTGCGCCAGGCGCGCCACATGCTCCACCGCGCGCAGGTCCTTGCTGTTCATGATGTAGGTGCCGTGCTCGTCTTCCATGATGGGCATGAGCTGGCCGGGGCGGCCTGCTTCTTCGATCAGGTAGACCTTGTCGGCCTTGGGGTGGCGCTCGCCGCTGCCGGTGGTGGATGCAAAGGCCTGCTCGGCCTTCTGCTGCGCGGCCTCGAAGTTGAAGTCGCCCTCCATCTTCTGCGCGATGGCTTCGCCCGTGGTGGGGTCGATGTCGGCGTCGTGCGTGGCGTAGTTCCAGCGGCAAGCGTTGGTGCAGGTGCCCTGGTTGGGGTCGCGGTGGTTGAAGTAGCCGCTGAGCAAACACCGGCCCGAGTACGCAATGCACAGCGCGCCGTGCACAAACACTTCCAGCTCCATGTCGGGGCATTCCTGGCGGATCTTCTCGATCTCGTCCAGGCTCAGTTCGCGCGACAGTATGATGCGCTCCACACCCATCTTCTGCCAGAACTTCACGGCCGCCCAGTTGGTGGTGTTGGCCTGCACCGAGAGGTGAATCACCTGCTCGGGCCACTTTTCCTTGACCATCATGATCAGTCCCGCGTCAGCCATGATGAGCGCGTCGGGTTTCAGGTCGATCACGGGCTCGATGTCGCGCAGGTAGGTGCGGATCTTGTCGTTGTGCGCAATCAGGTTGCTGGTCACAAAGAACTTCTTGCCGCGCGCGTGCGCCTCGGTGATGCCTTGGCGGATCTGCTCCAGCTTGAACTCGTTGTTGCGCGCGCGCAGCGAGTAGCGCGGCTGGCCCGCGTACACCGCATCGGCGCCAAAGTCGTAGGCGGCGCGCATCTTGTCGAGCGA
>CAYXSL010000167.1:0-10072 GCA_964466605.1 uncultured Verminephrobacter sp.
GCAATGCGGGGCGGGAGGTGGCTTCGCCGTTGGAGGCGCGGGGGATGTTGGGGTTGAAAGAAGTTGACGCCACGACTGCCGGTGCATGAATGCCCTGGTCATTTGTCCAACGAGGTTGCCAGCCATCATTGCAAATTGATCGGTCACCGATCAATTTGCAAGGGAAGATTGGCGTTGCCTAGTAAATGCATTCAAACGTCGGGGCGTATGCAAAGCCTGTAGGTTAGGCCGAAAATCAAGTATTTTTGGCATCTAGCGCGTGATGGATAAGCGCAGGCAGCTATGTTTTGTATAGCAAACGGACATGAGTGCTGGAGTGCATTTGCAGCCTGCGCCGGTAAAAAGAAGCTCAACTCAGCTCAGTCAACAGTTCTGCAATGGCACTCACAGGCACCACCTCCACCCCATCCTTCAGCGGATAGCGCCGCTCCACCGGTGCCACCACCACCGTGCGCGTGGGCTGCAAATCATCGCGCGCATGCCAAAAGCCTTTGGTTACTGTGGGGGCGGAAGAGAACTTCACCTCCATCCCCAGACAGCGCTGCCCGGACTGCACGACGATGTCCATCTCTGCCCCTGTTGCCGTGCGGTAAAAACCCAGTTGCGCGCCTTCTGGCAAATGCGCCGCTACCTGCTCCACTACGAACCCTTCCCACGACGCACCGACGATGGGGTGGCCTTGCAGGTCCGACAAGCTGGCGATGTTGAGCAACGCATGCAGCAGGCCACTGTCGCGGATGTAGACCTTGGGCGATTTCACCAGCCGCTTGCCTACATTGGGCAAATGCGGCTCCAGCCGGCGCACCAGCATTGTGTCCACCAGCATGTCCAGGTAGCGCGACGCCGTGGTGTGCGACGCACCGCCCAACGATTGGCCCAGTTGCGACGCATTGAACAGCTGCCCCTGCAAATGCGCCAGCATGCGCCAAAACCGGTGTAGCGCATCTGCCGCCACACTCACGCCCATCTGGGGAAGGTCTCGCTGCAAAAAGGTCTGAATGAAATCCTGCCGCCATGCATACGCCAGTCGGTCGCTGGGCGCCAAATGCGCCAGCGGAAAGCCGCCCCGGTGCCATAGCTGCTGCAGCTTCCCCAGGTCGTTGGTGGTAGCCACCTCGCTAGCCAGCAGCGGCGTTAGTTCCAAATAGCCAACACGCCCTGCCAGCGATTCGGATCGCTGCCGCAGTAGCGCTCCACTGGCTGACCCCAACAGCAGAAAGCGCCCGGGTGTGCGGTGCGCATCAATCTCGGGTCGCAGGTGGGTGAACAGGTCGGGCAGCATCTGCACTTCGTCCATCACTACCAGTCGGTCGCGGTGTTGTGCCAGGAAGAGTTCTGGCTCGGCTAATTGCGCCCGGTCGGCAGGCCGTTCCAGGTCCAGAAGCAGCGCGTCGGGGTGTTGCGCTGCAATGGCTCTGGACAGCGTGGTCTTGCCCACTTGGCGCGGACCCAGCAGGACGACACCAGGGTAAAACGCGAGGCGTTCGTCTAGTAAGGGGCTGAGTTGGCGTTCAATCATCCCTGCATTTTGATCGTTTGACGATCAATATACAAGGATGGATATTTGCCAAGAGCCATGAGATGGGCGCAGTCTGGCCTGTGCATCGGCGCGTGGAGGGGATGGTCGAGGCCCTGCGCATGGTGCAGGAAACCGCATTCACCCAATCCTTTCCAGTGCAAGCCTGCTCGTTCAAAGCCTACATGGACTGAATCAATATGCAGGGCGAAATTTCGTGATCGCCTTCTGGGCATTGGCATCCAATGCAAACCCCGTCCCATACTTCGCCGCCAGTTCACCCGCACGCTTAAAGAACGCTTCCACGCCAGTTCCATAGATAAACTGCATCGCCCCCCCCGTCCAAGCCGGAAACCCAATCCCAAAAATCGACCCGATGTTCGCGTCATGCACGCTGGTCAGCACGCCCTCGGCCAGGCAGCGCGCAGTCTCAATGGCTTGCCGGTAGAGCAAACGGTCCTGGATCTCCTGCAGGCTCCACGCAACATCGGGCTTTTCGAACAGGCCGCGCAGCTCAGGCCACAGGTGCTTCTTGGCGCCTACGGGGTAGTCGTAAAAGCCGCCGCCACCCGCGCGGCCGGGGCGCTTCAGTTCCTTGACCATGCGCTCCACCAGCAGCTCGCCGGGTGTGGCGGTGTAGGTCTTCCCTTCGGCCGCGTAGTCGGCACGGGTCTGCTCCAGCACGTGCACGCTCAGGGTCAGCGCGGTTTCGTCCAGCACGGCCAGCGGGCCCACGGGCAGGCCGGCCTGCATGGCGGCGTTTTCAATCGCGGCGGCGGGGATGCCTTCGCACAGCATGGCGGTGCCTTCCATCACAAAGGTGCCAAAGGTGCGGCTGGTGTAGAAGCCGCGGGAGTCGTTGACCACGATGGGCACCTTGCCCAGGGCCTGCACGTAGTCGAACGCACGGGCCACGGTTTCGTCGTCGGTCTGTTTGCCGCGGATGATTTCCACCAGCTTCATCTTGTCCACGGGGCTGAAGAAGTGGATGCCGACAAACTTCTCGGGCCGGCTGCTGGCCGTGGCCAGGCCGCTGATGGGCAGGGTGGAGGTGTTGCTGGCAAAGAAGCCGCCAGGTGCCAATTGCGGCTCGGCCTCTTGCGTCACCTTGGCTTTCAGTTCGCGGCTTTCAAACACGGCTTCGATGATGAGGTCGCAGCCCGCCAGGTCGGCCGCGCTGGCGGTGGGCGTGATGCGCGCCAGCAGCGCTTGCTGCGCCTCGGCTGTCATGCGGCCCTTGTCCACGCGGGCCTGGGTGAGTTTGGCGCTGTAGGCCTTGCCGGCCTCGGCTTTCTCCGCGCTCACGTCCTTGAGCACGGTGGCGATGCCCCGGCTGGCCTGGGCCCAGGCGATGCCCGCGCCCATCATGCCGGCACCCAGGATGCCGACCTTTTGCGGCTTGTAGCGTGGTGTGGCGCCGGGGCGCGACTTGCCGCTCTTGATCGCGTTCATGTCGAAGAAAAACGTGTTGATCATGTTGCGCGCCACGGGGCCGGTCATCAGGCGGGCGAGGTAGCGGCTTTCGATGCGCAGGGCGGTGTCGTAGTCCACCATGGCGCCTTCGACCATGGCGGCGAGAGCTGCCTCGGGTGCGGGGTAGCGGCCGCGCGTGGTCTTCTTGAGCATGGCGGGCGCCACCGTCAATGCCCCCGCGATCTTGGGGTTGGCGGGTGTGCCGCCGGGCATTTTGTAGTTCTTGTCGTCCCACGGCTGCACCGCGTGCGGGTGGGTGGCGATGTGGGCCAGGGCGGCGGGCAGCAGCTGATCGTGCGTGGCCACCAGCTCGTGCACCAGCTGCAGCTCCAGCGCTTCGGCGGGGTTGAAGAGCTTGCCTTCCAGGATGTAGGGCTGCGCGCCCATCAGGCCCAGCAGGCGCGTCATCTTGGTCACGCCGGTGGCGCCGGGCATTAGGCCCAGCGTGACCTCGGGCAGGCCGAACTGGATCTTGGGATCGGCCACGGCGATGCGGTAGTGGGCGATCAGGGCCACTTCCCAGCCGCCGCCCAGTGCGGCGCCGTTGAGGCAGGCCACTACCGGCAGCCCCAAGGTTTCGAGCGTGCGAAAGTGCTTCTTCATGCGCTCGATTTCGCCAAACGCGCTGGGCGCATCGGTGGGCGTGAGGCGCATGGTGGCCTTGAGGTCGGCGCCGGCAAAGAAGCTGGTCTTGGCCGACGCGAGCACGATGCCTTTGAGCGCAGCGCCCAGGCGCTCGCGGTCGCCCAGCACCTGGGCCGTGACCTCGCCCAGCTCTTGCTGCCACTGGCGGCACATGGTGTTGACGGGGGAATTGGTTTCGTCAAACGTGATGACGGCGACTTGGCCTTCGGTGCCCTGGGCGGGGATGAGTTCGTAGCGGATGGTTTGCATGATGTTCTTGTCTCCTGCCCGTTAAATGCGTTCAACGATGGTGGCAATGCCCATGCCGCCGCCCACGCACAGCGTGGCCAGGCCGTAGCGTTGGCCCCGGCGGTGCAGCTCGTCGATCAGGGTACCGAGGATCATGGCGCCCGTGGCGCCCAGCGGGTGGCCCATGGCGATGGCGCCGCCGTTCACGTTGACCTTGTCGTGTGGCACGCCCAGCTCGCGCATGAAGCGCATGGGCACGGCGGCAAAGGCCTCGTTCACTTCAAACAGGTCGATCTGGGCTATGGTCATGCCCGCACGGGCCAGCGCCTTTTTTGCGGCGGGCACGGGGCCGGTGAGCATGATGGTGGGGTCTGCACCGCTCAGTGCCGTGGCCACGATGCGTGCCCGGGGCGTGAGGCCGTGGGCCTTGGCGGCAGCCTCGTTGCCGATGAGTACGGCGGCGGCGCCATCCACAATGCCCGACGAGTTGCCCGCGTGGTGCACGTGGTGGATGCGCTCCACCTGCGGGTAGCGCTGCAGCGCCACGGCGTCAAAGCCCATGCCGCCCAGTTGCTCGAACGAGGGCTTGAGCGCGCCCAGGCCTTCGAGGGTTGTCTTGGGTTTGATGAATTCGTCTTCGGCCAGGATGGTCTGGCCGATGAAGTCGCGCACGGGCACGACAGAGTTCTTGAAGTAGCCCGCTGCGCGCGCAGCGGTGGCGCGGCGTTGGGATTCGAGCGCGAAGGCGTCCACATCGGCGCGGGTGTAGCCGTCCAGCGTGGCGATCAGGTCGGCGCCGATCCCTTGGGGCACGAACAGCGTCTCTGAATTGGTGGCGGGGTCCTGTGCCCAGGCGCCGCCGTCGGAGCCGATGGGCACGCGGCTCATGCTCTCCACGCCGCCGGCCACCACCAGGTCTTCCCAGCCGCTTCTGACCTTCTGCGCGGCCAGGTTCACCGCCTCCAGGCCCGATGCGCAGAAGCGGTTGACCTGCACGCCCGCGCAGCGGAAGTCCCACCCGGCCTTGAGCGCTGCGACCTTGGGCAGCACCGAGCCCTGCTCGCCCACGGGCGAGACGATGCCCATGACCACGTCGTCCACCGCTGCGGTGTCAAAGCGGTGGCGCGCTTGCAGCTCGGTCAGCAGGCCCACCAGCAGGTCGATGGGCTTGACCTCGTGCAGGGTGCCGTCCTTCTTGCCCTTGCCGCGCGGGGTGCGCAGCGCGTCGAATACATAGGCTTCAGTCATGGTGTGGTCTCCAGGTTTGAATGAAATTGGCCGTTTGCGCGCGTCCATCAAGCGCTAATAGCTATGAATACAGTAGCGGTGGGTGGTTTCTCCACTGGCCCAGGCGCGGGCAGCCAAGCAAGGGCCGCCCCGAAGTGACGGCTGCGTCCCCCTGCCCGCATTGCGCAGCAATGCGAGAGCGGGGGGAAGGCGCGCAGCGCCACAGGGGGGTGTCTCATTTCAAGCCCATGCCGCGTGAGATGACTTCTTTCATGATCTCGTTGGTGCCGCCATAGATGCGCTGCACGCGCGCGTCGGCGTAGGCGCGGGTGATGGGGTATTCCCACATGTAGCCGTAGCCGCCAAACAACTGCACACATTCGTCCATCACCTTGCACTGCAGGTCGGTCGTCCAGTACTTGGCCATGCTGGCGGTCTGGGTGTCGAGCTGGTCTTTCACGATCAGCTCGCAGCATTTGTCCACAAACACGCGGGCCACCTGCACCTCGGTTTGCAGTTCGGCCAGCGTGTAGCGGGTGTTCTGGAACGATGCCACAGGCTGGCCGAAGACCTTGCGCTCTTTGACGTAGTCCAGCGTCCAGTCAATCGCGGCCTGGGCCGCAGCCACGGCGGTGATGGCGATCTGCAGGCGCTCCCACGGCAGCTGCTCCATCAGGCAGATAAAGCCGCGCCCTTCCATGGCGGGCCCGCCCAGCAGATTCTCGGCAGGCACCTTCACGTCGTTGAAGAACAGCTCGGAGGTGTCTTGCGCCTTCATGCCCAGCTTCTTGAGGCGCTGGCCCTTTTCAAAGCCGGGCATGCCGCGTTCGACCAACAACAGGCTGGTGCCCTTGGCGCCTGCGGCCGGGTCGGTCTTGGCGACCACGATCACCAGGTCGGCATGCCAGCCGTTGGTGATGAAGGTCTTGCTGCCGTTGAGCACGTAGTGGCTGCCGTCCGCGCTCTTGATGGCTGTTGTCTTGATGCCCTGCAGGTCGCTGCCCGCGGCGGGCTCGCTCATGGCGATGGCGCCAACGACTGCGCCGCTGGCCATCTGCGGCAGGTACTTGCGCTTTTGTGCCTCGGTGCCGTAGTGCAGGATGTACGGCGCCACGATCTCGCTGTGCAGACCAAAGCCGATGCCGGTGGTGCCTGCACGCGCCAGCTCTTCCATCTGCGCCACCGAATACAGCTTGTCGGCCCCGGCGCCGCCGTATTCCTCGGGCAGGCTCATGCACAGAAAGCCGTTGGCGCCTGCCTGGCTCCACACCTCGCGCGCCACATAGCCCTGGTCTTCCCAGTCGGCGTGGTGGGGCGTTACTTCCTTCTCGACAAAGCGGCGGAAGCTGTCGGCAAAGGCCTGGTGGTCGGGCTGAAAAAGGGTGCGTTCGATCATGGTACTGGTCGATCCTATTTATGCAAAGTTACTGCTTGGTTAAAATCATTCTGCCATCGACGCCGCCCGAACGCACCCCCTGAAATGCAAAAAGCCGCCCGAAGGCGGCTGGGGGGAGGGCGCTCAGGTCCTCATGGCTTCACGTAGTCCGACACCACCTTCCACTTGCTGTCGGTGATCTGTGACAGGCGCGAGAGGTCGCTGCCCAGGCGCTTTTGCGGGCCAAAGGTGGCTTCGGCGCTGCCGAACATGTCGGGTGGAATCACCATGGTGTCCATCGCCTTGATGAAGCTGTCGGTGGACAGGCCCGGGCCCGCCTTCTGCGCCGCCTTGATGAACGCATCGACCGCGTTGTAGCCATAGACCGAGAAGACGGTGGGGTCCTCATTGAACTTGGTCTTGTACTTGTTGGCCCAGAAGCGGATGGGCTGGCTGGCCTCGTCCAGGTAGGGGTGCTGCACCGTCATGGTGGCGTACAGGCCGTCCATGGGCTTGCCGCCCAGCTTGTGGATGAGGTCGGTGTAGGCCGCGCTGGAGCCCAGGAAGGTCGGGTTGAAGCCCGTCTTGCGCGCCTCGCCAATCGTGCCGATGGTCTCGCGGATGATGGTGCCCAGGATCACGAAGTCGCAGTCCGAGGACTTCATCTTGGCGACCTGCGACGAAAAATCGGTGGCGCCGCGCTTGTACGAGGTCTTCTCGGCAAACTCCATGCCGATGGACTTGAGCGCTGCCTCGCCGCCGCGCATCACTTCCAGGCCGAACTCATCGTCCTGGTAGATGGTGCAGATCTTCTTGGCGCCTTTTTCCTTGATGAGCTTGGGCGCGGCCAGGCGGATCTGGTCGTAGTAGGTGGCGGCAAACGAATACTTGAGCTTGTGGAAGGGCTCGTACATTTCCCGCGCGGCTGTCACGGGGAAGAAGTTGATCACGTTCTTGCTGAACTGCACGGGCATGGCGGCCAGGTTCTGGGCCGTGCCGATGTGCGCGATCATCATGAAGATCTTGTCCTGGTTCACGAGCTTCTGCGCGGCCAGCACGGCTTTCTTGGGGTCGTAGCCTGAGTCTTCCACCTTCAGGTCGAGCTTGCGGCCGTTGATGCCGCCCTGCTCGTTGGCCTCGTCCACGCGCAGCATCATGCCCAGGCGCACCTGCTTGCCAAACCCGGCCAGCGGGCCCGACAGGTCCTGGATGGACCCCAGCGTGATGGTGTCCTTGCTCACGCCCTGGCTGGGCTGCGCCTGCGCGGAGGCACCGGCCATGGCCACGAGGGCCAGCGCGGCGATGTGATGAAACTTCATGGCACGTCTCCTTCGGTTGGATCGAAACAAAAACGATCGCTCGTTATAGAACGATGCCCGGGGTGGGGCACCAGCACTTTCCCTATCCTGGGCGGGCATGGGGTGGCGAGGCGCACTGGCTTCGACAGGCTCAGCCCGCGCAGTTGCTGGAGAGAGTGCAAGCGCAGCCCATTCCCCGCCCGTTCAGCCTGAGCTGGTCGAAGGCCTGTCCCTACCGGTACATCGCCTCGATCTGGCCTGCGTACTTCTGCTGCACCAGCTTGCGCTTGAGCTTCATGGTGGGCGTCAGCTCTTCGTCCTCGGCCGTGAGCTGGGTGTCGAGCAGGAAGAATTTCTTGATCTGCTCCACGCGGGCGAACTTGGCATTCACGCGGTCGATCTCCGCCTGAATCAAATCCTGCACCTCGCGGGCACGCGTGAGGCTGGCGTAGTTGCTGAAGGGCACGTCGTTGTCCTGCGCGTACTTCTCCACGTTCTCCTGGTCGATCATGATGATCACCGTGAGGTAGGGCAGCTTGTCGCCAATCACCACGGCGTCCGTCACGTAGGGGCTGAACTTGAGTTCGTTCTCCAGCTCGCTGGGCGTGATGTTCTTGCCGCCTGCCGTGATGATGATGTCCTTCATGCGGTCGGTGATGCGCAGGTAGCCATCGGCGTCGATGGCGCCCACATCGCCCGTGTGCAGCCAGCCGTCGGGGTCGATGGTTTCGGCCGTCTTCTCGGGCTGGTTGAGGTAGCCCTTGAACACATTGGGGCCGCGCACCAGGATCTCGCCGGTGGCGGGGTCGATGCGCACCTCGTTGTAGCTGGCTGCCGGGCCGATGGAGCCAGGCTTGATGCGGGTAGCGGGCACGCCCGTGGCCGCGCCGCAGGTCTCGGTCATGCCCCACACCTCCAGCATGGGCACGCCCAGGGCCAGGTACCACTTCACCAGCTCGGGCGAGATGGGGGCTGCCCCCGTGACGAGGAAGCGGGCGCGGTGGATGCCGATGAGCTTGCGCACATTGTTCAGCGCCAGAAAGCGCGCGAGCATGAACTGCGCCTTCAGCAGGCCACCCACCGGCTGGCCCGCCAGCACGCGGTCTGCAATGCGCGTGCCCACACCAATCGACCAGGCATAGGCCGCCTGCTGCAGCCGCGTGGATTCCTTCAGGGCAATCATCACACCCGAATAGAACTTCTCCCATACTCGCGGCACGGCGGTGAACACAGTAGGTGCAATCTCGCGCACGTTCTCGGGCACGGTGTCGGGGTTCTCCACAAAGTTCAGGCGCGCGCCGGTGTAGAGCGAGAAGTATTCGCCGCCCATGCGCTCGGCGATGTGGCACAGCGGCAGAAAACACATGGTCTCGTCCGCCTCGCTGCGCGAGATGAGCGTGTTGTAGCCGCGCACGGTGTAGGTGAGCGCGCCGTGTGTGTGCATGGCGCCCTTGGGCTTGCCGGTGGTGCCCGAGGTGTAGACCAGAATGGCCAGGTCTTCGGGGCGGCAGGCCTTGACGCGCTGCATCAGTGCGTCGGGGTGTTGTGTATTCCAGGCGCGGCCCAGATCGCGCAGGGCCGCAAGGCTCAGCACATCGGGGTCGTTCAGGCTGCGCAGGCCTTCCATGTCGAACACCACCACCTTGCGCAGCAGGGGCAGGTTGTTGCGCACTTCCAGCGCCTTGTCGAGCTGCTCGTCGTCTTCCACAAACAGCACGGTGGTGCGCGAGTCTTCACACAGGTAGTGCACCTGCGCCGCCGCATCGGTGGGGTAGATGCCATTGGCCACGCCGCCGCAGCTCAGCACGGCCACGTCGGCCAGCACCCATTCGATGTTGGTGTTGGACAGGATGGATGCACACTCACCCGGCGCAAACCCCAGCGACATCAGGCCGCCGGCAATCTCCCGCACGGCCTCGGCCGTCTGGTCCCAGGTCCAGCTCTTCCAGATGCCCAGCTCCTTCTGGCGCATCCACACGCGCGGGCCGCGCTCGGCCACGGCGTTCCAGAACATGGCGGCGATGGTGTCGCCTGCCAGCACGTCGGTGCCAGCGGGCTGGATGTGATCGAGGTCCCAGAGGTTGGACATGTGGGCTTATCTCCAGGTCTTTTTCTTCTTCCACCGCCGCTCGCCTCGCACGCCTTCGTCCTTCATGCCGAGGTAGAACTCCTTGATGTCGTCCTTTTCGCGCAGGCGTTCGCAGCTGTCTTCCATCACGATGCGGCCGTTCTCCAACACGTAGCCGTAGTCCGACGCGTTGAGCGCCATGTTGGCGTTCTGCTCCACCAGCAGGATGGTGGTGCCGCGCT
>CAYXSL010000168.1:0-10014 GCA_964466605.1 uncultured Verminephrobacter sp.
CGATGGATTTGGGGGCATGGCAGGGGGCACCAAGCGAGTAGATCAGAGACGTTTATCAATCAAATCATGCCCTTACAGCGACAATTCCTGTTCAACGTCTGACCCACCGCTGACCTGCCTGCGGACCTGCGAACAGGTCCGTGGCCCCGTCCCTGTCCGGCTGCTTGGCTGGCAGGGATTTTTTTCGCCCCTCTTTTCGACTTCTTCACTGTCCAGCGGGTTTGCCCATGAACACCGGAATTTTCTACGCCGCGCTCGCCTATATCGCCTGGGGCCTGTTCCCCTTGTACTTCCGGCAGGTGGCGGACGTGCCCTCGCTGGAAGTGGTGATGCACCGCACGCTGTGGTCGCTGGTGGTGGTGATGGGGCTCTTGGCCGTGCGCAGGCACTGGGCCTGGATGGCAAGCGTGGTGCGCCAGCCCCGTGTGCTCGGTGCCTTTGCGTTGTCGGCCGTGCTGTTGTCTGGCAACTGGTTGACCTATGTGTGGGCCGTGCAGAACCAGCATGTGGTGGATGCCAGCCTGGGCTACTTCATCCTGCCGCTGGTGAATGTGGCACTGGGTTTTGTGTTTTTGCATGAGCGCCCCCGCCCGGGCCAGTGGCTGGCCGTGGCCGTGGCGGCTGCAGGTGTGCTCTGGCTCACGCTGCAAGCCGGGCGCCTGCCCTGGATCGCGCTGGTGCTGGCGCTGAGCTTCGGGTTCTATGGCCTGCTGCGCAAGGTGGCGGTGCTGGGCGCTCTTGAAGGGCTGGCGCTGGAAACCCTGATGCTTGCGCCGGTGGCTGCTGCCGTGCTGGGGTGGTGGGCATGGCAAGGACAGGGGGCCCTCGTACAAGGCGACGCCGCCACCATCGGCTGGCTGGTGCTGGCGGGCCCCATGACGGCCGTGCCCTTGTTGCTGTTCGCGGCGGGCGCGCGCCTGATCCCGATGTCCACGCTGGGCATCCTGCAGTACATCTCGCCCAGCCTGCAGTTCGCCTTGGGGGTCTGGATTTTTCACGAAGCCTTCGAGCCGGCGCGGCTGGTGGGTTTTGTGCTGATCTGGGGGGCACTGGTGGTCTACAGCCTGGAAGGCTGGTGGATGCGCCAGCGGGTGGTCGCTGCCTGAGCGGGGAGGGGGTGCGCTACTGGAAAACGCGCAGATTGTTTGTGTCAGTTCCACGTAAGATCGCGCGCGGTTCCGAGGGATTGTCTGCACGGTGCCGAGCATCCGCGCCTGGGCCCTTCGCCATTCGGCCCCCTGTTTTCCGAACAAACCCAGGCCTGTGCCTGCCCCCGCATGTTCTTTGCACGCAAAAACCTGTTCTCGGCGACGGACGCTTTCCCCCTGACGGACGCCGTGCTGGAGTTCGACGATTCGTCGTCGGCGGCCTCCACGGCCGTGCGGCCCGGTCGCCGTGCCCTGGACGGCCTGGGGCCCCGGGGGGACTGGCATGAGCGCAAGAAGTGGTGGGCCGTCGGTGGCCTGATCAGCCTCTACGCCCTGGCCCTCGGAGGCTTTTATGCCATGGACATGGTGGAGGGCGAGGCGCTGGCGGTGCTGGCGGCGATGGTGGGGGTGGGGTTTGTGGCCTTCTGGGCCGTGCTCCGCTCCGAAGTGCAGCAGAAGATCCGGCTGCGGCACCTGCAGCTGGCCATTGTGTCCGCTTCGATTGGCGGCATGCTGGTGGTGTTCTATCTGGCCCCTGTCACACAGATCCTGTTCGCGCCCTTCGTTTTTGTGGCGGTGGCGTATGGCATTTTCACGGTGCCCCGGCGCACGCTGCTGGCGCTGACGGCGGTGGTGCTGGTGGCCTATGCCGCGGTGATCGGGCTGCACCACAACCACCAGCACAACGCCGCGCTGCTGCGCCTGGAGTTGCTGCACCTGCTGGCGCTGGCGGTGTCGGTACCGGCGTTCATTGTGCTCATGGGTCGGGTGCAGCACCTGTACCGCAGCCTGTACCGGGCCAGCCGCAAGATCAAGAACATTCAGGAGGACGCGCAGCGCGACACGCTGCTGGGCTGCTTCAACCGCCGCTACATTCTGGCCGCCCTGGAGGAGCAGAAGCAGCTGGCCGACGAAAGTGGCATCCCGCTGTGCCTGGCCGTGCTGGACATCGACCACTTCAAGCGCATCAACGACGAGCTGGGCCACCTGGGCGGGGACGAGGTGCTGCGCACCTTCGCACGCGTTGCGCAGCAGGGGGTGCGGGGTGGCGACCTGTTCGGGCGCTACGGCGGCGAGGAGTTCTTGCTGATCTTCCCCGCCACCTCGCTGCTGCCCGCGCTCAATACCTGCGAGCGGATTCGCGCCCAGGTGGAAACCCACGCCTGGAGCGGCCTGCTCAAGGGCCGCGTGACGGTGTCGATTGGCGTGACGCAGTACGTGCTGGGCGAGTCGGTGCTGGAGTTCTTCTCGCGCGCAGACACGGCGATGTACATGGCCAAGGAGGGTGGCCGCAACCAGGTGGTGGTGGAAGAGCCGATCGCCAAGGGGGATTCCCTGCTCTCTGAGCACAGCGGCCACGCGTTTTTGTAGCCCGGTCCGGGGAAGACCGCCTCTGCTGCCCTACGTCCCGACCTGCCCCGGCATCAAGTACAGCAGCGCAGTGGTCATGACCAGGTAGCGCAGGAACTTGCCCACTGCCATGTAGGCCAGGCAGGGCCAGAAGGGCAGCTTGAGCCAACCCGCGACGGCGCACAGTGGGTCGCCCACCACCGGCAGCCAGCTCAGCAGGCAGGCGCGGGGGCCAAAACGCTTGAGCCAGTTCAGCGCCCGCAGCTCGGTGGCATTGCCGCGTGCCCTGTCCACGGCCCGGTGAGCGCCCAGGCCCATCCACCAGCTCACGCCGCCGCCCAGGGTGTTGCCCACTGTGGCCACCACAATGGCGGGCCAGAACAGCGCGGGGTTGAGTTTGACGAGGCCGAACACGGCGGGCTCCGAGCCCATGGGCAGCAGCGTGGCCGACACGAACGACACCACAAAGACCGTGCTCAGGCCAAACTGCGGCAGGGCCAGCCATTCCAGCAGCTGGTGCATCCAGATTTCCATGGGGGGAGTGTAGGGTGGCAGCGCCGCAGGACGGGGCTGCCCGCCGATGTGAACGCAAGGCATCGGGCTGCTGTCCTACAGGGGACGGCGCCATCACGTTATGGCCGTGGCTGCAGGGGTTTTGTAAGGTGCAGTCTCAGCAACCCCGCGACAGGAGCACCGTATGCCAGCCACTGCAGCATCCCTTGTGACCCGACTGGGCTTCGGCCGGTCCCCCTTGGGGCCCCGCGCGGCGGCTTGCGCAGGGGCCATCCTCGCCCTGATGCTGACGGCTTGTGCGCACCTCCCCCCGGTGGCGGTGCCTGCTGCCGGGGCTGCCGGATCGGTCGGGCCCGCTGTGGCGGCCGGTGCCAGCCAAAAGAGGCTGTTGTGCAGTGACAGTCCTGTCCCCCGAGCCAAGCTGGGGCGCATTGCCGATGAGCTGCGGGCCCAAGGGCTGCAGCTGCAGGCCACCTGCCAGGCCCCTGGTGGCTGGGTGGTGCGCGTGCTGGTGGTGGACGGCATGAAAGCCCGCCAGGTGGTGCGCGGGCCGCTGGCCGATGGCCAGGTGGTGGACATGGGGACGCCATCAGGCAGTCTTCAGGCCGGGGCGTCGGCCACGGCGCCTGGGTATTCGCCCGATGTGGTGCACAACCGCCAGTGGCTGCAGGCCCTCATGGCGCGCCACCAGTTCGACAACCTGCCGGACGCCTGGTGGCATTTTGCGCAGCGCCATGACGACGCCATCCCCGAGCCAGCCGATGGCGCTGATCTCGCGGCCCGCTGAGGCTCTTTGTGCATCGCCAATGGGGGCCTGCGCGGGGATAGCCAGCGTTGCCGGAACATTTCATTTGCTGAAATTTTGAGCAGGTACAATCCCGCCTCCTTTTTCAGCATTCGCTGTCGCCCCCTCCCCGCACCCCTCCCATGCAGATCGGCCACATTCCTTTGGCGAACCGGTTGTTCGTCGCCCCGATGGCGGGCGTCACCGACCGGCCGTTTCGCCAGCTGTGCAAGGCGCTGGGCGCGGGTTATGCGGTCAGCGAGATGGTGACCTCGCGCAAGGACCTGTGGAACAGCCTCAAGACCTCGCGCCGGGCCAACCATGAAGGGGAACCCGGGCCCATTGCCGTGCAGATCGCCGGCACGGATGCGCCGATGATGGCCGAGGCCGCGGTTTACAACGTGGAACGCGGCGCGCAGATCATCGACATCAACATGGGCTGCCCGGCCAAGAAGGTCTGCAACAAATGGGCGGGCTCCGCCCTGATGCAGAACGAGGCGCTGGCGGTGGAGATCGCCGCTGCGGTGGTCGAGGCCTGCGCTCCCTTCAACGTGCCTGTCACGCTGAAGATGCGCACCGGCTGGTGCCAGGAGCACAAGAACGCCGTGGCATTGGCGCGGCAGTTTGAAAGTGTGGGCATCCAGATGCTCACCGTGCACGGCCGCACGCGCGAGCAGGGCTACAAGGGGCATGCCGAGTACGACACCATCGCCGCCGTCAAGGCCGCGGTGAAGGTGCCCGTGGTGGCCAACGGCGACATCACCTCGCCCGAGAAGGCGCGCGATGTGCTGGCGGCTACCGGTGCCGACGCGATCATGATCGGCCGCGCCGCCCAGGGCCGCCCGTGGATCTTCCGCGAGATCGGCCACTTCCTGGCCACGGGCGAGCACCTGGCGCCGCCGCTGGTGGCCGAGGTGCGCCGCCTGCTGCTGGACCACCTCCAAGACCACTACAGCCTGTATGGCGAACTGACCGGGGTGCGCAGTGCCCGCAAGCACATTGCTTGGTATCTGCGCGCGCTGCCGGGCGGGGAGGCCTTCAGGCAACACATCAACACGATCGAAGACTGCATCACGCAGTGGCAGGCCGTGGCCGACCATCTGGACGCCCTCGGGCAACAGATGGACCGGCTGCCCGCCGCCGGTGGCGTGGACGCAGAACCAGAAGAACAAGAGGGATTGGCTGCATGAGCAAGAAACACATAGAAGAATGCGTGCGCGAGAGCCTGCAGGGCTACTTTCGCGACCTGGGCGGCGAAACGCCCGATGGCATGTACGACATGCTGGTGCGCGTGGTCGAAAAGCCGCTGCTGGAAGTGGTGATGACGCACGCCGACAACAACCAGTCGCGCGCGGCCGAATGGCTGGGCCTGAACCGCAACACCCTGCGCAAGAAGCTGGTCGAGCACAAGCTGCTCTGACGCTGCCTGTTGTCCTTTTTGCTATCTAATTTGTAGCTTCAAACCCTTGATGGACAGGCGCAAGGGCCAATTTTTATTCAAAACCTCCCCACCACCACTGCCATGAACGCACTTCTTTCCGTCTCCGACAAGACCGGTATCGTCGAATTTGCACAAGCGCTGCACGCGCTGGGCATCAAGCTCTTGTCCACTGGCGGCACCGCCAAGCTGCTGGCCGACAAGGGCCTGCCCGTGACCGAAGTGGCCGAAGTCACCCAGTTCCCCGAGATGCTGGACGGCCGCGTGAAGACGCTGCACCCCAAGGTGCACGGCGGCCTGCTGGCGCGCCGCGAACTGCCCGAGCACATGGCTGCGCTCAAGGAACACGGCATCGACACCATCGACCTGCTGGTCGTTAACCTCTACCCCTTTGAAGCCACCGTGGCCAAGGCCGGTTGCACGCTGGCCGACGCGATCGAGAACATCGACATCGGCGGCCCCGCCATGGTGCGTAGCGCTGCCAAGAACTGGAAGGACGTGGGCGTGATTACCTCGGCCGACCAGTACGACGCCGTGCTGGCCGAGCTGAAGGCGGGCGGAAAGCTGTCGGACAAGCTGCGCTTTGCACTGTCGGTGGCTGCGTTCAACCGCATCGCGCAGTACGACGGTGCGATCAGCGACTACCTCTCATCCGTCACGTTCGAAGAAGAAAAGCTGTCGGAAACCTATGTGCCCACGCGCACTCAGTTCCCTGGCCAGAGCAACGGCATCTTCACCAAGGTGCAGGACCTGCGCTACGGCGAAAACAGCCACCAGCAAGCCGCGCTGTACCGCGACCTGCACCCCGCACCCGGCTCGCTGGTCACTGGCGTGCAGCTGCAGGGCAAGGAGCTGAGCTACAACAACATCGCCGACGCGGACGCCGCCTGGGAATGCGTGAAGAGCTTTGACGCTGCCGCCTGCGTGATCGTCAAGCACGCCAACCCCTGCGGCGTGGCCGTGGGCCTGGACGCGCTGAGCGCCTACAGCAAGGCCTTCCAGACCGACCCCACCAGCGCCTTCGGCGGCATCATCGCCTTCAACCGCGTGGTGGACGGCCAGGCTGCTGCACAGGTCAGCAAGCAGTTTGTCGAAGTGCTAATGGCCCCCGACTTCACCGCCGAGGCGCTGGAGATCTTCAAGGCCAAGGCCAACGTGCGCCTGCTCAAGATCGCGCTGCCCGCCCACGGTGGCAAGACGGACTGGGAACGTGGCCGCAACGCCATGGACGCCAAGCGCATCGGCTCGGGCCTGTTGCTGCAGACGGCCGATAACCACGAGCTGTCGCTCATCGACCTCAAGGTCGTGACGAAGAAGCAGCCCACGCTGGAAGAAATGGAAGACCTGCTGTTCGCCTGGAAGGTCGCCAAGTACGTCAAGAGCAACGCCATCGTCTTCTGCAAGGGCGGCATGACCATGGGTGTGGGCGCCGGCCAGATGAGCCGCCTGGACTCGGCCCGCATCGCCAGCATCAAGGCGGGCCACGCAGGCCTGACCCTGCAAGGCACGGTGGTGGCGAGCGATGCGTTCTTCCCCTTCCGCGATGGTCTGGATGTGGTGGTGGACGCGGGCGCCACCTGCGTGATCCAGCCCGGTGGCTCGATGCGCGACAACGAAGTCATCGACGCCGCCAACGAGCGTGGCGTGGCGATGGTCTTCAGCGGCGTGCGCCACTTCCGTCATTGATCCCACCGGAGGCGGTCACCCAACAAAAAGCGGCTTCCTTGGAAGCCGCTTTTTTATGTCTGTTGCCAGACGGAGGCGAGGTTCAGGCGCCGAAGTTCATCGGCAGCCCCACGTAGTTCTCTGCCAGCGACACCGAGGCTGCGCGCGAGTGCACCAGGTAGTCCAGCTCGGCCTCCTGGATCTTCTGGCCGAACTCGCCCGTTTCTGGAAAGCGGTGCATCAACGAGGTGAACCACCACGAGAAGCGCTCGGCGCGCCACACGCGGCGCAGGCAGCGGTCGGAGTAGGTGTCGATGCCGACCGAGGACTTCTCTTTGTAGAACTCGGTGAGCGCAGTCCACAGATAACCCACGTCGCTGGCTGCCAGGTTGAGGCCCTTGGCGCCCGTGGGCGGCACGATGTGGGCAGCGTCGCCCGCCAGGAACATGCGGCCAAACCGCATGGGCTCGGCCACAAAGCTGCGCAGCGGGGCAATGCTCATCTCCAGCGCGGGGCCGGTGACCAGGTTGGCGCGTGCCTCGGGGTCCAGGCGGTTGCCCAGCTCGGCCCAGAACTGGTCGATAGTCCAGTTCTCGATCTTGTCGGTGTCGGGCACCTGCACGTAGTAGCGGCTGCGCGTGGCGCTGCGCATGCTGCACAGCGCAAAGCCGCGCTCGGTGTTGGCGTAGATCAGTTCGTGCGACACGGGCGGCACATCGGCCAGCACGCCCAGCCAGCCAAACGGGTACACGCGTTCGTAGGTCTTGAGCAAATCCGCTGGGGCGCTGGCGCGGCACACGCCGTGGTAGCCGTCGCAGCCTGCGATGAAGTCGCAGTCCACGGTGTGGGTCTGGCCGTCTTTTTCGTAGGTCACGCGCGGGTGCTGGCCGTTGAAGTCGTGCACGCTGACGTTGTGGGCCTCGTACACCGTGGTAAGCCCTTCGGCTGCACGCGCATCCATCAGGTCGCGGGTCACTTCGGTCTGGCCATACACCGTCACGCGGCTGCCGCCGGTCAGGTCGTGCAGGTTGATGCGGTGGCGCTGGCCTTTGAACAGCAGCTCGATGCCGTCATGGGGCCCGCGCTCGGCATGGGCGCGGGCACCCACGCCGGCCTGGTCCAGCAGGTCCATGCTGACCTGCTCCAGCACGCCTGCGCGGATGCGGCCCAGCACGTAGTCGGGGCTGCGCTGTTCGATGATGACGGCGTCGATGCCGGATTTGTAGAGCAACTGGCCGAGCAGCAGGCCGGCGGGGCCTGCGCCGATGATGGCAACCTGGGTACGCATGGTGGGGCAACCTCGTGAAGTTCGATGCTGCCAAGCGTAGGTTGATCTGCGTCAAGAGAGCAGGCCGCCGTGGCGGTTGCGTGCGATTGCCGTTCGTGTTGTGCGATCATCGCGCAATGACCATCGTGCAGGCAGCTGCCCCCATCGCCAAGGCGGACTTCATCGAGGGCATGGCCAAAGGCATGGCCGTGCTGGAGAGCTTCGACACCGAGCGCCAGCGGCTCAATGCCACGCTGGCCGCGCAGCGCACCGGGCTCACGCGTGCGGCCGCCCGGCGGCACCTGCTCACCCTGGCGCACCTGGGCTATCTGGAGACGGATGGCAGCTACTTCTGGCTGGCGCCCAAGGTGCTGCGGTTTTCAGGCAGCTACCTGGCCTCGGCCCGCCTGCCGCGGGTGCTGCAGCCCACGCTGAACCGGCTGGCGGCGCAGACGCAGCAGTCCTTCTCGGCCGTGGTGCTGGATGGCAACGAGGTGGTGATCGTGGCGCGCAGCGGGGTGTATGGCGCGCCGTCGCGCGTGCTGGCCTATGGCCTGCACCTGGGCGCGCGGCTGCCAGCGCACCCCACGTCCACGGGGCGGGTGCTGCTGGCGGCGTTGCCGCCGGTGGAACTCACGCAATGGCTCAAGGGCCACACGCTGCAACGCCTCACGCCCCACACCATCACGCAGGTGGGGCCGCTGCGGCAGGTGGTTGCCAAGGCGCGGCGCGATGACTATTGCATGGCGGTGGAAGAGCACGAGCTGGGCGTGCACGCACTGGCCGTGCCGCTGCGCAACCTGCAGGGCCACACAGTGGCGGCGCTCAACGTGGTGGCGTCGCCCAAGCAGATCGATGAAGGCAGCCTGCAGCGCGACATGCTGCCGCTGTTGCAGGACGCGGCCCGGGAGCTGCGCGGGCTGTTGTGACCGCCTTGTTGCTGAAAATATGAATAAAAAAGGCTGCTACCGCGCTATGGGTAAGCGCTGATAGCTATCGTTTTTATAGTTTTTTGAACACTTCGCGGGCGGCTGCCACGGTGGCGGCAATGTCGTCGGCCGTGTGGGCGGCGCTCACAAAACCTGCTTCGTACAAGGCCGGGGCAATATAGACCCCCCGGTCCAGCAGGCCGTGGAAGAGCTGGTTGAAGCGTGCACTGTCGGTTTGGAGCACCTGGGCGTAGTTCTGGGGCAGCTCGGGCATCAGGAAGAAGCCGAACATGCCGCCTTCGCTGTCGGTGCTGAAGGGCACGCCTTCGGCTGCCGCGGCCGAGGCCAGCCCATCGACCAGCGAGCGGGTGCGGGCCGAGAGCGCATCGAAGAAGCCAGGCTTCTTGATCTCGCGCAGCGTGGCCAGGCCACAAGCCGTGGCCACCGGGTTGCCCGACAGCGTGCCCGCCTGGTAGACACCACCCAGGGGCGCCAGGTGCTCCATGATGGCGCGCGGCCCGCCAAAGGCTGCCAGCGGCATGCCGCCGCCAATCACCTTGCCCAGCACGGTAAGGTCCGGCTTGAAGCCCGGGATGCTCTTGGCGTATACGCTCTGGGCGCTGCCCAGCGCCACGCGGAAGCCCGTCATGACCTCGTCGAGCACCAGCAGCGCGCCATATTCGGTACACAGCTCACGGCAGCGCTTCATGAAAGGCACGCTTGCGCGCACCAGGTTCATGTTGCCCGCGATGGGCTCGATCATCACGCAGGCCAGTTCCTTGCCGTGCAGGGCAAAGGCTTCTTCGAGCTGGGCGACGTTGTTGTATTCGAGCACGATGGTGTGCTGCACCACCTCGGGCGGCACGCCCGCGCTGGTGGCGTTGCCAAAGGTGGCCAAGCCTGAACCCGCCTTGACCAGC
>CAYXSL010000169.1:0-9910 GCA_964466605.1 uncultured Verminephrobacter sp.
CCGTAGACAACGCGGTGGAACACGCTGCCGTCGTAGTGCTTGCTGTTCACGTAGGCCAGGAAGTTCTCGACCGTCTTGGGCGCCTTGGCGGCGTCGAGCTGCACCACGATGTCACCCATCGAAGTGGCCAGCTTGACCTTGGGGGCGTCTTGCGCATGGGCTGGTGCTACCGAAAAAATAGCTGCCAGGGCAATGCTGGCCAGCGCCAGGGTCGAATTTCTTCTGGAAATCATCCAATCACTCCTTCGAAAAATATCTGCCAATGTGGGCCCCGCCGCGTCCAGTATTGGCGCTTGGTCGGGCCCGTGCGGGCGCCTTCGGCGACTTCGCCGAACGTTACCACCATGGTGTCGGCCGAGTCTGTCCAGCGCAGGTAAGACTTGTCCTTGAGCTGGAGTTCCCGGCCCTTGAGCGCGCGGGTCTCGGCTTGCAGCACCTGGGTCCACTCCTCCAGCGGCTTCTTGCGGTAGCTCTGGAAGTCGGGGGCGTAAAAACTCAAGAGGCGTTTCATGTCGCCTTCGGTCTTGGCGGTGCGCCAGGCGTTGAGAACGGCCTCGAACGATTTGCGCTCGGCCGCCACGCTGTGCGGTTGCACCCACTGCAGCTGCCGCGCAATGACCACGGGCGTGGAGCGGGGCTCCACCGTGCGCAGGATGCGCTCCAGGTCGGGGTTGGCCAGCACCAGGCAGCCGTCGGTGGCCAGGGGGGCGCGCGCAAACTGGTCGGGGGGCGTGCCGTGCAGCCAGATGCCGCTGCCCGTCTTGCCTCGGCTCTGGTCCAGCGGGTTGGGGTAGTTGATGGGCAGAGCCCCGGCGCCGTAGAAGTCCTTGAGCGTGGCGGGGTCGAGCCGGCTCGTGATGAAGTACACCCCGAGCGGCGTGCGCTGGTCGCCCTCCACCTCTTTTTCGATGCCAAGCTTGCCTACCGACGCGTAGTAGTCGGCCACCAGCTGCAGGCCCTTGGGGGTGTTCTCGAACAGGTACAGGCGCGAGCGCGATGCGTCCACCGCAATCGCGTGGCGCGAGCGGGGCGACAGCTCCAGGAACTGGGCCGGGACGCTGTTTTCGGGCGGGCGGCTGCGCTGCGCGTCCACCCGCTGGCGCGACTCGGTGCGCAGCTCGGTGAGGGTGGCGGCAGCCTGGAGGCTGCGGGCCGAGTCAGGCTCGGGCGCCACATCGCCCAGGTGGCGGATGGGGCGCGTGCGCGACATCAGCAGGTCGCCCACGGCAAGCTGGGCCAGCTGAAAGTGGGGGTAGTCGCGCGCCAGGCTTTCGGCCTGCACCAGGGCCTCGCGACCCCGGCCTTCGGCCACAAGCTTGTACACGGCCATCAGGCGGGCCTCGGCCTGGCCGTCGCGCAGGGCTGCAGTGGAGGCGGCGGCGGGCGGTGCCGAGGACGAAGCGCGCCGGGCCTTTCGTTCCTTGTCGCCCTGGGACATCGCCGGGGCGGTCAGCAGCAGGCCTGCCAGGCACAGGGCGGCAGTGGCCGCCAGGCGGCCCGGTGCGGACAAAGGCACGGACATGCGCGGCATCAGGATCGGATCAGGGCAAAAAAAAAGCCCGCGCATGAGGCGCAGGCGCCGCGTCGGGGCTCACGGTCAACCGCCTGTGGATTCGCGAACAATGGCCCAGCGGCCGTTGCTGTTCACCAGGTCCAGGGTCTTGCGGCTGGTCACGTTGAGCGCGTCGGCGCTGTAGGCCTGGCGAAAGCGGGCCGTGGCCTTGTCACCCTGGACCGACACGGCAATGTCGGACAGCTTCACGCTGATCTTGGACTTGCCCACGATGCGGGCTTCGCGCTCTTTCTCCCAGGCAGAACGGTTCTGGTTGCCTGGCGGGTCAAAAGACTTGTCGTAGGCGCCCAGGTAGGCCTTCATGTCCTTGGCGGCCCAGGCTGCGGCCCAGGCCTGCACGGCGGCTGTGACGGCCTGCGTGGAGGCGTCGCTCGCGGCCGCAGGGGCGGGTGCTGGGGCTGGGGCAGGGGTGGGCGCGGGGGCTGCAGCCGCAGCCGGGGCCGGCGTGGGGGCTGCGGGTGCAGGCGCTGCTGCTGCAGGCACAGGGCGCTGCGTGGCCACCACGGCGGCGGGTGCGGGGGCTGCGGCCGCAGGGCGGCCGGATTTGCTGGCCGCGTCGGCAGAGAACAGCTCGCGGATCAGTGCCAGCTTGGGCTTGACCGAGTTGGCGCTGGTGGCATCGAGCTGCAGTGCCTTGTTGTACGCCTGGCTGGCCAGCTTGGCATAGATGTCACCCAGGTTTTCGTGCGCGGTGGCGTAGCTGGGGTTGGTGCGGATCGCCATTTCGAGCGCCGTACGGGCCTTGTCCAGCTGGTTCTGGTTGGCGTAGAGCACGGCCAGGTTGTTGTAGGGCTCGGGCAGCTCGGGGTACTCTTCCGTCAGCTTGGTGAAGGTGGTGATGGCCTCGCCCTGTTTGCCGCTGTCGGCCTGTGCCACGCCGCGCAGAAAGCGCAGCTGCGGGTCGCGCGGGGTGGCGGCCAGGCGCTGATCGGCTTTGACCAAGGCTTCTGCGGCCTTGCCGGTCTTGAGCAACTGGGTGATGTCGGAGTAGTCCTCGGCATGGGCCACGCTCGCGCCCAGCAGCGCGGTCAGCGCCACCAGGCGCAGGAGTTGTGGAAGGGTGCGGAGGACTGGCTTCATGGGGATTCCGGGGGGTTGGGCAGCGGCCCGCTGGGGCGGGGGCTTATACTGCGGCGGATTGTAGCTGAGGGGGTTGTCATGACGGAACGCTGTTGCCGCGGGTGATTTCGCTGTAGGCCCCCTGCCGGGCCAACCCCCGCCGAGGGCTCTGAAAACCTGCTCCAGGCCCTTTGCTGCCGGGTGAATTGCTCCACCCAACCACCCCTTCCCCCGTGACTGAAATCCCATGAGTTTGCGCATCTACAACACGCTGTCGCGTGCATTGGAGGACTTTTCCCCGCTCGAACCTGGTCATGTGCGCATGTATGTGTGCGGCATGACCATCTATGACCTGTGCCACATCGGCCATGCCCGCATGATGATGGCGTTCGACGTGGTTCAGCGCTGGCTCAAAAGCAGCGGCTTGCGCGTCACCTACGTGCGCAACATCACCGACATCGACGACAAGATCATCAAGCGGGCGCTGGAGCGCGGCATCACCATCCGCCAGCTCACCGACGAGATGATTGCCGCGATGCACCAGGACATCGGCCTGCTGGGCATCGAGCAGCCTACCGTGGAGCCCCGCGCCACCGAGTACGTGCCCCAGATGCTCTCGCTCATCGGCCAGCTCGAAGGCAAGGGCCTGGCTTACCGTGCCAGCAATGGCGACGTGAATTACGCCGTGCGCAAGTTCGATGGCTACGGCAAGCTCTCGGGCAAGTCGCTGGATGAACTGCGCGCCGGTGAGCGCGTGGCCGTGCTCGATGGCAAGGAGGATCCGCTCGACTTCGTACTGTGGAAGTCTGCCAAAGAGGGCGAGCCGCCCGAAGCCAAATGGGAAAGCGCTTTCGGCACGGGCCGCCCCGGCTGGCACATCGAGTGCTCGGCCATGAGCTGCGCCACGCTGGGCGAGACCTTCGACATCCACGGCGGCGGCGCGGACCTGCAGTTCCCCCACCACGAGAACGAGATCGCCCAGAGCGAAGGTGCCACCGGCCAGCCTTTGGCGAAGTTCTGGGTGCACAACGGCTTTGTGCGGGTAGACAACGAGAAGATGTCCAAAAGCCTGGGTAACTTCTTCACCATCCGCGACGTGCTCAAGAGCTACGACGCGGAGACGCTGCGTTTCTTCATGGTGCGCGCCCACTACCGCAGCGCGCTCAACTACAGCGACGCGCACCTGGACGACGCGCGCCAGGCATTGAAACGCCTGTACACGGCGCTGAGCCTGGTCGGCCCGGCAGAGATGGCCTCCATCGACTGGACCAACCCCTACGCGGCCCGCTTCCAGGCGGCGATGGACGAGGACTTCGGTACGCCCGAGGCTGTGGCAGTGCTCTTCGATCTGGCAAGCGAGGTCAACAAGACCCGCTCGGCCGAGCTGGCGGGCCTGCTCAAGGCGCTGGGGGGCTGCCTCGGTATCTTGAAAGGGGATCCCAAGGCTTTTCTGCAGGCAGGGGCGACCGGTGTGGACGAATCCGAGATCCAGACGCAGATCGCCGCCCGCGCCGCTGCCAAGGCCGCCAAAAATTTCGCCGAGGCCGACCGCATTCGCCAGGCCCTGCTGGCCCAGGGCATCGTGCTCAAGGACTCTGCCGCGGGCACGACCTGGGAAGCCGCCCAGTGAGCCTCATTTGTATGCTAAAAATGCCGCTGCGGCGCATGGGGTAAGCCGTGGCAGCTTCTAAAAAGATAGCGGGCGACGCCGCAACGCCGCCGTTGGTGCTGGCCACGCCCGAATACTGGGCGGAGGCCTGCAAGCACCTCGTCAAAAAAGACCGGGTGATGAAGCGCCTGATCCCGCAGTTTGGCGACGCCGCGCTGCAGACGCGGGGCGACCCGTTCATCACCCTGGCGCGCTCCATCGTGGGCCAGCAGGTGTCGGTGGCATCCGCCCAGGCCGTGTGGGAACGTCTGGTGGCGCTGCTGCCGCGCGGCATGAAACCCGCCAGCGTGCTCAAGCTGAAGATCGACGACATGCGCGCAGCAGGCCTGTCGGCCCGCAAGGTGGATTACCTGGTGGACCTGGCCATGCACTTCGAGAGCGGCAAGCTCCACGTGAAGGACTGGGCGGCAATGGAGGACGAGGCCATCATTGCCGAGCTGGTGGCCATTCGCGGCATCGGCCGCTGGACGGCCGAGATGTTTTTGATCTTCTACTTGATGCGGCCCAATGTATTGCCCCTGGACGACCCGGGGTTGATCACCGGCATCAGCCAGAATTACTTCTCGGGCGACCCCGTGAGCCGCAGCGACGCCCGCGAGGTGGCCGAGGCCTGGAAGCCCTGGTGCAGCGTGGCGACTTGGTATATTTGGCGGTCGCTCGACCCGCAGCCGGTTGCTTACTGACGCCTTCTGACGCGTTTGACAAAAAATCGTTAACCGTCGGTTACAGTGCGTGCCATTCATCGTGGCAGCCGCCCGGCGCGAGCCCCAAGGAGAACAACGTTGGCGAAAAAGACCTTTCTGGATTTCGAGCAGCCCATTGCCGAGCTGGAATCCAAAATTGAAGAACTGCGCTACGTGCAGACCGAAAGTGCCGTCGATATCTCGGAAGAGATCGACCAGCTCAGCAAGAAGAGCCAGCAGCTCACCAAGGACATCTACAGCGAGCTGTCGCCCTGGCAGATCACCAAGATCGCCCGCCACCCCGAGCGCCCCTACACGCTCGACTACGTGCGCGACATCTTCACCGACTTCGTGGAGCTGCACGGCGACCGCCACTATGCGGACGACCAGTCCATCGTGGGCGGCCTGGCGCGCTTCAACGGCCACGCCTGCATGGTCATCGGCCACCAGAAGGGCCGTGACACCAAAGAGCGTGCCATGCGCAACTTCGGAATGAGCAAGCCCGAGGGCTACCGCAAGGCCCTGCGCCTGATGAAGACGGCCGAGAAGTTCAAGCTGCCCGTGTTCACTTTTGTGGACACGCCCGGCGCCTACCCCGGCATTGATGCCGAAGAGCGTGGCCAGTCCGAGGCCATCGGCCGCAACATCTTCGAGATGGCGCAGCTCGAAGTGCCCATCATCACCACCATCATCGGCGAAGGTGGCTCCGGCGGTGCGCTGGCCATCAGTGTGGCCGACCAGGTCGTGATGCTGCAGTACGCCATCTACTCGGTGATCAGCCCCGAGGGTTGCGCCTCCATCCTCTGGAAGACCAGCGAAAAGGCCCAGGAAGCCGCCGACGCGCTGGGCATCACCGCGCACCGCCTCAAGGCGCTGGGCCTGGTGGACAAGATCGTGAGCGAGCCCGTGGGCGGCGCCCACCGCGATCACAAGCAGATGGCCGCCTTCCTCAAGCGTGCGCTGGGCGATGCCTTCCGCCAGGTGGCCGACCTCAAGGTCAAGGACCTGCTGGACCGCCGCTACGAGCGCCTTCAGAGCTATGGGCGTTTCGCGGACACCAAGGCCGACAGCCGCTGAGTACCCTGCCTCCTGATCAGGTCGCGTCTGCGACCCGCCTCCGCCGCGGCCCCTTCAGGGGCCGTTGTCGTTTCTGGACCACTGTGAGCAGGGCCGTGGCGGCAGGCTGCGCGCCGTTGGCATTTCCCTATGGCGCTTGTGTTGCAACAAGATGTAGCATGTTTTGGCGGCTCCTCGCGCGGGCCGAAGGGGTGTCGCATGTCGATCTTCAAGTCCCTCAAGGGGCAGATTCTGGTGTTGTCCACAATTTGCCTGGTGCTGGCCCTGCTGGTGCTGACGGTGGCGAACTTTCTGGTGGCGCGCAGCCAAGCGCGCGATGCTCTTCAAGAGGAGGGCCTGGCCACCGCCAAGAGCCATGTGGAAACCATTGAGGAGTGGGGGCGCGCCAAGGCCCTGATCGTGGCGGCATCCGTCGGCGCCTTTGAAGAGCCGGAACCCGTCAAAACCCTGGCCATCCTGCGCGATGCTGGCAAGTTTTCTACCGTGTACTTCGGGTATGCGGACAAGAAGTACGTGTTCTCCGAGCAGCGCAACCTGCCCCCCGACTACGACCCTACCGCCCGGCCTTGGTACAAGCAGGCTGCGGCGGCCGGTACATCTGTCATCACACCGCCCTACATTTCGGCATCGGACGGCAAGCTGGTGGTCACGTTTGCCACCCCTGTAGGGGCGGGCAATGCACTCAAGGGCGTGGCGGCCGGGGATGTGTCCATGGAGTCGGTCGTGGCCACCGTGGCGTCGGTCAAGCCCACGCCCACGAGCTTTGGCTTCATGGCCTCTGCCGACGGCAAGATCATTGCGCATCCGGACGCAGCGCTGACGCTCAAGCCCCTGTCCGATCTGTCCAAGGATCTGTCCGCTGACAAGCTGACCGCAGCGGTTCAGTCCAAGAACATGCTGCCTGTGGAAATCAATGGCCGTCAGCGCCTTCTGACCGTGGCGCCCATTTCGGGCTCCAACTGGATGCTGGTGGTCGCGCTGGATGAGTCGGAAGCCATGGCACCCATTCGTACCATGCTGACCACCTCGGTGCTGTCGAGCATCGTGGTGCTGGCGATAGCAGTGGCGCTGCTTGCTGCGGTGCTGACCCAGCGGCTGCGCAGGCTCACCCAGGTACGCGACGCCATGCACGAGGTGGGCGCGGGCGATGGCGACCTGTCGCGCCGCATCGATGCGCAAGGCGAGGACGAGCTGGCGCAGATCGCCGCCAGCTTCAACAGCTTCGCAGGCAAGCTCTCGGGCGTGCTGGCGCAGATCCGGGATGCCAGCGGCTCGGTGCGCGTGGCCGCCGAAGAGATCGCCACCGGCAACCACGACCTGAGCGGGCGCACCGAACTCACGGCATCCAGCCTGCAGCAGACATCGGCGTCCATGCAGCAGCTCACCGAAACCGTGCGCCACAACGCGGACTCTGCCCGCCAGGCCAACCAGCTGGTGGCCCAGGCGTCCAGCGTGGCGCAGCATGGCGGCCAGGTCGTGGGCAATGTGGTCACCACCATGGACCAGATCAATGCCGCGTCGCGCAAGATCAACGACATCATCGGAGTGATTGACGGCATTGCTTTCCAGACCAACATCCTGGCGCTGAACGCCGCCGTGGAAGCGGCCCGCGCGGGCGAGCAGGGCCGGGGCTTTGCGGTGGTGGCGGGCGAGGTGCGCAGCCTGGCCCAGCGCAGTGCCGAGGCCGCGCGCGAGATCAAGACGCTGATCAACACCTCGGTAGAGCAGGTCGAGAACGGCTCGCGCCTGGTGCACGACGCGGGCACAACCATGAACGACATCGTCACCTCAGTGCAGCGCGTCACGGACATCATGGCCGAGATCACCGCCTCCACCAACGAGCAGAGCACCAGCATCAACGAGGTCGGCCAGGCCGTGGCGCAGCTCGACCAGATGACCCAGCAGAACGCCGCGCTGGTGGAAGAAAGCGCCGCAGCCGCGCAAAGCCTCAAGGACCAGTCGGTGCGGCTGTCTGAAGTGGTGGGCACCTTCCGCCTGTCCACCGACGCGTCGCACGCTGCACCGCGTTTGTCGGCGCCTGGCGGTTAAGGCGTCTGCGGCGCACACGGGGAGGGTGGGCGAGGGCGCCCGCGATAATCGGCGCCCATGCCCCGCTGCCCTGTTCGCTTTGCCGATCCCGCCTCCGTCCCCCGGCCGGGCCCCCGTCCGGTGCGAGGGCCGCTGGCATGACCCAGTCTTTCGACGCCGCCCTGCAGGCTTTTTCCCCCAAGCTGCCGCTGGCCGTGGCACTGAGCGGGGGCGCCGACTCCACCGCCCTGCTGCTCGCCTGCGCCCGGCGCTGGCCCGGCCAGGTGCGGGCCATCCATGTGCACCATGGCCTGCAGGCAGCGGCCGACGGTTTTGAGCAGCATTGCACCGCACTGTGCGAGCGGCTGGCCGTGCCGCTGGTGGTGCAGCGCCCCGACGCCCGCCACGCCCCCGGCCAGAGCCCGGAAGACGCGGCCCGGCAGGCCAGATACCAGGCTTTTGAGGCCTTTGCGCGCGACCATATTCAAAACAATGCTATTAAATCAATAGCACTGGCACAACATGCCGACGACCAGGCCGAAACCCTGCTGCTCGCGCTGTCGCGCGGCGCGGGCGTGGCGGGACTGGCCGCGATGCCCGCCCGCTGGGAGCGCGCTGGCCTGGTCTGGTACCGCCCCCTGCTGCGGGTGGCAGGGGCCGATGTGCGCCACTGGCTGCGCACACAGGGCCACGCCTGGGTGGAAGACCCCACCAACACCGACGAGCGCTTCACGCGCAACCGCATCCGCGCCCGGTTGCTCCCTGCGCTGGACGCGGCGTTCCCTTCCTTTCGCGATACCTTCGCGCGCTCGGCCGACAACGCCGCCCAGGCCGCCGAATTGCTCGATGAACTGGCGCAGCAGGACCTGGCTGTGGTGGGGGTGCCCCCACAGATCAAGGCTCTGCAGGGGCTCAGCCGCGCAAGGCAGGCCAATGTGCTGCGCCACTGGCTGCGCCTGGCCCACCACACCACGCCAGCGGCGGCGCAACTGGGCGAACTGCTCGACCAGATCCTGGCTTGCACCACCCGTGGCCACCAGATCCGTATCAAGGTGGGGCGCGGTTTTGTGGTGCGCTCAGGCCCCGGGCTCGATTGGTCCAGCCCCTAGATCCGCAGCCCAGTGCGCAGGCAATGCAACGCTGCGCTCCAATGCGCCACAAGCCGCCCACTGCAGCCCTTGAAGGAATAAAAAATGGAACACCCCGTCGTCGTCTCCGGCATTGCCGTCCACCGCGACCTGGCCAAGGTCTGCGTGCTTGGTGTGCCCCACCAGCCCGGCATTGCCAGCCATATTCTGCGCACCGTGTCAGATGCCCGCATCGAGGCGGGCGCGATCGTCCAGCACGTGGGCAAGGACGGCACGACGGATCTCAGCTTCACCGTGCACCGCAGTGAGTGCAAGCGCACCGTGGAGCTGCTGAGGGATCAAGCGCTGCCCACACTCGGTGCGCGGGAAGTCGTCGGGGACACGGGTGTTTGCAAAGTCAGCATCGCTGGCACCGGCAAGCGCAGCCACGTGGGTCTGGCCAGCAAGATGTTCGGCACGCTCCGCGAAGCGGACATCCAGGCGCAAATGATTTCTGTATCAGAGACCGAGGCCCAGGTGGTGATTGATGAAAAGCAGTTGGAACTGGCTGTGCGCAGCCTGTGCAAGGCGTTCTCGTTGGACCCGCAGACCGCCCAGCCTGCCGGAACCGCCCCGGAAATAAGGCATAATAGAGGGATTGGAAACGTGACCGAGTGGCCGAAGGTGCTCCCCTGCTAAGGGAGTATGGGGTGTAGAGCCTCATCGAGGGTTCGAATCCCTCCGTTTCCGCCAA
>CAYXSL010000170.1:0-9878 GCA_964466605.1 uncultured Verminephrobacter sp.
GGCCTTGTAGAGCACGGTTTCGCCGCTCGGGCACTTGATCCGCGCCCCTTCGGGCGCCTGGCGGCGCTCGGTAGGGTCCGTTTGCTGGATCTTGGAGGGCAGAAGTTTTTCGAGCCAGGACATGGTGTTCTCCTCTTCGGTGGCTCGGCCTGCGGGGCGCCTGAAACGCCAGGGGCAGGCCGGGTGGAATCTGTGGCGCGCCGCACCGGGGAGGGTGCGGTCGCGCCGGGCTGCATTATGCGTCCAGGTGTCTAAGCGTCCAATGCCTTGCGGATGCCACGCAGGAAGTCGATGGTCAGGGGCACGACCTTGGCATGCTCCTGGTCTTCAATGAGCTGGATGATGCGGCTGCCAATGACCACGGCATCTGCGACCTTGCCAATCGCCTGCGCTGTCGCCGCGTCGCGGATGCCAAAGCCCACGCCCACGGGAATCGTCACATGCTGGCGGATGCGGGGCAGCATCTGCTCCACGGCGGAGGTGTCGAGTGCGCCCGAGCCCGTCACGCCCTTGAGCGACACGTAGTACACATAGCCGCTGGCCACGCGCGCCACCTGGGCCATGCGTTCATCCGTGCTGGTAGGCGCCAGCAGGAAGATCAGGTCCATGTGGTGCGCACGCAGGCTGGCGGCAAACTGTTCGCACTCCTCTGGCGGGTAGTCCACGATGAGCACGCCATCGACCCCAGCCTCGGCGCTGTCGCGCACGAAGGCGCCCTCACCATGGACTTGGTCATAGCGCTCCACCGGGTTCGCGTAGCCCATCAGCACCACGGGCGTGGTGGTGTTGCGCTTGCGGAATTCGCGCACATGGTCGAGCACCTGCATCATGCCGACGCCCAGGCTCAGGGCCTTTTCGCCCGCCTTCTGGATCACGGGGCCGTCGGCCATGGGGTCGGAAAACGGTACGCCCAGCTCAATCACATCGGCACCGGCCTCCACCATGCCGTGCATGAGGGCGGGCGTGATGTCGGCAAACGGGAAGCCTGCGGTGACGTAGGGAATCAGCGCCTTGCGGCCCTGGGCTTTCAGCTGTTCAAAAGTGGTCTGGATGCGGCTCATGGCTTGGCGTCTCCTGGGGCGCCCTTGACGGTCAGGCCGCGCATGGAAGGGCGGTCGTAAAAATCTTCACCCGAGAGGTCGGCCACGGTGCCGATGTCCTTGTCGCCCCGGCCCGAGAGGTTGACGAGGATGGACTGGTCGGGGCGCATCTCCTTGGCCAGCTTCAGTGCATAGGCGAACGCATGACTCGATTCGAGGGCGGGAATGATGCCTTCGGTACGGCACAGGTGGTGGAAGGCTGCCAGCGCCTCCTTGTCAGTGATGCCCACATATTCGGCGCGCCCGATCTCTTGCAACCAGGCGTGTTCGGGGCCCACGCCGGGGTAGTCCAGTCCTGCGCTGATGCTGTGTGTCTCGGTGATCTGGCCGTTGGCGTCCTGCAGGATGAAGGTGCGGTTGCCGTGCAGCACACCCGAGCTGCCGCGCTGCAGCGATGCCGAGTGTTTGCCACTGTCCAGGCCTTCGCCGGCCGCCTCCACGCCGATCAGGCGCGTCTTGTCGAACGGGATGTAGGGGTGGAAGATGCCCATCGCGTTGCTGCCGCCGCCCACGCAGGCGATCACGGCGTCGGGCTGCTCGGCGGCGATGTTCTGCTCGGCCAGCATAGCGGGCATTTGTTTGATGGACTCTTTGCCGATCACGCTCTGGAAATCGCGCACCATCATCGGGTAGGGGTGCGGGCCCGCCACGGTGCCAATGATGTAGAAGGTGTTGTCCACATTGGCGACCCAGTCGCGCATGGCTTCATTGAGCGCGTCTTTCAGCGTCTTGCTGCCCGACTCGACCGGCACCACTGTGGCGCCCAGCAGCTTCATGCGAAAGACGTTGGGACTTTGGCGTTTGACGTCCTCGCTGCCCATGTAGACCACGCATTCGAGGCCGTAGCGTGCGCAGATGGTGGCAGTGGCCACGCCGTGCTGGCCCGCTCCGGTCTCGGCGATCACACGGGGCTTGCCCATGCGCTTGGCCAGCATGGCCTGGCCGATCACATTGTTGATCTTGTGGGCGCCGGTGTGGTTGAGGTCCTCGCGCTTGAGGTAGATCTGCGCGCCACCCAGCTCGCGGCTGGTGCGGGCAGCGTGGTAGACCGGCGAGGGGCGGCCTACGAAGTGCTTAAGCTCGTACGCGAATTCGGCCAGGAAATCCGGGTCGTTCTGGTAGCGGGCGTAGGCGTCGCGCAGTTCCTGGATCGCGTGGGTGAGTGTTTCGCTGACGAAGCTGCCGCCATAG
Organism: uncultured Verminephrobacter sp.; assembly: GCA_964466605.1. Lineage (GTDB taxonomy): Bacteria > Pseudomonadota > Gammaproteobacteria > Burkholderiales > Burkholderiaceae_C > Acidovorax. The sequence continues at coordinate 2,292 of CAYXSL010000170.1, forward strand.
GGGCCGAAGTGGCCCGAAGCATCAGGTTGCTGATAGGAATTCATGAGGGTTCTTTGCAAGTTGGGCATCGGCCGCACGCACGGCGGCGATGAACCTTTGGATCTTTCCGGCGTCCTTGATGCCCTTCAGGGGCTGGCCATCGGGACTGTTGGGGTCCGTGGCCTCGACGCCGGAGCTGACATCAACCGCCAGCGTTTTGCAACGCGGGCGGACTTGCAAAATGCCATCGGTCACGTTTGCAGGCGTGAGTCCACCAGACAAAACGAGGTGAGAGCTGACGCTTGGTGGAAGGAGTGACCAATTGAATGCCTTGCCGCCGCCGCCATAACCTTCGACATGGGCGTCGAGCAGGATGGCCTGGGCGTGAGAATAATCGTTCGCGTATTTTACGAGGTCGAACCGGGCGGCACCATCACCCAGGGGAATGCGTGCTGCGCGAAGGTAGGGCCTGGCGCCCTGGCCGGTGGCTGCAAGGCAGTCTTCGGGCGATTCATCACCATGGAATTGGATGGTTGCGCCTGCTACTAAAGCGCTCACAGCTATCACATTGGTAGCGGTCTCGTTCACGCAGAGCAGCACCGGGGTCACAAACGGAGGCAGGCGTTTGGCCAGTTGGGCTGCGCGCGCCGGAGTGACCGCACGAGGGCTTGGGGCATACAGCACAAAACCAATCGCGTCGGCACCTGCGGCTACGGCCGCATCCACGTCCTCCTCGCGGGTCAGGCCGCAGATCTTGATGCGGGTGCGTGCGGGGGGAAGGGGGGCGGTGTTGTGGGCTTTCATGGCAGCCAATCATACGCAGCCGTGCGCTGGGGCAGGCCCCAGCGGGCTTCGTAGACTGGGCCCTGAAAATACAGCCCGTCGGGCGAAAACGTTGGCGCGGCCGCGTCGCGTGACTGTGCAGCCAGCACCTGGGCCATCCATTCGGGCGGCTGGTCCCCCCGGCCCACGGCAATCAGGCAACCCATGATGTTGCGGATCATGTGGTGCAGAAATGCATTCGCTTCGAACTCGAAGCGCCAGTAGCAGGGGTTCCAGCCCAGCTCCGGGTGGGGATCGCCCAGGCCCCGGCGGGTGATATCGATGCGATGCAGGGTCTTGACGGGCGACTTGGCCTGGCAGGCAGAAGCGCGAAAGGATGTGAAGTCATGCTCGCCCAGCAGGATGTCAGCCGCCTGCCGCATGGCGTTGTGGTCCAGTGGGTGGAACACCCAGCCCACGCGTCCAGCATCCACACTCGGCCGCACGGGCGACTGCAAGAGCACATAGGCATACCGCCGCGCCACAGCGCTGGCGCGGGCGTGGAAATCCGTTGGGACGGGTTGCGCCCACTGAACGGCAATGTCTGCCGGGAGAAAGGTGTTGGTGCCCCGCACCCAGGACGACGCAGGCCGCTGAAGCGGGGTGTCAAAGTGCACCACCTGCATCAGCCCGTGTACCCCCGCATCGGTGCGGCCGGCGCACAGGGTGCTCACGGGGTGCGTGGCAAAGCGGCCCAGGGCCGCTTCGAGTTTGTCCTGAATCGTGTTGCCCGACAGCTGACTTTGCCAGCCGCTGTAGGCCTGGCCGTTGTAGCTGACCCCCAGTGCCACCCGCGTCCTGGGGTGGCCTGGGGACGGGGTGGGTGGGGTTGTGCGTGCCTGAGAGGGCTGCATCAGCCCAGTTCGGCGAGCATGCGCTGGGCGCGGGTTTTGAGTGCGCCGCTGGATTCCGCCACCACCTCTTCGATCAGCGTGCGGGCACCGTCGGTGTCACCAATGGCGTTGAACTCTTCTGCCAGCGCCAGCTTGGTGGCCAAGGGGTCGTCCTGCGCGGCGGCGGAGCCGTCGTCCGAGGAGTCGGCCACCGGGGCTGGCGCCTTGGCTGCGGGTGCGGCCATGGGCTTGGTGGGAGCATTCAGGTCCAGCGACAGCTCGCCCAGGTCGAATTCCATGGGGCTGGAGTCCTTGGCGTCACCCGTCAGCGGCATGGGGCCGGAGGGAGCCATGCTCAGGTCGTCTGCACTGGGGAAATCCAGGTCGGCCACCGGAGGGGGGGCCATGGGGCTGGGCGACGTGTCGGGGCTGCTCCATGCGGCCGGAGGTTCTGCGGACGGTGGGGGCAGGTCCAGTTCGGGGCGCAGTGCGGGGGGCTCGTCCGCAACCGACGGCGTGTTGCTGCGGGCGCTGGTGGCTGCTGCAGCGGCTGCCGCAAATCCACCAGGAGCGGCGGGAGGCGCATCGGTCAACGCGTCGTCGGGCAAGTCCAGGTCGAGGTCCAGGTCCAGGTCGGGCGGCAGGGCTGCGGCAGGGCTGCCTGCGCCGGTGAAGGTGCTGGGGAAACCGCCAGGGGGCAGCGAAGGCGACTCGTCCTCGCCCATGCCGGGCCGGCCTCCAGGTTGATACAGGCGGTTGTCGGGTTCCAGGTCGCGGCCCAGTTCGGCAATGCGCGCCCAGTCCGGGCCTTCGCCTTGGGTCAGCTTGAAGACCTCGCCAGCCACGGCCTCCAGGGCTTTGCGATCCTGGCGTTTGGCGTAAATCTCACCCAGCTTGACGTGCACGGAAACACGGCCCGGGTTGTGGCGGACGGCTTCTTTCAGAATTTCCTCGGCCTGCAGGTCGCGGCCATAGGCCAGGTAGACATCGGCCTCGGCCACGGGGTCCACATCGCCGCCAGCGTCCAGCTGGCTCGGCGAATAGGCCATGGACGAGCCAGTGGTCATGTCGCTGTTGGCCGTGTCCACACGTTGGCCGCCGCTGGCGCCAAAGAAGGAGTCGGGCTGGATGCGGCTTTCGAGGAAGGAGCTGTCCACGCCGTTGTTCTGGCGGCGACGCTGAACAACGCGGTAGGCGCCATACCCCAGCAGACCTGCCAGCAGGACGCCGCCACCGATAGGCAGTAGCGGATCGTCCATCAGACCCGCCAGGAAGCCAGGCTCTTCGACCGGTGCGGGGGCTGGCTGGGGTGCAGGTGCCGGGGCTGGAGCTGGCGCAGGGGCGGATGCTTCAGCAGCAGGAGCCGACGCGGCCGCTTCTGCGGGAACCGATGCTTCTGCCGGAGCGCTGGCTGCGGCGGCAGGCGCCGATGCGGGCGCCTCGGGGGCGGGCGGGGCCGTGGGCGTGGCGGGTACGGCGGGCGCTTGCACGGCCACGCCTGCGGGGGCACTGGCGGCGCCTGCGGCTGCAGGGGCGGCACCGCCGCTGGTGGCGGACGAGGCTGCGCCCAGCTTGTTCAGGTCGGTGATGTTCTTGGACAGCTCGGCCATCCGGGTGGCGGCTTCGCCTGCCTGCTTGTCCTTGGCAACCTGCTCTTCGGCAGCCTTTTGGCCCTTCACGGAGCCCTTGGAAAGCGTGAGCTTGTCGGGTGCAGCCGTGGCGGGTTTTTTGTCTTCCACCCGGGTTTGCACAGAGCCAGAGGCCGAGCGTTGTGCTGCGGCCACCTCGGTGGACGGGGCTGCGCCGGCGAGCTTGCGGCGGAAATCGTTGAAGTCGCGCGACTGCGCAGCGAGGATCTGGCGTGCCTCGGGAGCCGTGGTGGACTGGGCCGCAGCCTCATCGGGCATTTGCAGCACAGCGCCTGCCTTGATGCGATTGACGTTGCCCTGGATGAACGCGTCGGGGTTGGCGCGCATCATGGCAACCAGCATCTGGTCCAGCGACACGCCTGCGGGCTTGTAATTGTTGGCGATGCGGCCGGCCGTGTCGCCCGCCTGGACGGTGACGCCGTCCGCTGGGGTGGGGCGCGGAGCAGCGGCAGGACGGGGCGCAGCCGGCGCTGCGGCGGATTCGGTGGAGCGCGGAGCGGCTGGTGCACGCACGGCCGGCGCAGCTTGCACTGCAGGGGCGGAAATCTGGGGCGAGGCCGTGACCGCAGGCGCCGGACGGCGCAGGGCAGGCGGGTCAAACAGCATGGTGTAGCTGCGCACCAGGCGGCCAGTGCCCCAGTTGGCATCCAGCACCAGGTCCAGGAAGGGCTCGTTCACGGGGCGGTCACTGGTCAGGCGCAACACGGCTGTGCCGTCGGGGCGGCGCTGCAGCTGGATCTGCAGGTTGTTCATGGCCTGGGTGTATTCCATGCCCTGTGCGCGGAACACTTCGGGAGCGGCTGCCGTGGCGCGCAGCGTGTCGGCTTCGGCCGGGGTGATCTGGGGCAGGTCGATTTCTGCACGCAGGGGTTCGCCCAGGGCCGACTGCACGGTGATACGGCCCAGTGCCAGGGCTGATGCATCGCTGGCGTAAAAACCAGAGCAAGCCACGGCAGCAGCCGCCAGGACAGAGAATTTCCAACGATGCATGTTTGCCAACAACTGATGAGGATTTTGTGCGGCTCGGACGAGCGGTGCTTTTTTTGTCATGGTCTGGTCCCGCCCCGGCGCGTGAAAATATGTAAAAAGCACCATAGCATCAATGTTTTGCACTGACAAGCTGAGGTGGCGCCGAAGCTTTGAGAGGGGTCCCGGGGCCCCAACTTGGGGCGCCCGATTGTTGCCAATTGCCAACGTCCCGTAACGGAGTGTGTCCGGTGTCTGGACGTGAAAAAGCGCGCACACGGGGGTATGCGCGCTTTGGGAGGAGGGCCATTGGGCCCTGGAATTAGGCGTCCAGCAGGATGCGCAGCATGCGGCGCAGCGGCTCGGCAGCGCCCCACAGCAGCTGGTCGCCGATGGTGAACGCGCCCACATACTCGGGACCCATGGCCAGCTTGCGGATGCGGCCTACGGGGATGGTCATGGTGCCGGTCACGGCCACGGGCGTCAGGTCCTGGATGGTCGCTTCGCGGGTGTTGGGCACCACCTTCACCCATTCGTTGTCGGCCGCGATCATGGCTTCGATGTCGGCCACGGGCACGTCCTTCTTGAGCTTGAAGGTCAGCGCCTGGCTGTGGCAGCGCATGGCGCCCACGCGCACGCAGAAGCCGTCCACGGGGATGGCAGCGGTGCTGAAGCCTTCGCCCTGGCCCAGGATCTTGTTGGTTTCGGCCATGCCTTTCCATTCTTCCTTGGACATGCCCCAGCCAGGCTCGTCCTGGCTTTTGCCGATACCCAGATCCTTGTCGATCCAGGGGATCAGGCTGCCGCCCAGCGGTACGCCAAAGTTGGCGGTCTCAGCACCGGTCAGGGCACGTTGCTTGGCGATCACCTTGCGGTCGATTTCCAGGATGGCGCTCTTGGGGTCGTCGAGCAGCGAGCGCACTTCGGCGTTCAGCGTGCCGTACTGCGTGAGCAACTCGCGCATATGCTGTGCACCGCCGCCCGAAGCAGCCTGGTAGGTCTGGGTGCTCATCCATTCGACGAGGCCCGCCTTGTACAGCGCGCCCACGCCCATCAGCATGCAGCTCACGGTGCAATTGCCACCGATCCAGTCCTTGCCGCCGTTGGCGAGCGCGTTCTTGATCACGGGCATGTTCACCGGGTCGAGCACGATGACGGCGTTCTTTTCCATGCGCAGGGACGAAGCAGCGTCGATCCAGTGGCCGTTCCAGCCCGCTGCGCGCAGCTTGGGGTACACCTCGTTGGTGTAGTCGCCGCCTTGGGCGGTGATGATGATTTCGCAGCGCTTGAGGGCCTCGATGTTGAACGCGTCCTGCAGAGCAGTCTCGTTCTTGGCCTGGGCAGGGGCCTTGCCGCCTGCATTCGAGGTGGAGAAGAACATGGGCTCGATCAGATCGAAGTCCTTCTCTTGTTCCATGCGGTCCATCAGGACCGAGCCGACCATGCCGCGCCAGCCGACCAACCCTACCAACTTGCTCATTTCAACGCCCCTTTCAGTGTAAGAAACAGTGCCCGACCGGGACTGCTCGCCTGGCTCGTCTGGCCAGGAAGGGCGCACGACGAACCAGGCTGAGTCAGCCCTTAATGGTCGTGGTTTTGGTGGTGATTGCGCGCACAGCCACGCCTGCCAGGGCGGCAGTAGCGGTGTTCAGGGCGAACGGGCGGGCGGCAAACATAGGGCGCGATTGTAGCGGATAAGGCCCCAACACCATGCTTTGAACGCTTTTTGCCCAGATTTCCCGGGCCCAGCGATGCTTTCAGGACACAGCTGGGCGGGCGCGCCCATGAAAAAGCGCCGCAATGCGGCGCTTTCCGGGGAAGGGGCAGGCCCGGCAGGCCTGCATCCACAGGATCACTGGGCGGCCAGCGCCTTCACCACGGCATCCCCCATCTGTGCGGTGCCCACCTTGGTGGTGCCTTCGCTGTAGATGTCGGGCGTGCGCAGGCCCTGGGCCAGCACCTTTTGCACGGCGGTTTCGATGCGCTGGGCGGCGGCTTCCTGGTTCAGGCTGAAGCGCAGCATCATGGCCGCAGACAGGATGGTGGCCAGCGGGTTGGCCACGCCCTTGCCCGCGATGTCGGGGGCGCTGCCGTGGCTGGGCTCGTACAGGCCCTGGTTGCTGCTGTTCAGGCTGGCCGAGGGCAGCATGCCGATGGAGCCGGTGAGCATGGAGGCTTCATCCGACAGGATGTCGCCGAACATATTGCCGGTCACCACCACGTCAAACGCCTTGGGGGCCTTCACGAGTTGCATGGCCGCGTTGTCCACGTACATGTGCTGCAGTTCAACGTCGGGGTATTCCTTGTGCACGTCGGTGACCACGTCCTTCCAGAACTGGAAGGTTTCCAGCACGTTGGCCTTGTCCACGCTGGTGACCTTCTTGTTGCGCTTGCGCGCAGCCTGGAAGGCGACATGGGCGATGCGCTCGATCTCGGGGCGGCTGTAGCGCATGGTGTCGAAGGCTTCTTCGGCACCGGGGAAGTGGCCATCGGTGGCCACACGGCGGCCGCGCGGCTGGCCGAAGTAGATGTCGCCCGTCAGCTCGCGGATGATGAGGATATCGAGGCCCGAGATCAGCTCGGGCTTGAGGCTCGATGCGCCCACCAGTTGCTCGTAGCAGATGGCGGGGCGGAAATTGGCGAACAGGCCGAGGTTCTTGCGCAGGCCCAAGATGGCCTGCTCGGGGCGCAGGGGGCGGTCGAGCTTGTCGTACTTCCAGTCGCCCACGGCGCCGAACAGCACGGCGTCCGCTTCCTTGGCGAGCTTGAGCGTGGATTCGGGCAGCGGATGGCCGTGGGCGTCATATGCCACGCCGCCGACCAGGGCGGATTCCATCTCGAACGGGAGTTCCAGGGCTTCCAGAACCTTCACGGCTTCGGAGACGATTTCGGTGCCAATGCCGTCACCCGGCAGAACTGCGATTTTCATTGGTTTGCTTCTATTTTGATAGCTGCCTTGGCAATATGGTTGCGCGGGAACGGCTATTTTGATGGGTATTTCGGGATTCAGGACACCATGGTGTGCGCCAGCCAGGGCTTGGTGGCCAGGCGCTCTGCTTCAAACGCGCGGATCTTGTCCGACTGGCGCAGGGTCAGGCCGATGTCATCAAAGCCATTGAGCAGGCAGTATTTGCGGAAGGCGATCACGTCGAACGGGATTTCTTCGCCCTGCGGGCGCACGACTACCTGGCGCTCCAGGTCGATGGTGAGCTGGTAGCCAGAGAAGGCTGCCACTTCGTCGAACAGCTGGGCCACGGTGGCCTCGGGCAGCACGATGGGCAAGAGGCCGTTCTTGAAGCAGTTGTTGAAGAAGATGTCGGCAAAGCTGGGCGCGATCA
>CAYXSL010000171.1:0-9844 GCA_964466605.1 uncultured Verminephrobacter sp.
TACGGCACCACGCAGTAGCTGCAGTACTTGGAGCAGCCTTCCATGATGGACACGTAAGCCGCGCCACCGTCCACCTTGGCCGGCGGCAGGTGGTCGAACTTCTCGATCTCGGGAAAGCTGATGTCCACCTGCGGCACGGCCAGGCGCGCGCGCTGGTTCAGCAGCTCGGGCAGGCGGTGCAGCGTTTGGGGGCCGAACACCACGTCCACATAGGGGGCGCGCTTGATGATCTCGGCGCCTTCCTGGCTGGCCACGCAGCCGCCCACGCCAATCTTCACGCCGCGTGCCTTCAGGTGCTTGATGCGGCCGAGGTCGCTGAAGACTTTCTCTTGCGCTTTTTCGCGCACCGAGCAGGTGTTGAAGAGGATGAGGTCGGCTTCGTCCACGTTCTGCGTGGGCTCGTAGCCTTGGGCTGCATTGAGCACGTCGGCCATCTTGTCCGAGTCGTACTCGTTCATCTGGCAGCCGAAGGTTTTGATAAAGACTTTTTTGGCCATGGCAATGTCGCAAATAGCAAAGGTCACCGCCGCGAGCGGAGCGCGGAGGGGGCTGTGGAGGTCGCAAGGGCGGGGCCGCCAGGGCCGCACCCGCAGGAATTACTTCAGAACGGCGCCAGAGCCGGTCGTGATGTTGCTGGTGGTCGCGGTATCGCTGCCCTTGCGGGGTTGCGACGCCTCACGCTCGGTCAGGATCCAGGCCGCGTGCAGCATGCCGGTGCTCGCTTCGAGCAGGTAGTTGACCTTGAAGGTCTGGCCCAGCACGCTGTGCGCCATGACCAGGGTGTTCTGGGGGCTGAACAGCCGCATCCCGGGCGCCATGCGAATGGGTTTGCCGTTGAGCACGGCTTCGGCGGTGGTCGAGAGGGTCAGTGTGCCGCGCAGTGCCGCTTCCGGGAAGGGGCGGTTCATGCCCAGCCCGGGTTCCACCTGGGCAGCAGTCGGCTGGGCGACAGACATCATGGCTCCGCAGGCCAGGGCTGCGAGCCAGGCATGCCGGTTGCGGTAGCTGTGGGAAGGAGTGTTGCAGCGGTTCATGGTTTACATCCAGGGGCTGAAGTCACGATTTTAGGGGAGGCGTTGTGGCAGGGCCCACAGGCAGTCTGTCTGTTGGGCAGCGAGAGCAGACGCCTCAAAGAAAAAACCCACAGTGAGTTGCCGCACTGTGGGTTTTCGATATGGTGGTCGTAGGTGGACTTGAACCACCGACATCAGCATTATGAATGCTGCGCTCTAACCAACTGAGCTATACGACCGCAAGACCAATATTATAGAACAAAATTTATTGGTGTGTGAAGTTGGCTGGGCGTTTGTTCATGAAAGCGTCCATGCCTTCCTTCTGATCCTGGGTGGCAAACAGCGCGTGGAAGAGGCGGCGCTCGAACATCACGCCGTCCGCGAGCGTGCCTTCAAACGCCCGGTTCACCGATTCCTTGGCGGCCATCACGGCAATCTGCGAGAAGCCTGCCACGATGATGGCGGCGCCCAAAGCCTCATCCATGAGCTTGTCGTAAGGCACAACGCGGCTGACCAGGCCCGCGCGCTCGGCTTCGGCGGCGTCCATCATGCGGCCCGTGAGGGCCATGTCCATGGCCTTGGACTTGCCCACGGCGCGCGGCAGGCGCTGCGTGCCACCTGCGCCGGGGATCACGCCCAGCTTGATTTCGGGCTGGCCGAAGCGGGCGTTGTCGGCGGCGATGATGAAGTCGCACATCATGGCCAGCTCACAACCGCCCCCCAGAGCGAAGCCGCTCACGGCGGCGATCACGGGCTTGCGGATAGAGCGGATGGTTTCCCAGTTGCGGGTGATGTAGTCGCCCTTGTAGGTGTCGGCAAAGCTGTACTTGGCCATCGCGCCGATGTCGGCGCCCGCAGCAAAGGCTTTTTCGCTGCCGGTGACGATCATGCAGCCGATGTTGTCGTCTGCATCAAAAGCCTTGAGGGCCGCGCCCAGCTCGTTCATCAGTTGGTCATTCAGCGCATTGAGCTGCTTGGGGCGGTTGAGCGTGATGACGCCGACTTTGTCCGCTTCAACGCGAACCTCGATGGTTTCGTAGGCCATGAAATCTCCTGGGTGTGTAGGTTGTTATGACTGCGCAGGGAATATACCCAACCCGGTCACGCTGTCAGGCGAGCCAGCGCCCCAGCGCCGCCGTGTCGGTGGGAGCGAGGCTGATCGTGTCTGCCGCAAGCTGTGCCAGCTGCTCAGGGGCGTTTTTGCCGCGCGTCCGGGTAGCGGCGGGCGCTCCAGCCTTGCCGCCGACGATGGACGGCAGTGCCAGCGACAACCGCAGCAGGCGCCCGTCCCGGGCCACGATGGCGGTTGCGGCCGTCTCGGTGCCCGCGTAGAACGTGACGTCATCGAGCTTGCCAATGCGCCAGCCTTGGCCGTGCACTTCCAGGCCCAGCCACTCGTCCCCTGCCGCCATGCCGGCCTTTTCGGCGGCGCCGCCACGCAGCACGGTCTTGATCTGCACGCTGTGGTTCTCTGCCACGCGCAGGCCCAGGCGCTGGGCCAGCTGGGGGGCTTCGGTTTTGAGGGCCACGCCGTGTGCGGCCAGCAAATCTGCCAGCGGCAGCTCAGAGGTGCTGTGCACCCATTGCGCCAGCTCAGAATCGAAGGGGCGGCCCGCCAGTTGTTCCAGCACCGCGCGCAGGTCGGCCTCGGCCATCGGGCCGCCTGCCGTCTGGGCCCACAGGGCACGCATCACGGCGTCGAGCGTGGTCTTGCCCTCGCGGCGCAGGGCCAGGTCCAGGCACAGGGCCACCAGCGAGCCCTTGGTGTAGTAGCTCACCGTGGCGTTGGGCGTGTTTTCGTCCTGGCGGTAGTACTTCACCCAGGCATCGAAACTGGCTCGGGCCACGGTCTGTACCGTCCTGCCCGGGGTCTGCAGCACCTGGTTGATGGTCTTGGTGATGAGTTTCAGGTAGGTGGCGTCGTCGATCAGCCCGGCGCGGCGCAGCAGCAGGTCGTCGTAGTAGCTGGTGAAGCCTTCGAAGAACCACAGCAGCTCGGTGTAGTTCTCCTGGCTGTAGTCGTAAGTAGTGAATTCGGCAGGACGCAGGCGCTTGACGTTCCAGGTGTGGAAGTATTCGTGGCTGATCAGCCCGAGCAGCGTGGTGTAGCCCTCGCTGGCCCGGGGCTCGCCCTGGCGGGGCAGGTCGCGGCGGCCGCAGATCAGGGCCGTGGAGTTGCGGTGCTCGAGTCCGCCGTAGCCGTCGGCCACGGCATTGAGCATGAACAGGTAGCTTTTGAACGGTGCCTTGCCCTCGGTGCCATGCCAGAAACGGATGGTGGTCTCGCAGATCTTCTGGGTGTCGGCGAGCAGCCGTTTGCCGTCAAAGGAAGGGGCCGCACCGGCCACCACAAACTGGTGGGCAACGCCGCAGGCCTTGAAGCGGCCCACCCAGAACGGGCCCAGTTCCACTGGGCAGTCCACCAGTTCGTCGTAGTTGGCTGCGCCATACAGGCCAAAGCCCTGCTTGTCGGTGGCCAGCGCCTGCAGCCCTGTTGCCACGGACCACTGCGCGGTGGCGGTGGTGCGAGCCATGTCCAGCGTGTGGCGCTGTTTTTCCTGGCCATGCACTCGCAGGCACAGGCTGGTGCCGTTGAAGAAGCCGCGCGTTGCGTCCAGCCAAGCTGTACGCACCGAGTTGTCATAAGCGCAGACCGTATAAGTCAGCTCCAGGGGCTTGCCCGGCGAGCAGGCGACTTGCCAGCGGTGTTTGTCGAGCTGGGCCAGGGGCGGCAGATGCTTGCCTTGGCGCGCGCTCAGTTCTTGCAGGTTTTTCGCAAACTCCCGCACCAGATAGCTGCCCGGGATCCAGACGGGCAGGGACACCTCCTGCAGCGCCGCAGGGCGGGCGATGGTCAGCGAGACACTGAACAGGTGCGCATGCAGGTCGGTTGGCGTGATGCGGTAGTGAACCTCTGCGGGTTGGGTGCTGCGTGGGGAGGGCATGGGCGCTGGGCGGAGGTGCTCGGAATCAGTTGGTTGTGCCAGAGGTCTCGCTGCTGGCTTCCGCCAGGCGTTTTTCCACTTCTTGCGAACCGATGGCGCCGGGCACACGGGTGCCGTTGGCAAAGATCAGTGTCGGCGTGCCGGTGATCTTGTGTTTCTTGCCGAACATCAGGTTGCGCTGCACGGCGCTGGTGTCGCAGCTGGCCGAGGCGACAGGCTTGTCACGCACCATCATGTCCTGCCAGGCTCCAGCCTGGTCTTTCGAGCACCAGATGTTGCGCGATTTCTCGGCGGAGTCGGGGCTCAGGATGGGGTACAGAAACAGGTACACCGTCACGTTGTCCACTTTCTGCATGTCGCGCTCGAAGCGTTTGCAGTAGCCACAGTTGGGGTCTTCAAACACCGCCACCTTGCGCTTGCCGTCGCCGCGCACGATGGTGAACGCGTCCTTGAGCGGCAAGGCCGAGAAATCGACGGCAGTGAGCTTGGCGATGCGGTCTTCCGTGAGGTTGCGGCGCGCCTTGGTGTCGATCAGCTCGCCCTGGATCACGTAGTTGCCCTTGGCGTCGGTGTAGAACAGGTCGGTGCCAATGCGCACTTCAAACAGCCCTGCCATGGGCGTAGGCCGGACCTCGTCGATCTTGTCCATCTGGGGAATGCGCTCGGCCAGCGCCTTGCGGATGGTGGCCTCTTGCGCGGTCGCGCTCAGGCTCAGGGTCACAGCGGCGGCGGCCAGCAGGAGGGTGGTCAGTTTCATGGTGCTCTCGTTCAAACTCAATAACTTGCGGGGCGCACGGGCGTCCCATCGTGTCTTCAGCGCATTCCCATCGCCCGGCGGGTCACAAAATCCTTCAGGGGGCCACTGCGTTCAAAGCCCTTCATGCCCCAGTTGCGCAGCGCCTGCCAAGGGGCTTCCTGGCGTGCAAACAGCTGCTGCAGTCCGTCCGTGGCCAAACCCATGGCGACCAGGGCTGCCTTGCGCTCGCGCTCGTAGCGCCGCAGCAGCCGCAGGTCGGCCACGCTGCGCCAGTACTCGCGCGTGCGCAGCACCTCGGCCAGGGTCTGCACATCGGCCAGCCCCAGGTTGAGCCCTTGCCCTGCCAGGGGATGCACGTTGTGGGCCGCATCGCCCGCCAATACCCAACTGCCCCAGCTGCAGGGACTGGCCCCGGCGGCGGACGTGTCGCCACACCAGCTGTCTGCTCTGGCCAGTTGCAAAGGCCAGCTGGCACGGTCTGCGCACAGGGTCAACGTGCCCAGCGCTTGCTGGCTGGCGGTTTGCAGCGCTTCGCTGAATGCATCGGGGGGCAGGGCCATCAAGGGCGCTGCCTGCTCCTGTGGGACGGACCACACAACGGCCACAGAGTTCCCTTCGGCGCCCTCCAGGGGCAAGAAAGCCAGGATGCCATCAGGCAGGAACCACTGGCGTGCCACCTGGCCATGGGGGTGTTCGCAGCGCACGCGGGTAGCGATCGCTTGCTGAAAGTAGGGGGTGACCTCGAAACGGGCACCGAACTCGGCCCGCGTGCTGCTGGCGCGGCCCTCGCAGACCACGGTCAGTGGCGCCGCCACTGGAGCGTCCACTACCTCGACCTGGGGTTGGAAGCGCACCGCCTCGGCAAGGCGAGCCTCCAGGGCGGGTACATCCACGATCCAGGCCAGTGCGTCCACGCCCTGTGGCCCCGCGTCAAACACCACGGCGCCGCCCCGGTCTCCTTGCACCTGCATTTGCCGCACGGCCGTCGCGTGCTCGGCATCCGGCCAGCTGCGCAGGGATTCGAGCAATTGGCGCGACGCGGTGTTCAGGGCGTAGGCCCGGACGTCGGCCACCGCGGTGCTGGCGGGGGCGGGGGTGGGCACCAGGGCCACTTTCAGCCGTTCGCGTGCCAGCAACAATGCCAAGGTTCTGCCCACAATGCCGGCGCCGCGTATACAGATATCAAAGGTTTGGGCCATGGCGGCCATTGTAGGAGGGCTCCTGCACCCCGATGCCACAAGGCAGAATTGCGGTTTTTGCCCTGTCGCCATTTCTCAAGAGGAACCCCTGGCCGTGAGCTTCAACTCCGACTCCGATCTGTCCGGCACCATCGCGCGGCTGTTTGTGTATCCCATCAAGTCCTGTGCAGGCATTGAAGTGCAGGAGGCCCTGCTCACGGACACGGGGCTGGACCTGGACAGGGCCTGGATGGTGGTGGACGCCGACGGCATGTTCCTGACCCAGCGCGCCCTGCCGCGCATGGCGCTGATCCGGCCGCAGCTCAAGGGCGATGAAATGGTGCTGCATGCGCCCGGCATGCTGGCACTGCATGTGGCGGTGGACGCCGTCGAGGCCCCCGCCACCGTGACCGTGTGGCGCGACACCGTGCCCGCCTGGGACATGGGGGCTGTGGCAGCCCAGTGGTTCACGGACTTCCTCGGACAACCCTGCCGACTGGTGCGGTTTGACCCCGAACACCGGCGTTTGTCGAGCCTGGACTGGACGGGCGGCGTGGAGGCCCCCAACCAGTTTGCGGACGGCTTTCCGATCCTGGTGGCCAGCGAGGCCTCGATGGAGGAGCTCAATGGTCGGCTGGCCGCCGCAGGCCATGCCCCGGTGGGCATTGAACGCTTCCGGCCCAACGTGGTGCTGGCCGGGGTCGATGCCCACGATGAAGACCGGGTGGACCTGGTGCGTATGGACGGCGGCGCGGACGGCGAAATTCACCTGCAGCCAGTCAAGCCCTGCGCGCGCTGCCCCATCCCCGACATCGACCCGGCCACGGCGGCATCCAGCCCGGAAGTGGGCGACACCCTGCGCACCTACCGCCAGGACAAGCGCGTGGACGGTGCCATCACCTTTGGCATGAACGCTATCGTGCGCCAGGGTGCGGGCCAGATGCTGCGTGTGGGGCAGCGTGTAGCGGCTGATTTGCGGTTTGAATGACCCAGTAACCTGTAGCCGCGCAGGGGGCCCTTGGCGGCCCCGTAAAATCGGCGGTTTGTCTCCGAATTCCAGAAAGCCCTGCCATGAGCCTCCAATGCGGCATCGTGGGCCTGCCCAACGTCGGCAAGTCCACCCTTTTCAACGCGCTGACCAAGGCCGGCATCGCCGCCGAAAACTATCCCTTCTGCACCATTGAGCCCAACACCGGCGTGGTCGAGGTGCCCGACCCGCGCCTGCAAAAGCTGGCCGAAGTCGTTTCGCCCGAGCGTGTGGTGCCCGCCATCGTCGAGTTTGTGGACATTGCCGGCCTGGTGGCGGGTGCTTCCAAGGGCGAAGGCCTGGGCAACCAGTTCCTGGCGCACATCCGCGAAACCGATGCCATCGTGAACGTGGTGCGTTGCTTTGAAGACCCCAATGTGATTCATGTGGCGGGCCGCGTGGACCCCATTGCCGATATTGAAGTCATTCAGACCGAGCTGTGCCTCGCCGACCTGGCCACGGTCGAGAAGGCACTCAACCGCTACAGCAAGGCGGCCAAGTCCGGCAACGACAAGGAAGCCGCCAAGATTGTTTCGCTGCTTACCCCCATCCAGGCCGCACTGGACCAGGGCAAGCCCGCGCGCACCATTGCCGTGAGCAAGGAAGACGCGCCCCTGCTCAAGCAGTTCTGCCTGATCACGGCCAAGCCCGCCATGTTCGTGGGCAACGTGGCCGAAGACGGTTTCGAGAACAACCCCTTGCTGGACAAGCTCAAGGCCTATGCCGAAGCCCAGGGTGCGCCCGTGGTGGCCATCTGCGCCAAGATTGAAGCCGAAATGGCAGAGATGGAAGACGAAGACCGCGACATGTTCCTGCAGGAGCTGGGTCTGGAAGAGCCTGGCCTGAACCGCCTGATCCGCGCTGGCTTCAAGCTGCTGGGCCTGCAGACCTACTTCACGGCGGGCGTGAAGGAAGTGCGTGCCTGGACCATCCACGTGGGCGACACGGCACCCCAGGCGGCTGGCGTGATCCACGGCGACTTCGAGCGCGGCTTCATCCGCGCCCAGACCATCGCCTTCGATGACTACATCCACTACAAGGGTGAGCAAGGCGCCAAGGATGCGGGCAAGATGCGTGCCGAAGGCAAGGAATATGTGGTCAAGGACGGCGATGTGTTGAACTTCCTGTTCAACGTCTAAACAGGAAGAGCTGTTCTTCAGGGTTCGCCAATGTTCGAAGGTGTTGGCTAACCCATTGATAGATATAGGGAAAGTTGTTCGCCGGTGAACTAGATCGTTCGGGGGCATTTTCCATATATGGGGGCATGACAGGGGGCACGCACGGTGCATGCCCCCTCCCCAAGGAGAAATCATGCCCCCAAACCACCTCGAAACCCGCATGGATGCTGGCTTTGCAGCCGTTTCCGATGCCCCCAAAAGTCAGGCCCGGCGTGGCACCAGTGATGCAGCCCTTCGCGCCGCCAAGCCCAAGAGCACGCCCTACAAACTCTCTGCAGGCAACGCGCTTTATCTGAAGGTCAAGCCCAACGGGGCCAAGCTTTGGCGCTGGAAGTACCGTCTTCTTGGCAAGGAGAGCCGCGTAGCTCTGGGGAGCTATCCGAAGCTGTCCCTTCGTGAAGCGAGAGAGGCCATGGAAGCCGCTCGCAAGCTGGTTGCCCAAGGCGTTCACCCAGCCCAACAAAAGAAGCTCGAACGCCTCAAAACTGGCGTAGACCACGCCAACACCTTTGAAGCTGTTGCCCGTGAGTGGGTGGCACGGCAAGATTGGCAAGACGTGACCAAGGCTCGGCGCTTGAACATGCTGGAGCGCGTCGTGTTTCCTCATGTGGGAGCGCTGCCAATCCGACAGGTCCAGTCCGTGCATGTTCTTGACATCCTGGGGCGGGCCAACTCCCGCAACGGCAATAGCGTGGCCTGCGAAGCCAAGCGAACCATGTCCTCTGTGTTCGAGTTCGCGGTATCCACACTACGCGCCGATCTAGACCCGGTGTACCCAGTACGCAAGGCTGTGGCGGCGAACAAGACCCAGCACAAGCGGCCTTTATCTTTCGAGGAGGTTGGAGCACTGCTCAACGCGGTGGAAGGCCATGGCGGCTACTACCAAATCCAGGCCGCGTTCTTCCTCATGTGGCTGACACTGGCTCGCCCATCCGAAGTTATCGAGGCCGAATGGTGCGAGTTCGACTTGGATGAAGCGTTGTGGCGCATCCCCGCACAGAGGATGAAAAAGCGCAAGGAGCATCTGATTCCTTTGCCGACCCAAGCCGTCGCACTGCTGCGCGGCCTACACACGCTCACCGGCAACCGAACCCATCTCTTCCCCCACCGGGACGACAGGAGAAGGCCGATGGTGACAGCATCGTTCCGGCAGATGCTGAAGGCCTTGGGCTGGGCAGGCAAGTTCAGCCCGCATGCCACACGCACCACTGGCAGCACACGGCTCAATGAGATGGGCATCTCCCCAGATTGGATCGAACGCCAACTGGCCCACGATGAGCCAAATGTCGTGCGCCGCACCTACAACCACGCGGACTACCTGAAAGATCGGGCCACCATGATGCAGCGATGGGCCGACCTGCTGGACGAGTGGAAAAAGAAGACGGCAGACGCTATGAAACCCGTTTTGGGATAACCCAATTCAGGCTAGACAGTAAGCGGAATGTCGAATCCCATGCATGCGTCTCGCTATGGCATCTTGCGAGCACGCTTAGTTGAATTACGAGAAGCCAAAGGCCTGACCCAGATGGACATTGCCCTTCAGTTGGGCAAGCCGCAAAGCTACGTTTCGAAGTATGAGCGTGGGGAACGCCGCCTGGACATCGTGGAGTTGATTGCCGTAGCGAAGGTCTTGGGAGTTGATCCCGCTCAGTTGTGCACAGAGCTGGCCTGTGAGCCTTTATTCGAGAACTTTGACAAGATTTTTCATCCGGGAGGTTGTGAGTGAAGTATTCCGTATTGGGCGGA
>CAYXSL010000172.1:0-9755 GCA_964466605.1 uncultured Verminephrobacter sp.
GCTGTCGGTGCGTGCCACGCCGCTGATGAGGCCCAGCGATTCGTAGTGCCGCACCATGCGTGCCGAGATGCCTGCGCGCCGCGCGGCGATGCCGATGGGCACGGGCCAGGCGATGGCGCGGGGCGCTGCGGCCTGGGCGCGCGCGGTTGGCGCGGCATCGGGGGAATGGGGCGTGGTCATGGTGTGTGGCCCTCGCTGGATGCGTGGTGGCGCGGCGCTCAGGCCGCGACGCTGTAGCCTTCTTCGGCAATGGCGGCGGCCAGGGCCTCGCGGGGGGCGGTGCTGTCCACATCCACCTTGCCGCTGGCGCGGTCGATGCGCACCTGGGCGTTGGGGTCTACCTGCTGTACGGCCTGGGTGACGGCGCGTTCGCAATGGCCGCAGGTCATGCCTTGCACTTGGAAAGTTGTGGTGGTGGTTGCCATGGGGTGTCCTTGTTGGGTTGTGAAAACGGCCGTGGATGCGACCGAAGCGAATGTTGAAGCTTGACATCGTGGCAGAGTCAAACGCCGCGCAAGACACTCATGATGTGAGGGTTGATCAATATCAATGCTTGACCTTGCCATCACGTCAAGGATCAGCATCCCGGCCATGAACACTCCAACTCTCCATTCCTCAGAGGCAGTCCACTCGCTGGACCTCGGTATCTCCGGCATGACCTGCGCAAGCTGCGTGGGCCGTGTGGAGCGCGCGCTGCGCAAGGTGCCGGGCGTGCAGGAGGCCTCGGTCAACCTGGCCACCGAGTCTGCGCGCATTGCTTTTGTCACGCAGGTGGGCGCCGACGCCGCCGCCATGGAGGCGGTGCTGCGCCGCGCGGTGCGCAACGCGGGCTACGAGCCGCGGGCGGCGGGCCAAGATGATGTGGCAGAAGACCTGTCGCCCTGGGCGGGGTTCCTGCCGGTGGGCATCGGCCTGCTGCTGTCGGCGCCGCTGGTGCTGCCGATGATCGGTGACCTGTTCGGCCAGCACTGGATGCTGCCCGCCTGGGTGCAGTTTGTGCTGGCCACGCCGGTGCAGTTCATCCTGGGGGCGCGCTTTTACAAGGCGGGCTGGCATGCGGCCAAGGCGCTGTCAGGCAACATGGACTTGCTGGTGGCGCTGGGCACCAGTGCGGGCTGGGGCCTGTCGATGTGGCTGTGGCTCTCGGCGCCCAGCGGCCACCCGGGGCATGTGCCGCACCTGTACTTCGAAGCCTCGGCCGTGGTGGTCACGCTGGTGCTGCTGGGCAAGTGGCTGGAGGCGCGCGCCAAGCGCCAGACCACGGCGGCCATCCGTGCACTGCATGCGCTGCGGCCCGATGTGGTGCATTTGCTCACCAAGCAGGGCGAGGTGGATGTGCCGGTGTCGGAAGTGCTGGTGGGCGACCAGCTGGTGGTGCGGCCCGGCGAGCGCATCCCGGTGGATGGCCGGGTGCACGAGGGCCACACGCAGGTGGATGAATCGATGCTCACGGGCGAGCCGCTGCCCGTGGCGCGCGATGTGGGCGCGGCGCTGACGGGAGGCTCGATCAATGGCGACGGCCGCATCGTGATGGCGGTGACGGCCGTGGGCGCCGAGACGGTGCTGGCCCAGATCATCCGGCTGGTGGAGGACGCCCAGGCGGCCAAGGCGCCCATACAGCGCCTGGTGGACCAGGTGTCGGCCGTCTTTGTGCCGGTGGTGCTGGTGGTGGCCCTGGCCACGCTGCTGGGCTGGCTGTGGGCGGGCGCGGGGCTCGAGTCCGCGTTGATCCACGCCGTGGCGGTGATGGTGATTGCCTGCCCCTGTGCGCTGGGCCTGGCCACGCCGGCTGCGATCATGGCGGGCACGGGTGTGGCGGCCAGGCACGGCATTCTCATCAAGGACGCGCAGGCGCTGGAGCTGGCGCACAAGGTGGATGTGGTGGCCTTCGACAAGACCGGCACGCTGACCGTGGGGCAGCCCCGGCTGACGGCTTTCGAGGCCGCGCCCGGTGCGGATGAAGCCGCCGTGATGGCGGCGGTGGCAGCCGTGCAAAGCGGCAGTGAACACCCGCTGGCGCGCGCTGTGGTGGTGGCGGCTGCGCAGCGGCAGTTGGCCGTGGCAACCCCGGAGGGCGTGCGCGCCGTGCCCGGGCGCGGTACCGAGGGCGAGGTGGCGGGCCAGAGCTACCTGGTGGGCAGCCTGCGCTGGATGCAGGAGCTGGGGGTGGACCTGGGGCCTCTGGCGGCGCGGGCACAGCAGCTGCAGAACGAGGGAGCCACCGTGTCGGCCGTGGCCCAGCGCGTCACGGCAGGGCTCGCGCTGCAGGCCGTGATGGCGTTTGGCGACGAGCCCAAGCCTGGCGCGCACGAGGCGCTGGCGGCGCTCAAGGCGCGGGGCATCCGCACAGTGATGGTGTCGGGCGACAACCGGGGTGCGGCCGAGGCCATGGCCCGCCGCCTGGGGCTGGATCCCAGCGCGGGCGAGGTGATGGCCGAGGTGTTGCCGGGTGACAAGGCCGCCAAGGTGGCTGCGCTGCAACGCAGCAGCGATGGCAAGCACCATCATGTGGCGATGGTGGGCGACGGCGTCAACGATGCCCCGGCACTCGCAGCGGCGGATGTGGGCATGGCCATGGGCAATGGGACCGACGTGGCCATGCACGCAGCGGGCATCACGCTGATGCGCGGCGACCCGATGCTGGTGGCTGCGGCGCTCGATATTTCGCACCGTACGGTGCTGAAGATCCGCCAGAACCTGTTCTGGGCGTTTGCATACAACGTGGCGGGCATTCCGCTGGCCGCGCTGGGGTATCTGAACCCGGTGGTGGCCGGTGCGGCCATGGCGCTCAGCTCGGTCAGCGTGATGGCGAATGCCCTGCTGCTCAAGCGCTGGCGCATGTGAGAAACACTGACGACGGTGCTGTCCATGTCTGGCAAACTGCAACGCTTTGTTGCATGCCTGCGGCGGCCGCACGCCCCGCAGCCTGCCGTGCAGATACCAATACAAAGGACGACAGATCATGAATCTCTTCTCGCTTATGCGGCAGTTCACCATTCGGCTGCGCATGCTGGGTGCCATCGGCGTGGTTCTGGGGCTCTTGGGGCTGCTCGGGGGGGCGGGCATGCTGGGCATGTTCCGCATCCATGACATGAGCCAGAACTTCATGGACAACTCGTTCGCCAAGGTGAGCAACATGGCCGAGCTGCGCGGCGAGATGGGCGCCATCCGCCAGCATGAGAAGGACATGATCATTGGCTACGAAAAACCCGAGGCCGTGAAGGCCGCCCACACCAAGTGGCTGGCGAGCCACGACAAGGCCAAGAAGATCGCGGGCAAGTTCCTGGAAGGGGGCGAGGATGCCGACAACGCGGTGGCGCGCAACATCATCGCCAAGCTCGACAGCTACAAGGATCTGTTTGCCCATGTGGCGCGCCAGCTCGAAGCCAGCGGCTACGACACCGCCACCATCGCCAACCGCATGAGCGGCAAGGCGGTGGCCGAATTCGACCTGGCCGACAAGCTGATGGCGGAGCTGGACACGGTGCTGCGCAACGAGGTCACGAAGTCCGTGGCACAGCAGGGCCAGGTGTCCGACCAGACCAAGTGGCTGTTTGTGCTGGCCGTGCTGATCACGGTGGTGGTGGTGGTGCCCACCACGCTCATGAATATGAACTCCATCTGCAACCCGCTGGAAGAGGCCCGCAAGATGGCGCAGGCGATTGCGGGGGGCGACCTGTCGCAGCACATTGCGGCCGAGGGCAAGGACGAAGTGGCCGACCTGCAGCGTGCACTGCGCGAGATGCAGCAGGGCCTGGGCGCGCTGGTGGCGCAGGTGCGCGATGCCAGCGGCAACATCGCCACGGCCAGCCAGGAGATCGCCACGGGCAACCAGGATCTGTCGCAGCGCACCGAGCAGACGGCCAGCAACGCACAGGAGGCCGTGTCCTCGCTGTCGCAGCTCACGTCCACTGTGCAGCAGACGGCGTCCTCCTCGCAGATGGCGAACCAGCTGGCGGCCTCGGCCTCGCAGATGGCCACGCACGGTGGTGGTGTGGTGCAGCAGGCAGTGGCCAGCATGCAGGAGATCTCGGCCTCCAGCCGCAAGATTGGCGACATCATCGGCCTGATCGATTCCATCGCCTTCCAGACCAACATCCTGGCGCTGAACGCGGCCGTGGAAGCCGCCCGCGCGGGTGAGCAGGGCCGCGGCTTTGCCGTGGTGGCCAGCGAGGTGCGCAGCCTGGCGCAGCGCAGCGCGGCGGCGGCCAGCGACATCAAGGGCCTGATCCAGAGCAGCGTGACGGCGGTGGACGGCGGCGTGCGCCATGTGGAAGAAGCAGGCACGGCCATGAAGGACATCGTGGGCAGCGTGCAGCGCGTGGGCGACATCATTGGCGAGATCACGGCGGCTGCGTCCGAGCAGTCGGCCGGCATTGGCCAGGTGAACAGCTCGGTGGGCGAGATCGACCGCATGACGCAGCAGAACGCCGCGCTGGTGGAAGAGTCTGCCGCTGCGGCCGAGTCGCTGCGCGAGCAGGCCGCGCGCCTGTCGCAGGTGGTGCAGCAGTTCCGCCTGGCCGAGGCCATGGGCCAGCACCACGCCCATCGCGTGGCCGCGCCGTACCCATCGGAGTCCCCGGCGCTGGCCGCAGGCCCCGCCCAGGCGCGGCTGACGCGCTGAGTCTGCTCCCGCCCATCCCCCAGGCGCTCTGTGCGCTCAAGGCCCCGCAGGCCTGGCTTGCGGGGCCTTTGTTTTGGGCAGGTTGCGCTGCGCCCCCACGCACCTGCTTTGTTGACCTGCGTCACGGGCGCAGCCGTGCTGTCGTGGCACCCTTGGCCTCCCGTTGTTTATTCTGGAGCGTGTGCCATGCCATCGATCAGTCTGCGAACCATTCGCGAAGAGCATGCGTCGCTGTCGGCCGTGCTCCACTCGCTGCGCCTGATGCTGAACCAGGGCCCAGGTGACGAGCCCGCAGCGTTTTTTGACGTGATGCGGGCGATGCTGTTCTACATCGACGAGTTTCCCGAGCGGCAGCACCACCCCAAGGAGTCGCAGTGGCTGTTCCCCCGGGTGGCCGCACGCTCACCCCAGGCCGCCGAGGCCATTGCGCAGCTGGAGCGCGACCACGCGGGCGGCGAGGCGGCCGTGCGCGAACTGCAGCACCTGCTGCTGGGTTGGGAGCTGATGGGCGATGCGCGGCGCGAGGTCTTTGCCCAGGCGCTGCAGCGCTACATCCGCTTCTACCTGGACCACATGCGGCTGGAAGAAACCGTGGTGCTGCCTGCGGCGCAGGAGTGCCTGCAGCCGGGCGACTGGACGGCCATCGATGCGGCCTTTGCCGGCAACACCAACCCGCTGGCCCCGGGCAAGCCGCGCGATGCGGCGTATGACCGTCTGTTCACGCGCATCGTGATGCGGTCTCCCAGTCCGATAGGGCTTGGAAGTCCCCCCTGAGTCGCCTTCGGCGCCTTCCCCCTCAAGGGGGACGCCGCCAGCGCGGCGGGGCGGCCCTTGCGCGGCGGCCGCTGGCTTGCGCAGCGCCAGTTGCAATCGGCGCGGCCCAACGAGGCCGTTCCTTCGCGGTGTGAACTCAGGCGCTCAGCGCCGGATAGTCCGTGTACCCCTCCGCCCCACCGCCGTACAGCGTGGCGCGGTTCACCTCGTTGAGCGGTGCGTTGGCGTGCAGACGCGCCACCAGGTCGGGGTTGGCGATGAAGGGGCGGCCGAAGGCCACGATGTCGGCACCCTGGGCCAGGGCGGTGTCGGCCAGTTCGCGGGTGTAGGCGTTGTTGACCATCCAGGCACCTTGGCCGCCTGCGGCGCGGTAGGCGGCCTTGAGGGCGGCGTAGTCGAACGGGCGGCCTTCCACCTCGCGCGGGCCGCCGGTGGCGCCTTCGATGAGGTGGAGGTAGGACAGGCCCAGGGGACCGAGCTGGCGCACCACGTAGTCGAACAGCGGTTGCGGGTCGGCATCGACGATGTCGTTGGCGGGCGTGACGGGCGAGAGGCGGATGCCGGTGCGGCCGCCGCCGATGTCGGAGGTGATGGCGTGGGTCACTTCGAGCAGCAGGCGGGCGCGGTTCTCGATGCTGCCGCCGTAGGCGTCGGTGCGCTGGTTGGCACCGGTCTTGAGGAACTGGTCGATGAGGTAGCCGTTGGCGGCGTGGATTTCGACGCCATCAAAACCCGCCTCGATGGCAGCGCGTGCTGCGCGGCGGTAGTCGGCCACGATGCCGGGGATCTCGGCCAGCTCCAGCGCGCGGGGCATGGAGGTGGGCGTGAAGGTGGGCACGCCGTCCTTGATGAGCACGGTCTTGGTGTTGGCCTGCAGGGCCGAAGGCGCCACGGGCGCGGCGTTGCCGGGCTGCAGGTCGGTGTGCGAGACGCGGCCCACATGCCACAGCTGCACCACGATCTTGCCGCCGGCTGCGTGCACGGAGGATGTGACCTTCTTCCAGCCCGCGATCTGCTCGGGCGCATACAGGCCGGGCACGTCGGCGTAGCCCTGGCCCTGGTGGCTGATGGCCGTGGCCTCGGAAATGATCAGGCCCGCACTGGCGCGCTGGGTGTAGTAGGTGGCCACCAGGTCGGTGGGCACAGCGCCCGGCGAGCGGTTGCGCGTGAGCGGCGCCATGGCGATGCGGTTGGCCAGTTGCAGGTCGCCGGCTTGGACGGGGTCGGACAGAAAAGGCATGGGTCGAGGCTTTCGGAAAAAGGGTTGCAGACCATCGATGGAACGGGGGCAAGCGTAATGCTGCAGCGCAAAACCTGCAGCGCACATGCGTCAACAAGGCTTCTGTTTTTGTGCTAACCGCGCGGGGATGCGAGGGGCTGGGCGCAGGCCCCGGCACGCTTTGCCGGGCTGCGGCAGAATCAAAACGCCATGCCCACACGCCCCGCCCCTGTTGACGTTTCCGCTGCTTCCTCTGCCGCGCCCCTGCCCGCCCTGTGGCTGGCCGTGGCGCTGTCCATGGGGGCGGCGATCTCGCTGGGCATCACGCGCTTTTCCTATGCCTTGCTGCTGCCGCCGATGCGCGAGGACCTGGGCTGGTCATACACCCTGGCCGGGGGCATGAATACGGCCAATGCGCTGGGCTACCTGCTGGGTGCGCTGGCCACGCCGCTGCTGCTGCGGCGGGTGGCACCGGGCCGGGTGTTGCTGGTGGGGGCGCTGCTGGCCTCGGTGTTCATGGGGCTCAGCGGCTTTTTTACCGCTGCGCCGTGGCTGCTGGTCCAGCGCCTGCTGGCCGGGGTGGCCAGTGCGCTGGTGTTCATTGCAGGGGGGCTGCTGGCCGCGCGGCTGGGCGCGCACGAGCCCGGGCGCAGCGGGCTGCTGCTGGGGCTGTACTACGGGGGCACGGGCTGGGGCATCAGCCTGTCGGCGCTGCTGGTGCCTGGCGTGCTGGCGGCAGCGGGGGCCGTGCCGCACCCCTGGGCATGGGCTTGGTGGGCGCTGGCGCTGGCCTGCGTGGCAGCCACGGCGGTGTTGTGGTGGCCCGCCCAGGCGCTGCAGGTGCTGGTGCCGCCACCGGCCAGCCCCACGGCGTTCAACATCACGCCGCCGCCCGCCCAAGTGCGCTGGCGGGCGCTGGCCCCGGCGCTGCTGGGCTATGGGCTGTTCGGCGTGGGCTACATCGGCTACATGACCTTCGTGGTGGCGCTGTTGCGCGAGCAGGGCGCCAGCGGGGGGGCGATCACGGGCTTCTATGCGCTGCTGGGGCTGGCGGTGGTGCTGTCGTCGCGCATCTGGGCGGGGCTGCTGGACCGCAGCAAGGGCGGTGAGGCGCTGGCGCGGCTGAACGCGCTGCTGGGCGTTGCCACCGTGCTGCCCGCAATCACGGGCGCGTGGCCGGTGGTGCTGGCCTCGGGGCTGCTGTTTGGCGGGGTGTTCCTGTCGGTGGTCGCATCCACCACCGCGCTGGTGCGGCACAACCTGCCCCAGGCGCTGTGGGCCAGCGGCATCAGCGCGTTCACCATCGTGTTTGCGGCCGGGCAGATCGTGGGGCCCACGGTGGTGGGCTGGATTGCCGACGGGCCCGGAGGCCTGGCGCGCGGGCTGGTGTTTTCGGCCTGCGCGCTGTGGGTGGGGGCGCTGGTAGCGTGGCGGCAGAAGCCGCTGTAGCGCATCTGAAGTTTTGGCCGCCGTGGAGCTGCGCGCTCCCAGTCGATACTGGCGCGGCCCAGGCCAGGAACGCCGAGCAAGGGCCGCCCCGCAGCAAGGGCGTTGTTCCCCTGCCCGCGTAGCGAGAGCGGGGGGAAGGCGCGCAGCGCCTCAGGGGGGTGTCCCTATTTCAGCAAGCCTTCTGCCTTCATGGCTGCCTGTACGCCAGGGCGGGCTCCCACGCGCTCACGGTAGGCCGCCAGATTCGCCAGGCCGGAGATGTCCAGGTTGGTCGGCTTGGCCCAGTTGGTCACGGTGAACAAGTAGCCGTCGGCCACGGTGAACTGGTCGCCCATCAGGTACTGCTTGCCCGCGAGCTGGCCATCCACCCACTGCAGGCGCTGCAGCAGGCGCTCGCGCACCAGGGGTTTGTAGTCGTCGGGCGTGGCGGGGTTGAACAGCGGGCTGAAGCCCTTGTGCAGCTCGGTGCCGATGAAGGTCAGCCATTCTTGCAGGCGGTAGCGCGCCAGGGTGCCGTTGGCGGGGGCCAGCTGCTTGTCGGGCACCTGGTCGGCGATGTACTGCACGATGGCCGGGCCTTCGCGCAGGCGCTCTCCACTGTCCAGCTCCAGCAGGGGCACATAGCCCAGTGGGTTGATGGTGTAGTAGTCGGTGCCGTCCTGCAGCTTGTGGCTCTTGGTGCTGGCCAGCACGGGGGTGTAGGCCAGGCCGGCCTCGTGCAAGGCGATGTGGGGGGAGAGCGAGCAGGCGCCGGGGGAGTAGTACAGCTTCATGGATCGGTCCTTGAAAACGGTCGGAAACCGCCGATGCTATGCGCTGTGCCGGATTCTTGCAGGCGCCGGGGCGCAAGCCCGGCGCCCGCTGCGTGGCGCAGCGGGACGGGCCGCATCAGCTGTCGTATCCAGGAAGGTCGCGCTGCACCTTGCGCAGCAGCGCAGGCCAGGCAAACGCGCCGCCCAGGCCGCCGGTCTGCACACGCATGGCCTGGGCCACGCCGCTCACGATCTGCGGGTTCACTTCGGTCAGCGCGCCACCGGCCTGGGCGTCGATCTGGATGCGGCAGGTGTTCTCGAACGTGTACATCGACAGGAACGCGTCGGCAATCGTCTTGCCCACCGTCAGCAGCCCGTGGTTGCGCAGCATGAGGAAGTTGGCCTCGCCCAGGTCGGCCTGCAGCCGCGGTTTCTCCTCGTCGCGGAAGGCCACGCCCTCGTACGCGTGGTACGCCAGCGAGCCCAGCACAAAGGTGCTTTGCTGGCTGATGGGCAACACGCCGCCTTGCTGCGCGCTCACGGCCACGCCCGCGCGTGTGTGGGTGTGCAGCACGCAGCCCGCCTCGGGCCGCGCCTCGTGCACGGCGCTGTGGATCACAAAGCCTGCGGGGTTCACGGGAAAGGGCGAGTCGTGCAGCTTGTTGCACGCCATGTCCACCTTGATCAGGCTCGACGCCGTGATCTCATCAAACATCAGGCCATAGGGGTTGATGAGGAACTGGTGGTCGGCGCCCGACACCGACTCGGGCAGCTTGGCGCTGATGTGGGTGAAGACCAGGTCGCTCCAGCCGTACAGCGCCACCAGCCGGTAGCACGCGGCCAAGTCGCAGCGCAGCTGCCATTCTTCGGGGCTGACGCTGTCTTGCAGCGAGGGGATGGTGAGCATGGGGTGGTGTCTCCGCTGTAGTGGGTGTGG
>CAYXSL010000173.1:0-9723 GCA_964466605.1 uncultured Verminephrobacter sp.
AGGCCGACTGGGGCCCGCGCATCGCCCAGGGCAAGGACACGCTGTACAAGCACGCGATCGATGGCTTTACCGGTGCCAAGGGCATGATGCCCGCCAAGGGCGGTGCCGCCAACCTGAGCGATGCCGAGGTGAAGGCGGCTGTGGACTACATGGCCGACAAGTCGCTCTGAGCGGAGGCGCCATGCAGCAAGCCTCTCCCTGCTCCCGCGGCCTGTCACGCCGCATGGCCATGGCGCTGCCCTTGCTGGGCAGCGCGCTCTGGCACACCGGGGCGGCAGCGGTGGCCGGGCGGGCAGAGTCCTGCCGGGCCACGCGGGCCCTGATGGGCACGCAGGTGGACATCGTGGCCGAGGGCCCCGATGGCCCGCTGCTGCGCCACGCGGTAGATCGGGCCTATGCCGAGATGCAGCGGCTGGAGTCGCTGATGAGCCGCTACCAGCCGCAGAGTGTGGTCAGCCGCATTCACCTGGCGGCGGGCATCACGCCCGTGGCCGTGCCGCCCGAGGTCATGGCCGTGCTGCAGAGCGCGCAGCGCGTGTCCGCCATGAGCCGGGGCGCATTTGATGTGACCGTGGGCGCCTTCAAATCGTGGAACTTCGGCCCGGGCGACAAGGTGGTGCCGGGGGCGGCCGAGCTGGCGCGGCAGCGGCCCCTGGTGGATGCCAGCGGCTTGGTGCTCAATGCCCGGGCGGGCACGGCCTTTCTGGCGCGCCAGGGCATGGCCCTGGACCTTGGCGGCATCGCCAAGCTCCCGATCCTGGAAGCAGGCATGAACGTGCTGCGCTGCGAAGGCATCGAGAACGCGATGATCAACGGCGGTGGCGATGTGCTGACCCAGGGGCTGTGGCAAGGCCGAGCCTGGCGTGTGGGCCTGCGCGACCCACGTTTCCCCGGGCGCCTGCTGGGCGTGGTGCCGGTGGCGGGCAGCGGCGTGGTGGCGTCATCGGGCGACTACGAGCGTTTCTTCTTCCATGCAGGCCAGCGCCAGCACCATGTGCTCAACCCGCGCACGGGGCGGCCCACTTCAGGGGTGCATGGCGTGAGCCTGGTGGCGCGTGATGTGGCGGCTGTCAACGGTCTGGGCGCTGCGCTGATGGTGCAGGGCCCGCAGGCGGGCCGGGCGCTGGCGCAGCGCGTGCCCGGGCTGGCGCTGCTGGTGGCGGGAGAGGACGGCAGCGTGTGGCAATCCGCAGCCATGGCGGCGCGGCTGGAGCCGGTGGCGTCCTGACGGCGCTTAGCCCGGCGCCTGCGCCTGTTCGCAGTGCACCTGCAGCAACTCGCGGTCGGCCAGTGTGGCGCCAAAACGTACGGCGCTCAGGCAGCCGCCCCACACGCAGCCGGTGTCCAGCCCCAGCAGATCGCTGCGGCTAAGCCAGCCCAGCGTGGACCAGTGCCCAAAGGCCATCACGGTGCCCGCCGTGCGGCGGCCCGGCACGTCGAACCAGGGCATGAGCCCGGGCGGCGCGGCGCTGGCGCTTTCGGTGCTTTCAAAGTCCATCACCCCGTCGGCCGAACAAAAGCGCAGCCGGGTGAGGGCGTTCACGATCACGCGCAGGCGGTCGGTGCCCGTGAGCGGGTCGCTCCAACGGTCGGGGGTGTTGCCATACATGGCCTGCAAAAAGGCGGGCAGCTCCGGGCTGCGCAGCACGGCCTGCACCTCTGCGGCAAAGGCCAGCGTGTCGGTGGCCGACCAGTCGGGCAATACACCGGCGTGCACCATCAGCAAGGTCTGCCCGGCATGCGTGTGCGCGCGCGCCAGGGGCTGCTGGCGCACCCAGGCGAGCAGGGCCTCGCGGTCGGGGGCGTCCAGCACCGCGCCCAGCGTGTCGCGCCGCGAAGGCTTGCGGGCCCCCGCGGCGGCGGCCAGCAGGTGCAGGTCGTGGTTGCCCAGCAGGCAGCGGATGGCGTCGCCGTGGCGCATGCAGCGGCGCAGCACGGCGGCCGAATCGGGGCCCCGGTTGACCAGGTCGCCCAGCAGGTAAACGGTGTCGCGGCTGGCAGAAAAGCCGATGGTGTCCAGCAGGCGGCCCAGGGCGCTGTCGCAGCCCTGGATATCGCCGATGCAATAAATAGCCATGGTGTAGTCGGGAGGGGTGGAGTGTGGATTTTCTGCCGAGAAGCTGGGGGATTACACCAGGGCGAGGCCAGGTGCTCGGCAAGCCTGCCCGCATCCCTTGGCGCTCTCCGGGTGGAAACCCCAGTTTGGTTCCGGGGATATTCCTGAAAAGGTGCCGCAGTACCCCGAGGGCCTTGAAAAATGCAAAGACTCCCCAACGCAAGGCCTGGGTATTCGCGCTGAATGAATATAGGAACCCTTGATATTTGTGGTTTTCTCGTGGAAATTTGCGAGCCGTGCTTCCACTGCGGGGGATTATTCCTATAATCGCATCGTCACCAACCTCACACTTCTTTTTCAGACACCATGACCAGCTACAAAGAACTTTTGAAGCAGCGGGAAGCCCTTGAGCAACAAATCAGCGAAGCACGGCGCCGCGAGTTGTCGGACGCTGTGTCACAGGTTCGTGCACTGGTCGCCGAGTATGGTTTGACCGCCCAGGATGTATTCCCCGTGGGCAAGGTCGCAGGCAAAACCGGCCGCAGCTCCACGGCAGGCTCCAAGGTGGCGCCCAAGTACCGCGACCCCGCAACCGGCCAGACCTGGACCGGCCGCGGCAAGGCGCCGAAGTGGATTCAAAACGAAAACCGCGAGAAGTTCGCCATTTGAGGGTGTACAACCCTGCTGCCAAAAAAAGCCCGCTCCTGCGGGCTTTTTTAATTGGTGCGCGCAAAGGCGCAGGTGTGGATTGCAAACTGCTGATCCCAATCGCTGACATGCCGCGCGGCAGCCTGTATCTGCGCACCTGTATCTGCGGGTTTGCGGGTCTCAGCCGCCGGTATTTTGCTGCCGGGCCAGTTCGCGCAGTGCGTTGGCGGTGAAATCATCGGCAGGAAAGAACGACTCCACAGCCAGCTCCTGCAATGTCACATCCACAGGCGTGCCGAATATCGTGGTGGTGCTGATAAGCGACAGCATGCCGTGCACGCTGTCGAAACAAAACGGCATGACCACGCCCAGCATTTCCCCCGCCAATACCAGCGGCGTGGTTTCTTCGGTGGCGGGGTATTCCTGCAACTCGGCCTGCAAGGCGATCAGGGTGGGGTCGGCCGTGGCCTGGATTTGCTGGCGCAGGCGCTCGAACAGATGCGCGCGCCATTGCGCCAGGTTGGCAATGCGGGGTGCCAGGCCCTTCGGGTGCAGGCTCAGGCGGAACACGTTGATGGGCGGTGCCAGCAGCTCGGGGCTGACATGGGCTGACAGCAGGGCGAGCGCTGCACGGTTGGTGGCCACCACGTTCCAGCAGCGGTCCAGCGCAATCGCGGGGCAGGGCTCGTGGCCCTTGAGCACCAGCTCCACCGCCTGGCGCGCGGCCGCCAACGCGGGGTCGTCCAGTGCGCGCTCGCGGTACATGGGGGCGTAGCCTGCGGCCACCAGCAGGGCGTTGCGCTCGCGCAGCGGGATGGCCAGGCGCTCGCACAGGCGCAGCACCATGTCGCGGCTGGGGTTGGTGCGGCCGGTTTCCATGAAGCTCACATGGCGCGTGGAGATGTCCGCCTCGTCGGCCAGCTCCAGCTGGCTCAGGTGCCGCTGCTGGCGCCAGGTGCGCAAGTGGTCGCCAAACGAGGCGGGCCCCGCAGCTGCCACGCGGTGCGGCAGGGGATGGCGCGGGGGGCGGTGTGATGCGGGGACGGAAGAGGTCATGGCCGCCATCCTAGGTGCAAACCGCGCACGGGCCATTACCTGCAAGGTCATCGACGGCATGCGCCGGGGCGGGAACGATGGAGGCCTCTTTCATCCGTTCTTTCATTCACCAAGGAGCTTTCCCATGTTCACCAAGCTGATGTCCTCTCCCCGATTCCTGCGTGCCGTGGTCTGGTTCGATGCCTCCACCGGGGTTTTGCTGGGCGCGCTGCACCTGCTGCTCACGGCGCCACTGGCCGAATGGCTGGGTTTGCCCGCAGGGCTGCTGCAGGCCACGGGCGTGATGCTGCTGGGCTATGCCGCGCTGGCCATTGCAATTGCAGGGTCTGAGCCCATGCCCCGGGGCTGGCTGTGGGTGCTGATTGTGGGCAACCTGGCCTGGGCGGTGGCGAGTCTCGCCCTGCTGCTGGGCTCCACGCTTACGCCCACGCTGCTGGGCCAGGCCTACCTGCTGGTGCATGTGGTGTCGGTGGCGCTGCTGGCCGAGCTGCAGTGGTGGGGGGTGCGCCGCCTGCGTGGGTGGGCAGCGGCATGACGGTGCGTCTCTGTTTGCTATATAAAACATAGCAAACTTTGATTGCCTATCAGGCGGAAACGGCTATTTTTGTTTGATAAATGCCACCCGCCCCATGGCGGGGGGTGGCCGCCACACCCCGGGGCGGTAAGGCCCCACGATTGCACCGCCATGCAGGACTGCCAGAATAGGTCGTGTTGCCTTTCACAGGAGTCCGCCATGGCCACTTCACGCAAGTCGTCGCCCCAGCCCGCCCGCCACGCGTTTGCCAACACCCTCAAGAGCTTCAGGACAGCGTCTGGCAAAGACGGCCAGTTCTACTCGCTGCCCGCGCTGGCCAAACAGTTCCCCGAGATCAAGCGCCTGCCGGTGTCGATTCGCATCGTGCTCGAATCGGTGCTGCGCAACTGCGATGGCCGCAAGGTGACGCCGGAGCATGTGGAGCAGCTGGCCCGCTGGGCGCCCAACGCCGAGCGCAAGGACGAGATCCCCTTCGTCGTCTCGCGCGTGGTGCTGCAGGACTTCACCGGTGTGCCGCTGCTGGCCGACCTGGCCGCCATGCGCAGCGTGGCAGCCAAGCTGGGCAAGAACCCCAAGAAGATCGAACCCCTGGTGCCCGTGGACCTGGTGGTGGACCACTCCATCATGATCGACCACTACGGCAAGAAGAACTCGCTTGACCTGAACATGAAGCTCGAATTCCAGCGCAACCGCGAGCGCTACGAGTTCATGAAATGGGGCATGCAGGCCTTTGACACCTTTGGCGTGGTGCCCCCGGGCTTTGGCATCGTGCACCAGGTCAACCTCGAATACCTGGCGCGTGGCGTGCACAAGCGCAAGGACGGCGTTTTCTACCCCGACACCCTGGTGGGCACCGACAGCCACACCACCATGATCAACGGCATTGGTGTGGTGGGCTGGGGCGTGGGAGGCATCGAGGCCGAGGCCGCCATGCTGGGCCAGCCCGTGTATTTCCTCACGCCCGATGTGGTGGGTTTTGAAATGACCGGGCGGCTGCGCGAAGGTGTGACGGCCACCGACCTGGTGCTCACGGTGACCGAGTTGCTGCGCAAGCACAAGGTGGTGGGCAAGTTTGTCGAGTTTTTCGGCGAAGGCACGCGCACTCTGGCGCTGCCCGACCGCGCGACCATCGGCAACATGGCGCCCGAGTACGGCGCCACCATGGGCTTCTTCCCGGTGGACGAAAAGACCATCGACTACTTCCAGGGCACGGGCCGCACCAAGGCCGAGATCGAAGCCTTCGAGGCCTACTTCAAGGCCCAGGGCCTGTTCGGCGTGCCGCTGGCAGGCGAGGTGGATTATTCGCAGGTGGTGACGCTGGACTTGGGGCAAGTCACGCCCAGCCTGGCCGGCCCGAAGCGCCCGCAGGACCGCATCGAGCTGGGCCAGGTCAGCCGCCAGTTTGCCGACCTGTTCAGCCAGCCCATTGCGCACAACGGCTTCAACCGCCCGGCCGCATTGCTGCACACGCGCCACCAGGTGCGCCCCGCAGACGCCCCGGCCGACCCTGCGGCACCAGCCGAGAAGCCCGCGCCCTCGGGTGGCCCGCGCTTTCTGGTCGAGATGGAGCACAACAAGCCCACTCTGGCCGCCGCCCATGCCGAGGTGCCAGCCCAGCAAGCCGGCCAGCCGGGGGATGTGACGATCGGCAATGGCGACGTGCTGATTGCCGCCATCACCAGCTGCACCAACACCAGCAACCCCAGCGTGCTGCTGGCGGCAGGCCTGCTCGCCAAGAAGGCGGTGGAGGCGGGGCTCAAGGTGCAGCCGCACATCAAGACATCGCTCGCGCCCGGCTCGCGCATCGTGACCGAATACCTCACTGAAACCGGCCTGCTGCCGTATCTGGAAAAGCTGGGTTTTTCGGTGGCGGGCTACGGTTGCACCACCTGCATCGGCAACGCGGGCGACCTCACGCCCGAGCTGAACGAGGCCATCACCAGCAACGACCTGGTGTGTGCGGCCGTGCTGTCGGGCAACCGCAACTTCGAGGCGCGCATCCACCCCAACCTCAAGGCCAACTTTTTGGCCAGCCCGCCGCTGGTGGTGGCCTACGCCATTGCGGGCACGGTGCTCAAGGACCTGATGACCGAGCCCGTGGGCCAAGGCAAGGGTGGGCGCGACGTGTACCTGGGCGATATCTGGCCCAGCAGCGACGAGGTGCATGCGCTGCTGAAGTTCGCGATGAAGGGCAAGGCCTTCCGCGACAACTACGCCAAGGTGGCGACCGACCCCGGCAAGCTGTGGGAGAAGATCCGGGGCGTGAGCGGCACCGCCTACACCTGGCCCGCCAGCACCTACATTGCCGAGCCGCCGTTTTTTGCCCAGTTTGCTCTTGAAAAAGGAGCGGAAAAGGCAAGCGGGACAGGCGCAGAAGGCCAAAAAGATGCCCAACTTCCATCGGTGATGGGTGCGCGCATCATGGCGCTGTTTGGCGACTCCATCACCACCGACCACATCTCGCCTGCAGGCTCCATCAAGGAAAGTTCGCCCGCAGGCCAGTGGCTGCTGCAGCACGGCGTGCAAAAGGCCGACTTCAACAGCTACGGTGCGCGGCGCGGCAACCACGACGTGATGGTGCGTGGCACCTTTGCCAATGTGCGCATCAAGAACCTGATGATTCCGCCCACCGCCGACGGCTCGCGCGAAGAGGGCGGGGTGACGGTGTTCCAGAACGAGGGGCCGTTGTCGGGCGAGAAGATGTTCATCTTCGACGCCGCCATGCAGTACATGGCCCAAGGCACGCCCACCGTGGTTTTTGCGGGCGAGGAGTACGGCACCGGCTCCAGCCGCGACTGGGCGGCCAAGGGCACGCAGCTGCTGGGCATCAAGGCCGTGGTGGCGCGCAGCTTTGAGCGCATCCACCGCTCCAACCTGGTAGGCATGGGCGTGCTGCCGCTGCAGTTCAAGGCGGGCGACTCGTGGGAGACGCTGGGCCTCGCAGGCAACGAAGTCATCGACGTGCTGCCCGACCCCGCGCTCACCCCCCAGAGCGACGCCCGGCTGGTCATCCACCGCGCCGACGGCACCGTGCGCGAGGTGGTGGTCACGCTGCGCATCGACACCCCCATCGAGGTGGACTACTACCGCGCTGGGGGCATCCTGCCCTTTGTGCTGCGGCAGTTGCTGGAGGGCTGAGGCGGGGCGCGCAACCACGGGGCCTCGGCCCCGTTTTCGTTTTGGCGCACGGCTGTGGGACGGTCTGGTTATTTCCTTACGCCTCGATACACTTGTGCCGTACTTCCGGAATCACGCCCCTTCCCGTATCCGCACCGCCTCTTCACGCTGCCCATGGCCCCTTCCCACCCTCCCCTGAGCCCGCGCTCCTACCTGTCGGACGCGCCTGCTGTCACGGTGGTGCTGGTGGTTGCGGTGCTGGCCCTGGTCATCTTGCCGCTGGTGCAGCTGCTGGGGAACGGCGCCGGGGCGCAGCACGGGCTGGAGCCGCTTTTGGAAATGGCGGCGGTGTTGCTGGGCCTGCTGGTGGTGTCGGTGTCGCTGCACGCGCTTGAAGCGCACGAACAGGCGCGGGCCAACGTGCTGGTGGTGGGCATCGGGGTCGCGGCGGCCTGCAATTTTCTGCATGGCGTGCTGGTGCATTCCGGCCCGGTGCACATGCCGGTGGGCAGCGCCCATATCTCCACATGGCTCAGCAGCTGGGCGCGTTTGGCCGAGGTGCTCACCCTGGGGCTCATGGCCACGCGGTTGGCAGCGCCGGGCGCGCCGCGGGCCTGGCTGGCGGTGTCCGGGGGCATCACTTTGCTGGTGGTGGGGTCTGCCATGGGCCCCTTGCCAGGCTGGTTTGCGCAGGCTGCGGGGGGTGTGTTGCGCCAGGCGCTGGCCGTGGGGCTGGCGCTGGCGCTGGCCGTGATTGCCGGGGTGCTGTACCGCCGTGGTCGCCGCGACAGTCAAGAAGGCGAAGAGGGTCGAAAGGCCCGAGAGCGCCACGATGGCGAAGAGGGTGAAGGGGACCAAGAGGGCCGAGAGGGCCAAGAGGACCAAGAGGACGAAAACCAGCCCCGCGACCGCCTGTTTGCCGGGGCGGCGGTGGCCTTTGTGTTTGGCGAAATCGCCGTGGGGTTCCTGGGCGCGCATTCCCCCGTCGGGGGGCCGCTGGCCCACGGCCTGCGGGTGGTGGCCTATGCGCTGCTGTACCAGGCGGTGTTCAATGCCGGTATCCGCCGGCCCTTTGCCCGCATCCAGACGGCCGAGAGCCGCCTGCGCGAGAGCGAAGGCCGCCTGTCGCTGCTGGGGCGCAACCTGCCCCACAGCGTGTTGTTCCAGGTGGTGCGCGAGCTGGATGGCCGCGTGCACTTTGTGCACATGGGCGACGCCATCGAGCGCCTCAACGGGGTGCGCGTGCAAGAAGTGCTGGCCGACCCCCGCGTGTTGTATCGCCAGATCCTGGAGGAAGACATCGGCCGCCTGCGCGAGGCGGAGCGGCATTCCTTCTTGTCCATGACCAGCCTGGAGACTGTTTTTCGGGTGCGCCGCACCGATGGCCAGGTGCGGTGGATGCACCTGAGTTCCTCGCCCCGCCTGCTCGACGATGGCCGCGTGTTGTGGGACGGGGTACAGACCGACATCACGGCGCACCACCAGGCCGAAGAGGCAGCGCGCGCCAAGGATGCGCTGATGGCCAGCATGCTGCGCCTGGTGCCCGGCGGGGTGGCCCGGATCGACCGTGATCTGCGTGTGCTGTATGTGAATGAGCAGCAGGCGCGGTGGCTGTACAGGACGCCGCAGGACCTGCAGGGCCGGCTGCTGCAGGACGTGATCCCGCCCGAGGTGTTTGTGCGCATGCAGCCCCACCTCGACAAGGCTTTTGCGGGCGAGACAGCCGTGTTTGAGAACCGCATCGACGGACCCGACGGCATGCAGTACCGCCACACCACCATCGCGCCCGAGGCCCTCACGGAGCAAGGCGCATCGGCTGTGGTGGTTTTCGCCTACGACCTGACTGCGCTCAAGCGCATCGAGCAGGAGCTGGCGCACCAGAAGGCGCACCTGGCCCGCGTGGTCAACGCCATGCCCGACATGGTGTTTCTCAAGGATGCCGAGGGCGTGTACCTGTCGGTCAACCCCGTGTTCGAGCGCTTTGCGGGCCGGCCCGAGCGCGATGTGGTGGGCCGCAACGACTACGACCTGACCACGCCTGCCGAAGCCGAGCGCTTTCGCAAATACGACCAGCGCGCCATGCAGGCCTGGCAGCCCCTGGTGTATGAGGAAACGCTCACCTTTGCCGAGGACGGCTACCAGGGCCAGTTCGAGACCATCAAGACCCCCATCCGCGACCTGCATGGCCGCGTGACCGGCGTGCTGGGTGTGTGCCGCGACATCACCGACCGCAAGCGCGCAGAGCAGGAGATCGAGCGCCTGGCGTTCTACGACGCGCTCACGGGCCTGCCCAACAGGCGCCTGCTGCTCG
>CAYXSL010000174.1:0-9663 GCA_964466605.1 uncultured Verminephrobacter sp.
CCCGAGCCCGGTTCGCTGTAGCCCTGGCTCCACCAGACTTCGCCGCTGGCGATGCCGGGCAAGAAGCGCTTTTGCTGCTCGGCATTGCCAAACGCCATGATCACCGGGGCCACCATCACCGGGCCGAACGGCACGATGCGTGGCGCGCCCGCCAGGGCGCATTCCTCTTCAAACAGGTGCTTTTGCACGGCCGTCCAGCCGGGGCCGCCAAATTCCTTGGGCCAGCCAAAACCGAGCCAGCCTTTTTTGCCCAGGATCTTGGCCCAGCCCTGCATGTCTGCACGGGTCAGGCGCAGGGCGTTGTGCACTTTGTGCGAGATTTCCTTGGGCAGGTTGGCGTGAACCCATGCGCGAACTTCGTCGCGGAAGGCCTGTTCTTCGGGGGTGAATGCGAGATCCATGCGGCTTGTCTCCTGAGAAGTCCTGTTTGTAGCACGGTCGTTCGTTTTATTCCTGTCCGGGTGGCGACATCGGCGCGGCGTCTGCGGCCATGCCCAGCTCTGCGCACAGCCGCTGCACGGTGGCGCGCAGACGGGCCACCTCGGCCTCCAGCGCGTCCACGCGGGCCTGCAGGACGGGGGATGGCCCTGTGGCGCTGGCGCCCGGCTGGGGGGCGTGGCTGCTGCTGGTGTCCACCGGCCCGCACATCAGGTGCGCCCAGCGCTGCTCGCGCGCGCCGGGGGCGCGGGGCAGCTGCACCACCAGCGGGCCGCCTTTTTCGGCACTGCGCTCCTGCAGCTCGTCCAGAAATGCCTCGACCGAGGAGATGTCGGCAAACCGGTACCAGCGCTCGGCGTTGATGCGCAGCTCGCCCGCCGTCTGCGGGCCGCGCAGCATCAAGAGGCCCAGCAGCACGGCCGATTGCTCGGGCACGCCCACGCCACGCTGGAAGTTGTGCTCCCAGCGCGTGGTGCGGTTGCCGCTGCTCTCAAACGCCAGCGTCAGCAGCTTGAGCGAATCCAGCGCCTCCTGGGCCTCGGCGTCGCTCAGGTTCATCACCGGGTCGCGGCTGGTTTTCTGGTTGCAGCCGGTGACCAGGCCGTTGAGCGACATGGGGTAGCTGTCGGGCACGGTGCGGGCCTTCTCCATCAGGGTGGCAAGCACGCGGGCTTCTGGGGGGGTGAGGGGGCGGGTGGTGGGGTCGAAAGGCATGGCTGGGATAATCCGGGGCTGATATGAAGAACAACGTCAAGAACATCGTCATTCTGATCTCTGGCGGTGGCTCCAACATGGCCACCATCGTCCGCACCGCGCAGCAGGAGAACTGGGCCCAGCGCTATGGCGCCCGCGTGGCGGCTGTGATCAGCAACAAGCCAGATGCTGCGGGGCTGGTGTTTGCGCGCGAGCAAGGCATCGCCACCGAGGTGCTGGACCACAAGGCCTTTGCCAGCCGCGAGGCGTTCGATGCCGAACTGGCCGCCACCATCGACCGCCACGTGCCTGCGCTGGTGGTGCTGGCGGGGTTCATGCGCATCCTTACGCCGGGGTTTGTGGCGCACTACGCGGGGCGGCTCATCAACATCCACCCCTCGCTGTTGCCCGCCTTCACGGGCCTGCACACGCACCAGCGTGCGATTGATGCAGGCTGCAAGTTTGCGGGCGTGACGGTGCACCAGGTGACGGCCGAACTGGACGTGGGCCCCATCCTGGACCAGGCCGTGGTGCCTGTGCTGCCGGGTGACACGGCCGAGACGCTGGCGGCCCGGGTGCTGACCCAGGAGCATGTGATCTACCCCCGCGCCGTGCGGGCGCTGGTGCAGGCGCTTTAGCGCCCAGGGGATTTGTTTGCTATATTTTGTATAGCTTAAAAACCAATGTGGTCGTGCGGAGAAGGCGTTTTTTTCTCAGTTTTTGACACGCATCTGATCTGATTTCCTCGTCGGGCCGCACCCACGCCGCGGCATGGTCTGCGCCCGGCGCTGCGCCATCTGGGCGCGCGACATGCGGTGGCCGGGCCCCGGCCGGTTTCAAGCGACGGGCTTTTCCCCCACGCATTTCTCAAAGCGGGGGCGCAACACGCCGTCGATGAGCACCTGCTCTTCAAACATGGCGGCGGGGCGCACCCACAGGCCGCGCTGGCCATACAGCGCGCGGTACAGCGTCATGGGCTCCAGCGTCTCGCTGTGGCGCACGGTGTCGATCACCTCGTACAGCATGCCCTTGTAGTGGCGGTACAGCCCCGGGGCTGTGTGGATGAGTGCGGGCAGGTCGTCGTCGGTCATGGTGGGGGGCGGGGCCGGGGTGGTTAGGATGGCGTCTGATAAAAACCAGGCAAGAGTGAGGGACGTCCGTGGATCAGGCAGATTTTGTGCATCTGGTGCGCATGAGCGAGCATGCCAGTGCCGACAACAGCCGAGCTTACCGCCGCAGCGTGGCGGCATTTGCGGCGCTGGGCTATGCGTGGGTGCTGGGGTGCCTGGCGCTGGCCGTGGGTATTTTGATGTGGGTGGTGCCGCAACTGCTGCAGGGCCGCTTTCGTTTTGCTCTGGTGTGGGCCCTGCTGGGCGCGGGCGGCCTGCTCTGGGTCAGCCTGCGGGCCCTGTGGGTGCGGTTTGACGAGCCTGCCGGGGTCGAGGTCACGGCGCTGGATGCGCCCGATCTGTTTGAAGCCCTGGCGCGCATTCGCCGCAAGATCAAGGGGCCACCCATCCACAAGGTCACGCTCACCGACGAGTTCAACGCCAGCATCCAGCAACTGCCGCGTTTTGGTCTGCTGGGCGGCGCCGTCAACCACCTGAGCATTGGCCTGCCACTGCTGATGGCGCTGGACCGGCCGCGTTTTCTGGCCGTGCTGGCCCATGAATACGGACACCTGCGCGGCGACCATGGCCGCTTTGCCGCCTGGATCTACCGCACGCGCCTGTCGTGGATGCGCCTGAACCACAGCCTGGCCGACGACGAAGGCCCGGTGGCCGCCGCCACGCAGGCCTTCATGCGCTGGTACTTTCCGCGCTTTTCGGCCAAGACCTTCGCCCTGGCCCGCCAGGACGAATACGAGGCCGACCGCATTGCGGGCAAGCTGCTGGGCCGCGATGTGACGGCTGCCGCCCTGGCCGAGATCGAGATCCGGGGCGCCTGGCTGCAGGCAGAGTTCTGGAGCAACCACTGGTGTGTGGCGGCCGACAACCCGGTGCCGGTCGGCCCCTACCGCAGCATGCGCCGCCAGCTGGCCAAGGCCCCGGACGCCGTGTTTGCCAACGACGCGCTGCGCCAGGCCCTCAAGCGCCTGAGCAGCGTGGACGACACCCACCCCGGCCTGCGCGACCGCATCGAGGCGCTGGATGCGACGCCCGCCGTGCCGGACTGGTCACGCGGCAACGCCCTGGCCCTGCTGGGCCCCGATGCCAAACGCTGGGTGACCCATTTCGACAAGCAATGGTGCCGAGACAACGCCACCGAGTGGAAGCAGCACCATGCCTGGCTGGGCCGCGTGCGCGCCCGTGCCGAGGCCCTGGGAGCCTCCACGGCGCAGAGCAGCGCCGCCGACCTGGTGGAGCTGGCGCGCCTCAAGCGCCACCTGGACCCGCATGCCGACGTGCGGGGGCTGTACGAACTGGCGCTGGAGCGCAGCACCGATTACCCGGCCGCCCTGCGCGGGCTGGTGCCTTGCCTGCCCGAGGGCGACCGCGAAGCCAAGCTGCAGTTGTTAAACCGGGTGTGGGAGGCAGGCAGCAGTGACCGCTACTGGGCCGCACGCACCGCGCTGGCCGAGCTGGAGACCCCGCGCCTGGGGCTGGACCACGACGCCGCAGCCTTCAAGCAGTGGCGCAAGCGGCTGGAACGCGCCCAGGAGTCCGAGGAGCGGGCCTGGGAGGAGCTGTCGGGCACCTCGTTCTTCAGCCAGACCACGCGCAATGACCTGAGTGCTTTCGAGCTGGCTGAACTGCAGTCCGAACTGGCCCGCTGCGCCCCCCTGGCCCGTTGCTGGCTGGTGCGCAACAACCTGCGTGAGCACCCCCAGCGCAGGGCCTACCTGGTGTTTGTGGAACTGCCGGGCATGGACGACGACAGCCGCTACAACCTGTGCCGTGCGCTGGAGCGCAACCTGAGCCTGCCCGGCCCCGCACTGGTGCTGTGGGCGGGCGAATCGCCCACGCTGCAGGAGATCCAGCGCTCGGCGTTCGAGCCCATCTATACGCGGTGAGGGGGCTCAGATCCGTGCGGTTGGGCGGATTCAGCCCCACGATGCTGGTCTTTGCCACTGGGGCGACCCAGGCCAGTGTCCCCGCGCAAGGGCCGCCCCGCCGCGCTGGGGGCGTCCCCCCCCGGGGGAAGGCGCCGAAGGCGACTCAGGGGGGCTTCAGGATGGGACAATCGGGGGATGCATCCCAAAGTTCTTCTCGACGCCTGTGCCGAACTGGTCAGGCTCACCCTCACGTTTGAACATCCCGCCGACGCGGTGGTGTCGCGTTTTTTCCGTGACAACCGGGGCCTGGGGCCCCGCGAGCGCGCCACGCTGGCCGAAACGGTCTACACCGTGCTGCGCAAGAAGCTGCTGTTTGACCACATGGCGCCTTCGGGCTCGGGCCCCAAGGAGCGCCGTCTGGCCATCCTGGGCTTCTACGGCCCGCGCGATTTCCTCAAGGCGGCACTGACCGAGCAGGAGAAGAACTGGCTGGACCAGTGCGATGCCGTGACGGTGGACGACCTGATGGAGCGCCACCGCCACAACCTGCCCGAATGGCTGGTCAAGCCCCTCAAGGATCAGTTGGGCGATGGCTTCTGGCCTCTGGTGGGCAGCCTGGCCCAGAGCGCGCCGCTGGACCTGCGCGTCAATGCGCTCAAGGACAAGCGCGCCGATGTGCAAAAAGAACTGGCCAAGGCCGGCATCAAGGCCCAGCCCACGCCGTACTCGCCCTGGGGCCTGCGCATTGACGACAAGCCCGCGTTGACCAAGCTGGATGCGTTCACCCGCGGCGCCATCGAGGTGCAGGACGAGGGTTCGCAGCTGCTGGCCCTGCTGCTCGATGCCAAGCGCGGCGAGATGGTGGTGGACTTCTGCGCGGGCGCGGGCGGCAAGACGCTGGCGGTGGGTGCGAGCATGCGCAACACCGGGCGGCTGTATGCCTTTGACGTGTCGGGCCACCGGCTGGACGCGCTCAAGCCGCGCCTTGCGCGCAGTGGTCTCTCGAACGTGCACCCGGCCGCAATCGCCCACGAGCGCGACGAGCGTGTCAAGCGGCTGGCGGGCAAGATCGACCGCGTGCTGGTGGATGCGCCGTGCTCCGGCCTGGGCACGCTGCGCCGCAACCCCGACCTCAAGTGGCGCCAAAGCCCGAAGGCGGTGGAGGAGCTGACCGTCAAGCAGACCTCGATCCTCGCCAGCGCGGCACGCCTGCTCAAGCCGGGCGGTCGGCTGGTGTATGCCACCTGCAGCATCCTGCCCGAGGAGAACGAGGCGATCGCCGAAGCCTTCAGCGCCGCGCACCCCGATTTCGAGCTGCTCGATGCGGGTGAGCTGCTCGCGCAGCTCAAGGTCGAAGGCGCTCAGGGGCTGTGCAGCGGTGGCGCGTCCGGCAGTGGTTATCTGCGCCTGTGGCCCCATCTGCACCAGACCGACGGTTTCTTCGCCGCCGTCTGGACCCGCAAGCGCTGAGGGGGCGGCTTGCCTGCACCAACTTGGGGATATGACCAGTTGGCGACAGATGGGCTGAGAATGCCCTCTAAATCAGCGTAAATCCTATGGATGCCCCCGGTTTTTCAAACGGGTGTCACTTTAAAATGGGCGACCTGCTTCACTGGTGAGCGGGTTCTTTGTAGTAAGGCTTTTGTTGAATATGCTGTTACCCGATTGGGCTGTGCTGAACGCTGCCATTGACTGGCTGGGCCATGGGTTGTGGAACCTGGCCTGGTGGCAGATCGTGCTGTACACCCTGGCGACGACCCACATCACCATTGCAGCGGTCACGATTTTTCTGCACCGCGCCCAGGCGCACCGCGCTCTCGACCTGCACGCCATTCCCTCGCATTTCTTCCGCTTCTGGCTGTGGATCGGCACGGGCATGGTCACCAAGGAGTGGGTGGCCATCCACCGCAAGCACCACGCCAAGTGCGAAACCGTGGACGACCCCCACAGCCCCCAGACACGCGGCCTGGACACCGTGATGTGGCGCGGCGCCGAGCTGTACCGCGCCGAGTCCAAGAACATGGAAACCATCAAGAAGTTCGGCCATGGCACGCCGGATGACTGGATGGAGCGCAATGTGTACACCCGCTTCGGCTGGCAAGGCGTGGGCCTGATGCTGGTCCTCGATCTGGCCCTGTTCGGCGCCATCGGTGCCGCCGTGTGGGCGGTGCAGATGCTCTGGATTCCGTTCTGGGCGGCAGGCGTGGTCAACGGCGTGGGCCACTACTGGGGCTACCGCAACTTCGAGGCGCAGGACGCCAGCAC
Organism: uncultured Verminephrobacter sp.; assembly: GCA_964466605.1. Taxonomy (GTDB): domain Bacteria; phylum Pseudomonadota; class Gammaproteobacteria; order Burkholderiales; family Burkholderiaceae_C; genus Acidovorax. The sequence goes on from CAYXSL010000174.1 coordinate 6,392, forward strand.
CAACCTCTCGCCGTGGGGCATCATCATTGGCGGCGAAGAGCTGCACAATAACCACCACACCTACCCCACGTCAGCCAAGTTCTCCGTCAAGCCGTACGAGTTCGACATTGGCTGGGTCTACATCAGCCTGATGAAAAAGGTAGGCTGGGCCACGGTCAAGAAGGTGCCGCCCAAGCTGCAGCTGGGTGATGTGAAAGCCGTGGCCGACGAAAAAACCCTGGAAGCCTTGATCGCGAACCGCTACGAGGTGATGGCTGGATATGCCCGGGGTGTGCGCCAGGCGTGCAAGGAAGAGATTGCTGCGCTCAAGGCGCGCCAGGCGGATGTCTCGGTGCTGCAGGCTGCCAAGCGCTGGCTGCACCGCGATGCCGAGAAGATTCCGGCCGTCGCGCTGCCGCAACTGGCCCAGGCCCGTGCCGCGCACCCCGCGCTCGACAAGATGGTGACCATGCGCGAAGAACTGCGCCAGCTGTGGCTGAACACCTCCCAATCGCGTGAGCAGCTCACGGCTGACCTGCAAGCCTGGTGCCGCCGCGCGGAAGAAAGCGGGATTTCCGCACTGCGCGAGTTCTCGCTGCGGCTGCGGGCGGCGCAGGCCTGAAGCGGTTTGCCCTGACCACACAAAGGCCTTGCCGGTTGGCAAGGCCTTTTTATTTTGGGGCTCTTGGGCTCTTGTTTACTGCGCAGCGTGCAAGGCGCCGCCATGGCCTGAGCCCTTGGCGGCTTTCCTGGGGCTTTGGAGGGTGGCGCGCAGCCCGCACCAGATCTTCTGCCACAGCCCTGGCGCGGGCGTGGCTTCCGTGAGCTGGATTTCGGTGGGGCGGTCCCCGGGGTTGTGCAACTGGAGCCAGACGGCCTGCGCCTGCCCGTTCCATGGCAGGTGCTGTCCGGCCTTCAGCAAGGTGGGTGGCTGTGCATGTAACGCCTGTCCGCTGGCTTGGGGCCCCCAGTGGACAGCCACGTCGCCCCCCGTGGTGTGCAGTGTGCTGCCGGGGTGCAGGCAGATCCAGATGCCCTGGCCGGGGGCGAGATGCTGGGTGAGGGGTGACGTGGTGGTGGTGTGCGGGGGCATGGTGCAGGGGCTCCGGGTGAATAAAGGAAGGGGCTGCAGTGAAGGCTCTAGCGTAAAAAAAGCCGCTTCGGTTCAACAGGTACACGCACCGGCGCAGAAGGGTAGAACAGTGTTGATTTCTTGAGTGCTGTTATGGTGCTTGATCCCCTTTCCTGTATCTGTACCCGCCAGCGGTGTTCGGGCACGATGCACAGACCTGCTGCCAAGCCCGTCCCACGGCGGCGCACCACGCCATGTCACATTCCTCCGAACCCCGGGAAGTCCCGATGTACCGCCAGCTGGCGGCCTTGTATGAACAGGCGATCGCTGCAGGCAGCCTCACACCCGGCATGCGCATGCCTTCGGTGCGCGAGCTGTGCCAGCGGCACCAGGTGAGCCTGACGACGGCGTTGCAGGTGCTGCGCCATCTTGAATCCCGGGGGTGTGTGGAGGTCCGCGAGCGGGTGGGTTACTTTGTGCGGGAGTTGGGTGGCGTGACGCTGCCCGGGGCGCGCGAGCCCGACCTGCATGAGCCCCTGGCCCAGGACCCGCGTGTCTTCGCAGGCATCAACGAGCGTATTTCGGGCTTTCTGGAGAAGGCGCGCCGGGCCGGCCCTTTGCCGCTGGACCTGGGCAGCGCCATGCCGGCGCCCAGCCTGTTCGATGCAGCCGCGCTCAACCGGCTGGCCCATGGCCTGCTGCGGGAGCAGCCCGACATCCTGGTGTACGGCCCCTCGGCGCCGACCACACACCCGGAGTTCCAGCAGGCCATGGCGCGCCACGCACTCACCTTTGGCGTGTGTGTGGCGCCTGCCGACATTGGTGCGACGCACGGCAACTCTGAAGCCGTGAACCTTGCACTGGATGCAGTGGCCGAGCCGGGCGACGTGATTGCCGTGGAATCGCCCACGTTCTTTGGCATCCTGCAGGCCATCGAGGTGCGCGGGCTGCGCGCGCTGGAGATTCCGAGCAGTCCACACACCGGCATGTCGCTGGAGGCACTGGAACTGGCCGCGCGCAATGAGCCCCGGCTCAAGGGCGTGGTGGTGGTGCCCCACCTGCAGATGCCGCTGGGCAGCGTGATGCCCGACGCCCACAAGGAGCGCCTGGTGGCCCTGTGTGTGGAGCATGGGCTCGCGCTCATCGAGGACGATATTTACCGCGAGTTTGTGGAGTCCTCCCACGTGCTGCGCCCCGCCAAGGCCTGGGACCGCCCGGGCGATGCGGGCCAGGTGATTTACTGCGCGTCGCTCAGCAAGAGTTTTGCGCCCGGCCTGCGCCAGGGCTGGATGAGTGCGGGCCGCTGGCAGGCGCGGGTGCAGATGATCAAGTTTGCGCGCACGCGCAACATGCAGACCTGGTCGCAGCTGCTGGCAGCGCGCAGCGTGGATTCCCCGGCCTACGAGCGCCACATGCGCCGCATGCGGGCGCAACTGCGCATCCAGCGTGAACAGGCAGCGCGGGCCGTGGCGCGCTACTTCCCTGCAGGCACGCGCCTGAGTTTGCCGCCGGGTGGGCTGAGTCTGTGGCTGGAGCTGCCTGTCGGTATTTCCTCGACCCGCCTGTACGACGAAGCCTTGCAGAACGGCATCCGCGTGGCCCCGGGCCCCATGTTCTCCAACACGGGGCGGTATGAGCATTTCCTGCGGCTGAGTTGCGGCATGCCCTTCACCGCCGAGGTAGAGGCGGGCTACCGCACGCTGGGTGGCTTGCTGGCTGCCCAGATGGCGGAGCTGCCTGTGCCGCGCAAGGTGGCCTGAGGTCGCCCGCCCGAAGGCCGGTCGTTGTTGTTGCAGGCATAAAAAAACCGCCCTGGAGGGGCGGTTTTTGGAGGGAGCGGCGCTGAATTACTTCAGCTTGGCTTCCTTGTACTCGACGTGCTTGCGAGCCTTGGGGTCGAACTTCATGATCGACATCTTTTCAGGCATCGTCTTCTTGTTCTTGGTGGTGGTGTAGAAGTGACCGGTGTCCGCCGAGGACACCAGCTTGATCTTGTCGCGTCCGCCTTTGCTTGCCATGGTGCTACTCCTTAAGCCTGGCCACGGGCACGCAGGTCTGCGAGCACCGAGTCGATACCGTTCTTGTCGATCAAACGCAGGGCAGCGCTCGAAACACGCAGGCGAACCCAGCGGTTTTCGGTCTCGACCCAGAAACGGCGGTATTGCAGGTTCGGCAGGAACCGGCGCTTGGTTTTGTTGTTGGCGTGGGAAACGTTGTTCCC
>CAYXSL010000175.1:0-9642 GCA_964466605.1 uncultured Verminephrobacter sp.
CGTTGCCGGGGTTGGTCTCCAGGTGCAGCACGCGGTTGGCGTGGGCGTAGAGCACCGGGTCGCTTTTCACCTGCTCGTAGCTGGGCAGGCGGATCACGCTCTTGTCGCGCGGCGGCACCTTGAGCTTGGCCTTGAGCGCCGGGTTGGCCACGAACAGCAGGGGCTGGATGGCGGGATTGGGCTCGGCTTTTTCAAGGCTTTTTTGGCCGTTACCGCGCGTCCCGTCTGCCTTTTCAGCTACAGAATCAGTAGCGTCATCCTTGCTGCAGGTGCTGCCTTGGGCAGCCGCCTGCTCGCTGGTGGTCATGTAGGGGTTGATGTGTGCTTCCACGCGGCCGGGCTCGTCCACGGTGGTGGAGTCGATCTCGAACCAGCCCTTGCCGCTTTCGTCGTCGGGCCGGCGCACAAAGGCCGTGCCGCGCACGTCGGTGATGTTCTCCACCGGTTCGCGCGCCGCAATGCGGTGGGCCACCTCGACCAGCGCGCGCTCGGCATTGCCGTACAGCAGCAGGTCGCACTTGCTGTCCACCACGATGGAGCGGCGCACCTTGTCGCTCCAGTAGTCGTAGTGCGCAATGCGGCGCAGGCTGCCTTCGATGCCACCCAGAATGATGGGCACGCCCTTGTAGGCCTCACGGCAGCGCTGGCTGTAGACGATGGCCGCGCGGTCGGGGCGCTTGCCACCGATGTCGCCGGGGGTGTAGGCATCGTCGCTGCGGATCTTCCGGTCGGCGGTGTACCGGTTGATCATCGAATCCATGTTGCCCGCCGTCACGCCCCAGAACAGGTTGGGCTTGCCCAGCACCTTGAACGGCTCGGCGCTTTGCCAGTCGGGCTGGGCGATGATGCCGACACGAAAGCCCTGCGCCTCCAGCGTGCGGCCGATCACGGCCATGCCGAAGCTCGGGTGGTCCACATACGCATCACCCGTCACCAGGATGATGTCGCAGCTGTCCCAGCCCAGTTTCTCCATCTCGGCGCGGCTCATCGGCAGGAACGGGGCCGTGCCAAAACGCTTGGCCCAGTACGGACGGTAGCTGGTCAAGGGCTTTGCGGCGCGCGCAAAAAAGGAGACGTCAACGGGGGCGTTCATGCAAAGGGGGTCGCGGCCGCCCCCGGTGCGATGGGGGCCTTCGTGGGGCGCGTCTGTGGTGGATAACCCGTGATTTTACGTTGGCAAGCGGTTTTTGTCGCCCTTGCAGTGCTTGCCCCTCACCTTTGCAGGCTTGATGGCCGTCAAGTATATACTTGCCTTTGTCAATCAATTAACTGACAAAGGCATTTATGAGCAGCACCACGGCGGCCCCCGCAGCCAACACCCCCGTCTCTCCCGGCGCCGTGAAGGCGGTGCGCCGCTTCAACCGTTTCTTCACCCGCCGCATCGGTGTGCTGGACCCGTACCTGGGCAGCGACCTGTCGCTCACCGATGTGCGCGTGCTCTACGAACTGGCCCACCGCGAGGCCTCCGTGGCCAGCGAACTGGCGCGGGAGCTGGGGCTGGACGGCGGCTACATGAGCCGCATCCTGCGCCGGTTCGAGCAGGCGGGCTGGATCAGCCGCAGCACCAGCGCGCAGGACGCCCGGCAAAGCGTGCTGGCCCTCACGGCGGCCGGGCGCGCGGTGTTCGAGCCGCTGCAGCAGCGCTCGCGCGACGAGGCGACCGCCCTGCTCGCCCCCCTGCCCCCCGCGCGCCAGCAGGAGGTGGTGGACGCCATGGAACGCATCGAAACCCTGCTGGACCCGGCATCGGGCGCAGGCGCGCCCCCGCGCATGGCCGTGCTGCGCGACCCCATGCCCGGCGACATGGGCTGGGTGGTGCAGCAGCATGGCGAGATCTACTGGCGCGAATACGGCTGGGACAGCCGCTTCGAGGCACTGGTGGCCGACATTGCCGCGCAGTTTTTGCGCAAGTTCCAGCCCGAATGGGAGAAGGCCTGGATCGCCGAGCTGGACGGCGAGCGCGTGGGCGCGGTGTTTGTGGTGCGCAAATCCCCCACCACGGCCCAGCTGCGCATGCTGATCCTGGCCCCCAAGGCGCGCGGACTGGGCCTGGGCGCGCGGCTGACCGACGAATGCCTTGCCTTTGCGCGCGCCAAGGGCTACAAGAAGATGGTGCTGTGGACCAACAGCTGCCTGACCGCCGCGCGGGGCATCTATACCCAGCGCGGCTTCCGGCTCACCAAGTCAGAGCCCTACGAAGGCTTTGGCCAGCACCTAGTAGGAGAAACCTGGGAACTGAAGTTGTAGCCACAGCAATGGCACGCAGGCGCCGCACACCCCACAAGGCCACCCCCATGACCGAAAGCCCCCGCCCCACGATCCGCCAGCTCACACCCGAGGACGACCTGGCGCGCCTCACGGCGCTCATCCATGCCGCCTACGCCCCCCACGCCCGCCTGGGCCTGCGCTACTGGGGTACCCACCAGTCGGAGGAAGACACGGCCAAGCGCTTTGCGTCGGGCACCGGCTGGGTAATGGTGGACGGGGGCGACTACGTGGGCACGGCCACCTTGCGGCCTCCCCAGCCGGACTCCACCGTGCCGCTGTACCGCGATCCCACGGTCTGGTCGCTGTGCCAGTTCTGCATCACCCCCCAGGCCAAAGGCCGGGGTTATGGCAAACAGTTGCATGCCCATGCCGCCGCATTTGCCAGACAGGCGGGCGCCCGGACCCTGGCGCTGGATACGGCCCAGCCTGCGGCGGCCTTGATCGCGATGTATGAGTCCTGGGGCTACCGTGTGGTGGGCGAATGCGACTGGCGGCCGCTGACCAACTACACCAGCGTGCTCATGGCGCGCAACCTGCTCGACACCCTGGACGATGGCGGCACGGCCAGCTGAAAGGACAGGAGCCCCCGAAGCCCCCAACCCCGCAACGCCGACGACCCGTCCCAAGCCCTACCACTCGCCCACTTCCCGCACACGCTGGGCCAAATCAGGAATGTCGTCGCATTCCGATGCGCAGGCGGCCACCCCGGGCTCGGGCAGAGGCCCATGGGTCTCGGCAGGTACAGACGGCACCATCAGCGGGCCAAATATCTGGCTAACGAAGCTGGAGGGCGCGGGGGCAGAGAACGGGATGGCAAACATGGCAGTTCCTTTTTTGGTGGGCCCGATGCTTTCAAAAACGTAGCATCAGCGTAGCCCACCACAGCAGCTGGGCAGTGTAGGAACGCATGCCGCTGTGGCGTGTGACAGAACGCACACTCCGCGCCTCCCGGCCACGCCTGGCGCCTGGCGAGGGCGCCCGGCGTGACATTCGTCACACAACACCCGCCGTACACTCGCTGCCCCATGCCCCATACCCTGGCTGCCCCCGCGCACAGCGAACTCATCATCAAGAAAAGCCGCTTCATCGGCTGCGTGCAACCGATGGCCGACCGTGCCAGCGCCCAGGCGGCCGTGGATGCGCTCTGGAAGCAGCACCCCGGGGCGGCCCACATCTGCTGGGCGCTGCTCGCAGGTGGCCAGTCGGCGGCAGTGGATGACGGCGAACCCGGCGGCACTGCGGGGCGCCCCATGCTCGACGTGCTGCGCCACCAAGAACTCGAAGGCGTTCTGGCCACCGTGGTCCGCTACTTTGGCGGCGTCAAACTCGGGGCAGGTGGGTTGGTGCGGGCCTACACGGACGCAGTGGCCCAGGCCCTGCTCAGCGCGCCCAAGGTGCCTCTGCAGCGCATGAAGACCTTGCAATGCCAGGTACCCTACGCTCTGGAAGGCCTGCTGCGCCGAGAGATCGAGGCCGCCGGCGCTGAACTTGACAGCGTTGAACATGGCACGCTGGTTACCCTGCAATGGCGGCTGCCCGAGGCTCAGGCCTCGGCGTTCGTGCAACGCATCAACAACAGCGGCCAGGGCCGCGTGGGCTGGACCGATCCCTGAAAACCGTTCAGAAAGGCCTTTGCACCTACAAGGCCGGGGCTCCAGGCAGCCCACACTCGGAGCTTCCACCGATTGCCGGGAGCCCAACTCATGAGCGCACCGCTCGACACCATCATCCTCGGGGCCGGCACCGCCGGCCTGGCCGCGTTGCGTGAGGTGCGCAAACGCAGCCAGCGCTTCCTCATCGTCAACGAAGGCCCCTGGGGAACCACTTGCGCCCGGGTAGGCTGCATGCCGTCCAAAAGCATCATCGAAGCGGCGAATGCCTTCCATCGCCGCCACACCTTCGAAGCATTCGGGCTGCAGGGCGCGGACGGTCTGACGGCCGACCTGCCCGCCGTGCTGCAGCGCGTCCGGGCCCTGCGCGATGACTTCGTTGCGGGCGCCCTGCGGGCCACAGAGGACCTCGGCAACGCCAGCATCTCTGGCCGCGCCACGCTTCTGGGCCCCTGCGCGGTCGATATCGATGGCACCACCCACCACACCCGCAGCGTCATCATCGCCACCGGCTCGCGCCCCCATGTTCCGGAAGACTGGCTGGCATTCGGGGACCGTGTGCTGACCACCGATACCCTGTTCGAACAACCCAGCCTGGGGCCCCGCGTGGCCGTGGTGGGCATGGGCCCCATTGGCACAGAACTCGCCCAGGCGCTGGCACGGCTGGGCCTGACCGTTGCCGCCTTCTCCACAGGCCACATGCTGGCAGGCCTGAGCGACCCCGTGCTCAACAACGTACTCACCCAACGGCTCAAGCGCGAGATGACGCTGCACATCGGCGCTCCCGCCGAGCTGCGCGAAGTGCCCGGCGGTATTGAGGTGCGCAGCGGCACACACCGTGTGGTGGTGGACCAGGTGCTGGCCGCCATGGGCCGCAAACCCAACATCGAGCACCTGGGCCTGGAAACCCTGGGCCTGCCGCTGGACGCACGTGGCCTGCCGCCCAAGAACCCGCAAACCCTGCAGGTAGGCAACCTGCGCGTGTTTCTGGCGGGCGACGCCAACGCCCAGACGCCGCTGCTACACGAAGCGGCCGACGAAGGCCACATGGCAGGCATGAATGCCCTGGCGGCCACGCCCACGCGGTTCCATCGCCGCACCCGGTTGTCCATCGTGTTCTGTGACCCGCAGGCCGCTACCGTTGGACAGCGTTTTGAGCACCTGGACCCCACGCACACCGTGACAGGCACTGTCCGTTTTGAGGACCAGGGACGCGCGCGTGCAGCACAGCACAACCAGGGTGGGCTGCATGTCTACGCTGACCGCACCACCGGGCGCATCCAAGGCGCCGAACTGTGTGCGCCCGGGGGCGAACATCTGGCCCACCTGCTGGCCTTGGCGGTCTACCAGAAGCTCACGGTGCACCAGTTGCTGGGCATGCCCTTCTACCACCCTGTGCTGGAAGAAGGCCTGCGCACCGCACTGCGTGATGCGGCGCGCCAGCTTCCCGAAGAGCCCGCTTCCGACCTGGCCACCTGCATGGCGCTGGACGTTCCGGCCCTTGACTAGCCAAGGCGACCCCAAACGTAACAACGCTTCAGCCTGGCGCAAAGCTGCCGATACAGAACCATCCCACCAAGGAATCGCCATGGATGTCGCCCTCGCCAACAGCATCGTCAGCACCGCCACCAACCTGGCCGCTGCCAAAACGTCGGACGCACTGAACATGGTGGTGCTGAAAAAGGCGCTGGACATGCAGGCCGTGTCCGCCGCCACCATGCTGGACGCAATGCGGCAATCCATGCCCCAGCCCCAGCTAGCCACCAGCGGAACACTGGGCACCCACGTCAATACCTTCGCCTGACGGGCCACGCGCGCACCGGCTGGGCACCTCAGCGCAAACGCGCAGGCGACAGCCCTTCCACCCCGACGCCCTCGCGCACCAGCGCTTCTGCCAGCGGCTCGCCGCGCAACAACTGCCGCGCCAGCAACGAGGCGCCCGCAGCGCTCTGAATCCCATACCCGCCCTGCCCGGCCAGCCAGAAGAAGCCGGGCACATGGTTGTCCCAGCCGATCACCATGTCGCCATCGGGCACAAACGAGCGCAGTCCGGCCCAGGTGTGGGACGGACGGCGGATCTGGAACCTCGTCATTTCCTCGATGTGATAGATCCCGGTGGCCACGTCCAGCTCTTCGGGCACCACGTCATGCGGGTGCGTCGGGTCGGCATTGGCCGGTGAACCCAGCAGTTGCCCTGCATCGGGCTTGAAGTAAAAGCTTTCATCGATGCCGACCACGGCCGGCCAGTGGGTGGCGTCCATGCCCTCGGGCACGGGGAAGGTAAAGGCGGTGCGGCGGCGCGGCTCCAGCCCGATGGGCGGCACACCGGCCAGGCCCGCCACCACGTCGGCCCAGGCGCCCGCAGCGTTGACGATGGTGGCGGCGACAAACACCCGCCCATCGGCCAGCGTCACTTGCCATACATCCCCTTCGCGGCGCACGGCCGTGACCTCGGCGTTCGTCAGCACCTGCCCGCCATGCTGGCGCAGGCCACGCAGGTAACCCTGGTGCAGGGCATTCACGTCGATGTCGGCGGCCTCGGGCTCGCTCATGCCTGCGGCCACGGCCTCGGGCTTCAGGCAGGGCAGCATCGCCAGCAGCTCGGCCCGCTCCACCCACTGCACATTGGGCGAGGTGGCATGCGCCTCGTCGTAGGTCTGCTTGAGCAGGTCCAGCTGATCCGGCCCGGCCACATAGACCACGCCCCGGGGCGAGAGGATGGGGTCGGCGCCAAACTCGGGCGGCGGTGCGTCGTAAAACGCGCGGCTGGCCCGTGTCAGCGCCTGGATGTTGGGCGTGCCATAGGTCGCCATGTAGAGCGCGGCCGAGCGGCCGGTGGTGTGGTAGCCGGGCTGCGATTCCCGCTCCAGCAGCAGCACGCTGGCGCCCTGCCCTTCGGCGCCGGGCTGTACCAGTTGCCAGGCCACGGAGGCCCCGGCAATGCCTGCGCCGATCACGATGGTGTCTACGGTTTGCATCTGTGCCTCCTGCTCAAACAGCGGATACCTGCGCAGCCGATGCCGCACGGTCGTCGCGCGGCAAGGTGCGGGCGTCACGGGGGTCGGGTGCCAGGGTCACGATGGAGGTCAGCGCAGGTTCGGCACGCGTCTGCATCAGCTTGGCGATGTCGGGCCGGGGCCGCGCCAGCCCGGTGATTCCCTTGAACGCCTGCTCCAGCGCATGTCCCACGCCCAGCGTATGCCGGTCGGCGCGGAACCGGCCCACGATCTGCAGGCCAAACGGCATCCCGGCGTCGTCCAGCCCACAGGGCAGGCTCAGCGCCGGGTGCGTGGTGAGCGTGCTCACATAGGTCAGCGCCAGCCAGCGGTAGTAGTTGGCCTGCGGCTCGCCGTTGATATGGCTGGCAAACAGCTCGGTCCACGCAAACGGCGACACCGGCGTGGTGGGCGCGAGGATGACGTCGTACTCTTCGTACAGCTTCTGGAACCGCGCCAGGATGCGTGTCTGCTCGGCCTGCGCCCAGGCGCTGTCCAGCAGCGTCATGGCGGCGCCCATTTCGTAGTTGGCGCGGGTGTTGGGGCCCAGGGTGGCGGGGTCGCGCTCATAGGCCTCGCGCGTGCTGGCCACAAAGGCCTCGGCGCGCAGCACGTCAAAGCAGCGGTGCACATCGCCCAGGTCGATGTCGATGGCGTCGCAACGGGCAAACAGGTGCTTCATGGCCTGTACCTTGCGGCGGAACACGGTGCGGATGCCGTTGTCCACAGCGCATGCGCCAAAGTCCTCGGTGGTGGCCACGCGCAGGCGGCTCAGGTCCACGGTTTCAGGCAGCAAGAAACTCATCGGGTCCAGCGGGTAGCTCAGCGGGTCACCCGCCGACATGCCCGCCGATGCGGCCAGTTGCAGGCAGGCCTCTTCCACCGTCCGGCCCATGGGGCCGACCACCGAAATCGGCGTCCAGCCCAGCAGCTTGCGCGAACTGGGCACCACGCCGGGCGATGGCCTGAAACCCACCACGCCACAAATGGACGCCGGAATGCGCAGCGACCCACCCGTGTCCGAGCCCGTGCACACCGGCAGCATGTCGCACGCCAACGCAGCGGCCGAGCCGCCCGACGAGCCCCCGGCGTTCAGGTTGGGGTTGAAGGGGTTGCCCGTGGCGCCCCACACGGTGTTGCGCGAATTGGCGCCCGCGCCCATTTCGGGGATGTTGGTCTTGCCCGTGACGATGGCACCCGCAGCGCGCAGGCGCGCCACCAGCACGTTGTCCTCGGCCGGGATGTGCTCGCGGTAGATCTGCGATCCGTAGGTGGTCAGCAAGCCCGCCGTGGCCTCCAGGTCCTTCACGCCCATGGGCAGGCCATGCAGCAGGCCCAGCGGCTCGCCGCGTAGCACCGCTTGCTCAGCCGCCTTGGCCTCGGTGCGGGCGCGGTCGTAGCAGGTGGCGGTGACGGCATTCACATGCGGGTTGACGGCCTCGATGCGCGCAATGCAGGCGTCGAGCAGCTCCACCGGCGAAATCTCGCGCGTGCCGATGTGATGGCGCAGTTCGCTGGCGGTCAGCTCAACCAGGGCTTGGGGGCTTGTGGTTGTCATCTCAGGGGTGTCTCCTTGTCGGGGCGGGGTCAATCAATCAACAGTGATGCTGGCCCGCAGGGCAATGGCACGCATCAGCGGCAACTCCTTGTCGATGAGTTCGCTGACGGCCCTGGACGAAGCATAGGACGGTTCAAAGCCCGTGGCGATGAGCTTGTCACGCGTCTCCGGGTCGGCCACCACCTGGGCCAGGGCTGTTTCCAGCCGAGCCTTCACTGCCGGCGGCAGGCCACGCGGCGCCACCATGGCCAGCCAGGTGTCCATCTCCAAGCCGGGATAGCCACTCTCGGCCAGCGTGGGCACCTTGGGCAGCAGGGCCGAGCGTTTGCCGGATGTCACCGCAATGGCCTTGATCTTGCCGTCCTTGAGCTGTGGCAGCGCGGCCGACACGGTATCGACGGTGAACGGAATCTGCCCGCCCAGCAGGTCGGTCATCGCAGGCGCGCTGCCCTTGTACGGCACATGCTGGATCTTGAGCCCCGCGGCATGGAAGAACATCTCGCCCGCAAACTGCGACGTGGTGCCCGCACCAAACGAGCCATACGAATACTTGTCCGGCCCGGCCTTCACCATGGCCACGAACTGCTTCACATCGGCCACCGGCACATCCTTGTTGGCCAGCAGGATCAGCCCCGTGCGCCCGGCAATGCCAATGGGCTCGAAGCTCTTGACCGGGTCATACGGCAGCTTGGCGCGCACCGCCGGGTTCACGGTGAAGGTGGTGCCCGAACTCATGAGCAGCGTGTAGCCATCGGGGGCCGCCCGCGCTACCGACGTCGCACCAATCACCGTGCCCGCGCCCGCGCGGTTGTCGATCACCACGCTCTGGCCCAGCTTGTCGCCCAGCTTCTTGCCGATCAGGCGGCCCAGCACATCGGTGGCGCCACCCGGCGGGAACGGGATCACCAGCGTGATCGGCTTGGTGGGAAAGGCCGCCTCCTGTGCCATGGCAGGCGCCCAGGCGGTGGCCCCCAGGGCGGCACAGAGGGCGGCAGACAAAAGCAGTTGCTTGCGGTTCATGGGGTTCTCTCCAAAGGGCACAAAGGTTGGGGGAATTGGGGAATGAGAAGAAATCAGCCCTGCGCAGCGAGCACGGCCCGCCCGCGCTGCACAAAGCCCTGGTACTGCACATTGGGCACCAGCAGGCCGCCCGTGGTCCACACCAGGTGGGTGGCCTGGTCCAGCACTGCGTCAATGCCCGTGCTGCGCA
>CAYXSL010000176.1:0-9572 GCA_964466605.1 uncultured Verminephrobacter sp.
TCTATACCGAGTTTTTAAGCACCCAGACACAAAAACAAAACTTTTCTTCAACCCCCTCGATCACCAACAGCACAACCCCGAAGAGCGTCGCCACCAGCCACCGAGCACAACCCCAAACGATCAGATCATCCGGGCAAGTGCTTCAGAAGCGAAGCCCTCGACTATAGCACGGATTGAAGAGGGTTGAGAAGAGTTTGTCGAATTCAGGCGACTCAGCCTCGGTGGGCTGCAACAGCGGCTTCCAGCGCATCCACAAACAGGAAGGCGACATCACAGCCTGTCTGGTCGAAGATCTCCTGGAAGCAGGTGGGGCTGGTGACATTGATCTCGGTGACGCAGTCACCGATCACGTCCACCCCTGCCAGCAACAGGCCCCGCTCCAGCAAGATAGGCCCCAGGGTCTCGCCGATCTCCCGGTCCCGCGCAGACAAGGGGCGGGCGACGCCCTTGCCCCCGGCCGCCAGGTTGCCGCGCACTTCGCTGCCCTGCGGGATGCGGGCAAGACAAAAGGGCACGGGCTTGCCACCGATGATGAGCACGCGTTTGTCTCCCTCAACGATCTCGGGCAGGAACTTCTGCACCATCACGCTTTGCGCGCCATGGCGGTTCAGGGTTTCGGTGATGCTACCCAGGTTGAGGCCATCCGGCCCGACGCGGAAGATGCCCATGCCGCCCATGCCGTCCAGGGGCTTGAGGATGATGTCCTGGTGCTCCGCATGGAAGCGCTGGATATCTGCTGCATCGCGCGTGACCAGCGTGGGCCCGATGAACTGGGGAAACTCCATGATCGCCAGCTTTTCCGGGTGGTCCCGCAGGGCCCGGGGCTTGTTGAACACCTTGGCGCCTTCGCGCTCGGCCTGCTCCAGCAGGTGGGTGGCGTAGAAGTATTCGCTGTCGAAGGGCGGGTCCTTGCGCATGAGCACCGCGTCGAAATCGGCCAGCACAGCACTGCGCTGCGGCTGGGCGTCATACCAATGGGCCGCGTCCCCCGTGAGATGGATGTCCTGGACCCGCGCCGTGACCTTGCTGCCCCGCTGCCAGGTGACATGCTGCGGCTCGCACACCGTCAGAGTGTGGCCGCGCCGCTGGGCCTCGCGCATCATGGCAAAGGTGGTGTCCTTGTAGATCTTGAAGCTGTGCAGCGGGTCGGCGATGAAGAGCAGTTTCATGGTGTCGGGTCAGAAAAGTGGATGGGGCCAGCGGCCCGCGCAGCCAAAAGGGCTAGGCCTGCGAACGCCTGTACTGTTGCACAAATAAGGCAATGCTGCCTGCGACCACGCCCCAGAAGGCCGACCCCACGCCCGCCACCACCACCCCGCTGAGCGTGACCAGGAAGGTGATGAGCACCGCCTCGCGGTGGGATTCGTCCCCCAAGGCAGCGGCCAGGCCGTTGCCAATGGTGCCCAGCAGCGCCAGCCCCGCAATGGCGACGACCAGCTCCTTGGGGAACGCCGTCAGCAGCCCGGTAATGACCGCACCAAACAGTCCGATGGCCACATACAGCGCGCCACAGCACACGGCGGCGGTGTAGCGGCGGCTGCGGTCTTCATGCGCCTCCGGCCCCATGCACATGGCGGCGGTGATGGCGCTGAAATTCAGCGCAAAGGCGCCAAACGGGGCCAGGATCAAAGTGGCCAGCCCGGTGAGGGTGATGAGGCGGGACACCGGCATGTCATAGCCCGACGCGCGGATCACCGCCACACCGGGCAGGTTCTGCGAAGCCATGGTGACCACAAACAGCGGAATGGCCAGGCTGACCAGGGCGGCCACACTGAACTCAGGCGCCATGAACACCGGCAGGGCCAGCTCCAGCTGCACTGCCGACCAGACCATCTGCCCACGGGCCGCCACGTACGCCACGGCCACCGCCAGCGTGATGACCACGGCATAACGCGCCAGCCAGCGGCGGCTGACCAGGTACACCAGCAGCATGAGCAGCACCAGCGGCAGCGCCGTCTGGGCCGCTGAAAACGCCTGCAGACCAAACCGCGCCAGCACACCGGCCAGCAAGGCGGCGGCGATCTCCATGGGGATGCGGTTCATCACGCGCTCGAACCAGCGGGTCACGCCCGCCAGGGTGATGAGCACCGCACTCACCATGAACGCCCCCACGGCCTCGCCCATGCTGAAGCCCCCGGCCAGCCCGGCGGTGGCCAGCACGGCCGCACCGGGAGTGGACCACGCCACCATGACGGGCTGCCGCAGGATCAATGAGGGGAGCAGCGAACACAGGCCCATGCCCAGGCCCAGCGCCCACATCCAGGAGGTGAGCTGGGCGGGTGTGGCGCCAAACGCCTGTGCGGCCTGGAACACGATGGCCACCGAGCTGGTAAAGCCCACCAGCACCGCCACAAACCCCGCGACGAAGGTCGAGAGGCTCAGGTCTTTGAAAAATTGCATGGGCTGGATTCTGGCACCGTGCCCCCCGCAGCCGCCCGCAAGGGGGGCCACCGCAGCGCCAGCAGTCAAACGCTATAAATTCGATAGCGCACTTTGGTTTATGGTCGCGCGCAGACGGCCAAAAAACCTCAAAAAATCGATCAGATCTCGATCTTTGATCCGAGTTCGACCACCGCGTTGTTGGGCAGGTGGAGGAAGTCCGCCGCGCCGCTGGCGTTGTGGTGCATCTGGGCAAACAGCTTCTCGCGCCAGGGCGCCATGCCGCCACCCATGGTGGGGATGACGGTGTCGCGCGAGAGGAAGTAGCTCGTGGTCATGGCCTCCAGCTCGCAGCCTCGGCCGCGCAGCAGCTCCAGCGCACGGGGCACATCGGGGTCGTTCTTGAAGCCATAGTGGATCACCACCTGCCAGCAGTCGTGGCCCAGGGATTCGACCTGCAGGCGCTTGTCCAGGCCGATCCAGGGCGTCTCGTGGTTGTGCACCGTGACGAACAGGTTCTGTTGGTGCAGCACCTTGTTGTGCTTGAGGTTGTGCAGCAGTGCATTGGGCACGGCACCTGTTTCCGCCGTGAGGAACACGGCCGTGCCGTCCACGCGCGTGGGCGGGCTGATGAACACAGACTCCAGGAAGTCTTTCAGGTCGATGGCATCAGCGCGCAGCTTGTCGTTGAGCAGGCGGCGCCCTTCCTTCCAGGTCATCATGAAGGCGAACACGATGCCGCCGATCAGCAGCGGGAACCAGCCGCCCTGGAACAGCTTGAGCATGTTGGAGGCAAAGAACGCCAGATCCACCACAAAGAAGCAGCCCGTGGCCGCGATGCACAGCGCCAGCGGATAGCGCCAGCCATAGCGGATCACGAAGAAGGTGAGCGTGGTGGTGATCAGCATGTCCAGCGTCACGGCGATGCCGTAGGCGGCGGCCAGGTTGCTCGACGAGCGGAACATCACCACTGCCAGCACGATGGCTGCGAACAGCCCCCAGTTGACCAGCGGCATGTAGATCTGCCCCGTGTCACGCACGCTGGTGTGCTGGATGTTCAGGCGCGGCAGGTAACCGAGCTGGATGACCTGCTTGGTCACGCTGAAGGCGCCGGTGATCAGGGCCTGCGAGGCGATCACCGTGGCCATCGTGGCCAGCACCACCAGCGGGATCAGTGCCCAGTCGGGGGCCATCATGTAGAAGGGGTTCTTCACAGCCTCGGGCTCGGCGAGCAGCAGTGCGCCCTGGCCAAAGTAGTTGAGCGTGAGCGCCGGCATGGCCACGGTGAACCAGGCCAGGCGGATGGGCCGCTTGCCGAAGTGGCCCAGGTCTGCGTACAGCGCCTCGGCACCCGTCACGCACAGCACCACCGCGCCCAGGATGATGAAGCTTGTGCCCGGGTTGGCCCACATGAAGCCCAGCGCGTGGTGCGGGCTCAGGGCCCAGAGGATCTCGGGGTGGCCGACGATGTGCGACACCCCCAGCAGCGCAATGCTGACGAACCACACGAGGGTGATGGGCCCGAAGAACTTGCCAATGCCCCCGGTGCCGCGCTTTTGCACGGCAAACAGGCAGAACAGCACCACCAGCGTGATGGGGATCACGTACTGCTTGAAGTGGGGCGAAACCACCTCCAGCCCCTCCACCGCCGACAGCACCGAGATGGCCGGGGTGATGACCCCATCGCCATAGAACAGCGAGGTGCCGAAGATGCCCACCGCCAGCAGCACGCCGCGCAGCCGGGGCTTGTCCTTCACGGCCTGCGAGGCCAGCGCCAGCATCGCGATCAGGCCGCCCTCGCCGTGGTTGTCGGCACGCAGCACCAACACCACGTACTTCAGCGACACGATGACCGTGAGCGTCCAGAAAAAGATCGAGAGGATGCCGTAGATGTTTTCTGGGGTGAAAGGCACATGGCCGGAGCCAAACACCTCTTTGACGGCATACAGCACGCTGGTGCCGATATCGCCATACACCACACCGATGGCGCCCAGCGTGAGCGCTGCGAGCGAAGATTTGGAGCTTTGCACTGACCACACCCGCGCTCTGAGCCGACGGGGTTCCGTTACTTTTGGGAACGCTATTGTGCGCCTGCCTCAGATCAAGCGATTGGAGACAAAACCCCATGTTGCGACGCAGCAACTTGCCCTTGGCAGCCGGACGCGGGCGTGGCATGCCGCGCCCGCAGTGCCATCCCGAGGGAAAACCCCGCAGACGGCGCCTCCCAAAGGATCAGTCGTACACCTCGGCATCCGGATTCGTCGCCTCCAGCTCATAGCTGGCCGCCAGCATCGCTAGCCGCGCCACCACGCCATACATATAGAAGCGGTTGGGCGCACTCACCCCGGGGCGCACGCCCGGCTGGGGCATGTGGGTGCTGTGCTCGAAGGCCAGCGGCACAAAACTCGCGCCCGGCGCATTCAGGTTCTCGTCCACACCGCGCTCGGCATGCATGCGGTAGAAGCCGCCGACCACATAGCGGTCCATCATGTAGACCACCGGTTCGGCCACGGCTTCGTGCACACGCTCCTGCGTCAG
Organism: uncultured Verminephrobacter sp.; assembly: GCA_964466605.1. Lineage (GTDB taxonomy): Bacteria > Pseudomonadota > Gammaproteobacteria > Burkholderiales > Burkholderiaceae_C > Acidovorax. The sequence continues at coordinate 4,918 of CAYXSL010000176.1, forward strand.
CACGCCTTCCTGGATGATGAGGTCGTTGACCGGCTGGCCGTCCTTGATCACGGCCATCTTGTTCTTGGTCTTGCGGTTGACCGCGTCCAGCTCCTTGGCATCGCGCACGGTCATGATGCCCATGCCGTAGGTGCCGTTGTTGGCCTTGACGATGACGAACGGCTTCTCGTTGATGCCGTACTCCTTGTACTTGCGGCGCACCTTGGTCAAAAGCGCATCCACCGTGGTCTGCAGCTTGTCCATGCCTTTGTCTTCGGCAAAGTCCACGCCGTCGCACTGGCTGTACATGGGATTGATGAGCCAGGGGTCGATGCCCAGCATCTTGCCGAAGCGCTTGGCCACCTCTTCGTAGTTCTTGAAATGGGTGCTCTTGCGGCGCACGCTCCAGCCCGCATGCAGCGGCGGCAGAAGGTACTGCTCGTGGATGTCTTCCAGGATTCCGGGGGCGCCAGCCGAGAGATCGTTGTTGAGCAGGATGGTGCAGGGGTCAAAGTCCTTGAGCCCCAGCCGGCGCTTGGTGCGCACCACGGGCTCCAGGGTCACGGTGTCGCCGTTGGGCAGCTCGATCAGCGTGGACTTCTTGATCTCGGGGCTGATGGAGCCCACGCGCACGTTCAGGCCCGCCATGTTGAAGATGCGCTGCAGCTGCACCACGTTGGACAGGTAGAACGTGTTGCGCGTGTGGTTCTCCGGGATGATCAGCAGGTTGCGCGCTTCGGGGCAGATCTTCTCGATGGCGGCCATCGCAGCCTGCACGGCCAGGGGCAGCATCTCCTTGGTCAGGTTGTTCCAGCCGCCCGGGAACAGGTTGGTGTCAACCGGCGCCAGCTTGAAGCCTGCATTGCGGATGTCTACCGACGTATAGAACGGCGGCGTGTGCTCCATCCACTCCAGCCGGAACCAGCGTTCGATGGCGGGCATCGAGTCGAGAATGCGCTGTTCGAGTTCGTTGATCGGCCCCGTGAGGGCCGTGATGAGATGCGGAACCATAGATGCCCTCGGGAAGCAAATTGCGGACGAATTGTAGGGATTTGGGGCCGTCTTCCTGTTTCGCAAGGCACGGCCACGCAAAGCAATGTCAGCGGCGCCAGAAAGCGGGGGTGAGCAGGGCCAGGAAGCTCAGGATCTCCAGCCGCCCCAGCAGCATGGCCAGTGTGCACACCCAGATCTGGAAGTCGGTCAGCACCGCGTAGTTGGACGCGGGCCCCACGCTGCCCAGGCCCGGGCCCGCGCAGTTGACGCTGGCCAGCACCACCGAAAACGCGGTCACCGGGTCCAGGTCGGTGAGCAGCAGCACCATCGACAGGCCGAACACCGTGCCGCCATAGACCAGCATGAAGGCCAGCACCGAGAAGATCACGCGGTTGTCCACCACGCCGCCACCCAGGCACACCGGCTGCACGGCGCGCGGGTGCACCAGGCGGTTCATCTCGCGGCGCGCCTGCTTGACCAGGATGAGCATGCGCACCATCTTGATGCCGCCGCCCGTCGATCCGGCACTGGTGGCCACGCCCGACAGCAGCAGCATGAACACGGGCGCAAAAACGGGCCAGGCGAGGTAATCCACCGTGGCATAGCCGGTGGTGGTGGCCAGCGACACCACGTTGAACATGCCATGGCGCAGTGCCTCCAGCGGCGCATACACGCCCTTGACCCACAGCAGCAGCGCCACCACCAGCCCGCCGCCGATGAGCGCAAACAACGTCGCGCGCAGTTCCGGGTCGCGCCAGCACCCGCCCCAGTGGCCCTTGCGGATCGCCACGAAGTACAGCGCGAAATTGCAGCTGGCCACCAGCATGAAGAAGATGCAGATCGCCTCCAGCAGCGGCGACTGGAAGTAGCCAAAGCTCAGGTCGTGCGACGACAGCCCGCCCAGGCTCACGGTGGTGAACATGTGCATCAGTGCATCGAGCGGCGCCATGCCTGCGGCCCAGTAGGCCAGGCCACACAGCACGGAAAACAGCGCATACACGCCCCACAGCCCCTTGGCCGTGCCGGTCATGCGCGGCGTGAGCTTGGTGTCCTTCACCGGCCCCGCCGCCTCGGCCTTGAACAGCTGGCTGCCACCCACGCCCAGCAGGGGCAGCACGGCCACCGCCAGGATCAAGATGCCCATGCCGCCCATCCACTGCAAAAAGGTGCGCCACACATTGACCGACACCGGCAGCGCATCCAGCCCGCTGAGCACGGTGGAGCCCGTGGTGGTGAGCCCCGACACGGCCTCGAAATAGGCATGCGTGAACGACAGCGGCCGCCCCGTGTGGTGCCCCGCCAGCATCAGCGGCAGCGCGGCCGACAGCGGCAGCAGCGCCCACACCAGCGACACCAGCATCACGCCGTGGCGCGGCTGCAGCTCCTGCCGGAACAGCCGCAGCCGCCACCACAGCCAGGCGCCCGCCAGCAGCGTGGCGCCCATGGACAGCGGGTACACATGCCAGACGCCATCGCCCGTCCACAGCGACACCGCCAGCGGCAGCCCCATGGTCAGCGCAAAAATCATGACCAGGATGCCCAGCACCCGCAGCACGGGAAACATGTCTGTCATGGGGGTCGCGCCGCCTGGGGTCCGGTCAGAAAAAAGCCGCGCTCACGCGAAAGAGCTTTTCCACGTCCGCTACCCACCGCTTGTTGGGCAGGAAGAAAACCACATGGTCGTTGCTCTCGATCACCGTCGTGCTGCGCGGGATGATGACCTCGGGCTCGCGCAGGCCGGTGGCGGATGCGCCCGTGGCATCCGCATCGCCTGACAGGCCGCGCACGATCAGCCCGATGTGCACATCGCGCGGCAGCGGCAGCTCGCTCACCTTGCGGCCGACCACGCGCGAACTCTTGCGGTCGCCGCGCGCCACGATCTCCAGCGCCTCGGCCACGCCCCGGCGCAGGCTGTGCACGGCCTGCACGTCGCCCTGGCGCACATAGGCCAGCAACTCGCCCAGCATGGCCTGCGCGGGCGACAGCGCAATGTCGATCTGTGTGCCATGCATCAGGTCGGCATAGCTGCGGCGGTTGATGAGCGCGAGCACCCGGCTCGCGCCCATGCGCTTGGCCAGCAGGCAGGACATGATGTTGTCCTCATCGTCGTCGGTGAGCGCGAGGAACAGGTCCACCTCCTCGATGCCCTCGTCGCCCAGCAGGTCCTCGTCGGTGGTGTCGCCCTGCAGCACCAGCACGTCCGAAGGCAGTGCCGACGCCAGCGCCACGCAGCGCTCGGCATCGCCCTCGATGATCTTGGTGTGGAAACGTCCCGGCGTCTGCGCCAGCTGCCGCGCCAGCCGCAGGCCCACCCGGCCGCCGCCCGCGATCATGATGCGGCGCACGGGCGGAAGTGGCTGCGACGCAGGGCGGTGCAGGGCCGCGAGCACCTGGGCGATGTGCTCATGCGCCGCCAGCACAAACACCTCATCCCCCGGCTCGATGCGGGTTGCGCCTTCGCAGGCGATGAAGCGGTCGGGCTCGTCGGCAAAGCGGCGGTAGATGGCCACCACGCGCATCGCCATCTCGGGCGCACGCTCGCGCAACTCGCCGATCGTGGGGCCCACCATGGGCGCGCCGGGCCGGGCCCGGCCCGACACCAGGCAGGCGCGGCCGCCCGCGAACTCGCGCACCTGCATGGCTTCAGGGTAGTCGATGAGCTTGCCGATGTAGCGCGTGAGGGACTCTTCGGGACAGATGATGCGGTCCACCGCAAAACCCTCGGGGCCCACCAACCGGTCGTCTTCCTGAAAACCGCTGGAGCGCACCCGCGCAATGCGCTTGGGGATGTGGAACAGCAGCTGCGCGACCTTGCAGCACACGAGATTGGTCTCGTCCTGCGCGGCGCAGGCGATCAGCAGGTCGGTGTCCTCGGCGCCCGCCTCGGCCAGCACGGCGGGCTCAATGCCGTTGCCCACCACCCCGCGCAAGTCAAACCGCGACTCCAGGTCACGCAGGCGCGCGGCGTCGGTGTCGATGACGGTGATGTCGTTGCGCTCCGACACCAGGCTGTCTGCCACGCTCTGGCCCACGCGGCCCGCGCCGAGGATGATGATTTTCATAGAAAAATAAGGCCTCTGCGCGCGACTGATATGTCTTTTTAGCTATCCAATTGATAGCAAATCAGCCCCGCACCTCACCCTCGCCCAGCACCACGTACTTGAGCGAGGTCAGCCCCTCGATGCCCACCGGGCCGCGTGCGTGGAATTTGTCGGTGCTGATGCCGATCTCCGCGCCCAGGCCGTACTCGAAGCCATCGGCGAACCGCGTGCTCGCGTTCACCATCACGCTGGCCGAATCCACCTCGCGCAGAAACCGCTGGGCGTGCACGTGGTTGGTGGTGAGGATGGCGTCCGTGTGGTGGCTCGAATAGTGGTTGATGTGGGCGATGGCCTCGTCCACACCGGCCACGATCTTCACGCTGATGATGGGCGCCAGGTACTCCTCGCTCCAGTCCTGCTCGGTGGCGGGCACCAGCTTCGCGGCGGGCACGGCCGCCAGGATGGCCAGCGACTCGGGGCAGCCCCGCATCTCCACGCCCTTGGCGGCGTACACGGCGCCGATCTTGGGCAAAAACTCCGCCGCCACGCCGCGCGCCACCAGCAGGCCTTCGCTCGCGTTGCAGGGGCTGTACTTGTTGGTCTTGGCGTTGTCGGCCACCTTCACCGCCATGGCGACGTCGC
>CAYXSL010000177.1:0-9571 GCA_964466605.1 uncultured Verminephrobacter sp.
CACGATAGGTTTGAACTGCTCGTGCACCCAGCTCAGGGCGGCATAGCAGTCCTTGACCGTAGGCACCACCACGCGCAGCGCGCGGATGTCGAACACCTGGTCGAAGTTGAGCGACTTGCCTCGCATCTTCTTGACGATGCTGTAGATGTGCTTGGGGCGACCCTGCACGCTGGCGCTGATGCTGCGCGCGCGCAGGTCAGATTCGAGCCGCGCGCGCAGCTGCTCCATGTACACCTCGCGCTCGCCCCGCTTTTCGTCGAGCAGGCGGGCCACTTCCTTGTAGGTATCAGGCTCCAGGAAGCGAAAGGACAGGTCTTCCAGCTCCCACTTGACCTGCCAGATGCCCAGCCGGTTGGCCAGCGGCGCAAACACCTGCAGCGACTCGCGCGCCAGGCTGGGCGATACGGGACGTTTGCTGGCCGCATGAAAGCGCAGTGTCTGCAAGCGTGAAGCCAGCCGAAGCATCACCACGCGCAGGTCGCGCGAGAACGCGAGCAGCATCTTGCGCACATTCTCGGTCTGCACTGCAGGGTCTTCCAGGTGCTCGGCGGTGCGCGCCTGCTGCTGCACGCGCATGAGCTTGGTCGTCTCCACCGCCAGCGCAGCAAAGTTGTCGCCAAAGGCCTTGGCGATCACCTCTTCTGGCTTATTGAGGTGCACGCAGGCATAGACGAGATAGCTCGCGGCCTGCATGGCCTCGGAGCCGCCGATGCCCTTGAGGATGGCGGCTACGGCATCCGCGTGGGCCAGCGTGTTCTCGCCTGAATCCAAGGTCTCGCCCGCCATCAGTGGCTCGGCAAAAGCGCGCGCGCGCACCAGCGCATTCACCTGCTCGGGCAGCGTGTGCGCGGTGGCGGCAATGAGCTGCGGAACGGTGTCGGTCTGAAGGGGAAGGGACGCGAGTGCGGGAGGGTTGGTTTTCATCCGGCCACAACACCTTCTGCCGCCAGCAGGAACTCCGTGACGGCCGCGACCTGATCGGCCGCCACCAGGGTGGGCGCATGCCCCACCCCGTCAAACTCGACAAGGCGCGCCCGGGGGCCGCGTTCCGTCATCGCCTGCGCCGTCGCGCGAGAGAGCAGATCCGACTGAGCGCCACGCAACAGCAGCGTGCGCGCCTGGATATGGTCGTACAGCTGCCACAGCGCAGCCTCGCCCGCCACGGCGGAATCCGGGGTCAGGGTCTTGAAAGGCACGGCAATGGCGGGGTCGTAATGCAGCGTGATGCCGCCCCCCTCCGACGCGGGCAGCGCGCGCACCATCGCACGCGACAGCTCCAGCCACTGGGCTGGTGTGTGCGGGCCGAAGCTGGTGGAGATGGCCCACATGGCATCGGCGGCCTGCTGCAGCGAAGCAAACCGCGCCAGCTGCCCCAGGTACTGGCCGATACGTTGCAAGGCCTCCCACTGGATGACCGGCCCCACATCATTGAGCACCAGCCTGCGCACCGGCACCGGCAAGGGCAGTCCCGGCTGGCCCGCAATGCCCATGCCAATCAGCCCGCCCATGCTGGTGCCCACCCAGTCCATCGTGGTGATGGGCCCCTGCTGCTGCAACTGCGCCAGCAAGGCCAGCAGGTCGGCCGCGTATTGCGGAATCTGGTAGCCCATAGGGTCAGCCAGCCAGTCGCTCTGGCCGCGCCCCACCACGTCGGGGCAGACCACCCGCGCATGCGCGCTCAGCGCTCGCGCCAGAGTATCAAAGTCACGCCCCTGGCGCGAAAGGCCATGCACGCAGACCACCACGTGCGGATGTGCCGGATTGCCTGTGGCATTCCACTCCCAGTAAGCCATGCGGTGTTGCTGCGCCGGAGCAGGCGCGCGGTCCGGGGCCACTGGCGGGGCGGCAGAGCCCGGGCACAGTACGTAGTTCAGCGTAGGTTCATTCATGGGTGCGAAATCCGGGATCGGCGCTCGATAATGCTTGCGGAATTCGGAACCTGTGGCGCATGCCATGGTTGCCGACTTTCCCTTGCGTGGCATCGTAATTCATTCGGAGAGACTCTCATGCTGAAAGGCAAAACCGCCCTCGTCACCGGCTCCACCAGTGGCATTGGCCTCGGAATCGCTAAGGCCCTGGCCCGCCAGGGCGCGAACATCGTGCTCAATGGTTTTGGCGATGTAGACGGCCCCCGTGCCGAAGTCCTGGCCGCGGGCGCGGCGGCCGAGGTACAAGTGGCCTACCACGGTGCCGACATGAGCCGGGCGGCTGATATCGAGGACATGATGAAGTCCAGCGCTGCGCACTTCGGGCGCGTGGACATTCTGGTGAACAACGCGGGCATCCAGCATGTGGCCAACGTGGAAGACTTCCCGGTGGAGCGTTGGGACTCCGTGATTGCGATCAACCTCACCAGTGCCTTCCACACATCGCGTCTGGCGCTGCCTGCCATGAAAGACGCCAACTGGGGCCGCATCATCAATGTGGCGTCGGTACACGGCCTGGTGGGCTCGGCGCAAAAAGCGGCTTACGTGGCCGCCAAGCATGGCATCGTGGGCCTGACCAAGGTCACGGCGCTGGAGAATGCCACTACGGGCGTAACCTGTAACGCAATCTGCCCCGGCTGGGTGCTTACGCCCCTGGTGCAAAAGCAGGTGGATGCCAAGGCTGCCGAGCATGGCCTGTCGAACGAAGAGGCCAAGAAGCTGCTGCTGGGCGAAAAGGAGCCCTCTATGCAGTTCACCACGCCAGAAGAACTGGGCGAGCTGGCTGTTTTCTTCTGCTCCCCTGCGGCCAACAACGTGCGCGGCGTGGCCTGGAACATGGACGGCGGCTGGGCCGCACAGTAAACCGTCCGCTCGGCGCCCGGCCATTGCCACTGCGCCAAAAGCCCCGGGGCAACTGCCCTCGGGCCCTCCACCCACCGCCACATGCTGGTCTCGCATTCCACCGGACCATGGCGGAGGTGGTATCCCTAAAATGGCGCTGTCCGCGGCGAGACCCGTTGGGGCACTTTGCCTTTTGCTTGCGAGCCCTGGACGGTGTCCCACCACGGGAGGTTACCCGCGATGTCTGCCGCAATGATTGCAGCCATGTTCTTCACGGTGGCGTTGCTCGTGACCACAGCATATTTCATCATGGGCTCCATCCCGCTGCTGGTGCTCAAGCATGACACACCACTGGACGCACGCTTTGTGCGCGGGTTCTTCCATGTCTACTATGTCTGCGCCTTCGTGACGGCTTCCGCAACGGCGATCAGTTTTGCGCTGGCAGGCCATCCTGGCATCGCCTGCGGTGCGGCCGCGCTGGCGGGAATCGCTGTTGCGCTGCGCAGCCAGATCATCCCGAAGATGGATGCGCTCGGGGAGCAGATCCAGTCCAACTTCATAGACGCTATCCCGGGGTTCCGCAGGACCCACGCCATCGCCATCCTGATCAACCTGCTCCAGCTCGCTGTGATCGTATGGGCGCTGATCGACTACAGCAAGTAGGCGTATCGGCCCGCCCAGCACCAACAGCAGCCCTCACACCTGCGACCGCGCCCTCTCTCTTGCGGCTTGCGTGTCACGCACCGGCGGCAAACCGAACAGCCGAGCGTATTCGCGAGTGAATTGGGGCACGCTTTCATAACCCACGGCAAATGCTGCACTGCTGGCGCTGACTCCCTCTGACAACATCAACCGCCGCGACTCAATCAAGCGCAGCTGCTTCTGGAACTGCAGTGGCGACAAGGAGGTGACCGCCCTGAAATGCTGATGAAAGGATGAGGCGCTCATGCCAGCAAGCGCCGCAAGGCTCTCCACCGGCAGGGGTTGCGCAAAATCGGCACGCAGCACGGCAACGGCGCGCGCCACCCGTTGGGCATGACTACCGGGCCAGCCTGTGCGGCGGATGGCAGCGCCATGCCGCCCAGCCAAAAGCCAGTAGTGCAATTCGCGGACCAATGACGCATGCAACAGCGGGACGGCCTCGGGCCGCTCCAGAAGCCGCATGAGGCGCAGGGCCACATCGGCCACCTCCGCATCGGTGGGATCCACATGCACCGGGGCATGGTCGCCCCGGGGCACAACACCCATCTGGGCCGACAAGTCGGCAATGACCGGCAGGCTCAGTTCCAGCTCAATCGAGAGATACGGCGCTGCAGCAGTGGCCCGGGTGATCTGGCTCACAGTGGGCACATCGGCCGTGATCAGTAACGACTCGCCTGCGGAGAATCCAAAGGTCTGCTCCCCCATCGCCACCTGCTTGCGGCCCTGCAGCACAAGGCAGACCAGGGGCTGAGCGATCGCATGCAACAACCCGCTGGGCTCGGTCGCGCGCACCGTACTCAGTCCGGGGATGGGGGTTTGCACCACGTTGCCCTGGCGGGCATGGGCTTCGGTATAGCGGCTCACCGCCTCGCACAAAGGAGACCTCATGCCGCGAGCGTAACGGTTCGCAGACCGGTCGGCACCGGATTTGGAGAATCAGGCAAAAACCGCGCTGGTTCTGGCAACCGATATGCGATATGGAACCGAGCACTGGATGGCATCACACACAGGGGTTCACCATGACATCAAGCATCGCCTTGCGCTCCCCCGGCTACCGGGGGTTGCCCCTCCGAAAAAAGCACGTGAAGGGATGTCCCTTCTGCGTGCTTTTTTGTTTCCAGCGCTGCGTCGCATTGCGTTGCTCTGACTTGCCAACGCTCTATTTTTGATAGCTACTCAGGCAATACAATCGCGCGGTAACGGCCATTTTTATTGGGGAATCACGCTGATCACCGGCAGCAGCGGAGGGGGCCTGCGCCACGATACCGCGTTGAGCATCCCCAGGGGCGCCAGCGACACAGGCGATTGAAGGCCGCCCGCCTCAGCGCATTTGCACGGAGCCGGAAACTGTCACCACCACCTGCGCCTTACCCGCCTCCACGGGCACCGCCGCGTCAGAGAACGAAGAAGCCTTGGCCTCCATTGCCATCATGCGCGGACGCGGGCCGGGTGCCATCTCATTGCTATTCACAGCAACTTCGCGCAGGCTGTAGCTGGCAAAACCAAAGCCTTTGGCCAACTCGGCCGCACGCGCCTTGAATTGATCGATGGCCTGGGTCTGCGCCTCGGTTTCAACCTTGGCACGGGCCTCGCGCGAGAGTGCAAAGGCGACCTGGCTGATGGGCATGGACGGGATCTTGCCAGCCGCCGCAGTGATGCGCGCAAAGTCACGCCCCTCCAGCACCAGCTCTGCCCGGCCCTGCCAGCCATTGATCTTGCCGTCCTTGGCATAACGGGGGTACAGACCAAACGGACCAGTGCGCACATCAAGCTGCCCCGCCTGCGCAGTGCGCTTGGCTTCGGCAAGGGCGACCTCGAGCGCCTGCTTGAGCTGGGCCTGCACGGCTGCTGCGTCCGCGCCCTCTTTGCTGGCCGAGAGAGTGAGCACCAGCAGGTCCTGTTGCACCTCCACTGTGCCGGAGGCCGACAACTGCACCACGTTGCGTGGCTCCAGCGGGGCGGCTGTCTGCGCCATGGCACAACCAAAGCAGGCCAGCAACGTTGCAGCGGCGACGAGACGGGTCGTGATTTTCATAGTGATGACCTTTTCGAAACAGCGCGCAAAAGACAATCGAATTGCGCAGGCCGCCACCTTACCCGCCGCCAAGCACCGCGCAGTGAAACGGCGGTAGCGAGTGTGAGAAGTCCGGCAAAACTTGTAACAGTTGGTCAAACTACGTTCAAAAAAACGAACTTCGGCGTTCCAAGTGGTCAGAATCGGCTCTGTTACAAATTGGACTTGGGATCAACATGGCCACAACAACCAATCGCACCGACAAAGTTCTGGTGGTGGACGATGACGCGCGAATCCGCGATCTGCTGCGCCGCTACCTCACACAGGAGGGCTTTGAAGTCATGGTCGCCGAAGATGGCAAGGCGTTGAATCGCCTTCTGCTGCGTGAAACGGTGGACATCATCGTGCTGGACTTGATGATGCCCGGCGAAGACGGCCTGTCCATCTGCCGCCGCCTGCGTGCCGCCAATGACCGCACGCCCATCATCATGCTCACAGCCAAGGGCGAGGACGTGGACCGCATCGTGGGGCTGGAAGTGGGCGCAGACGACTACCTGGGCAAACCCTTCAACCCGCGCGAATTGCTGGCCCGCATCCACGCCGTGCTGCGACGCCGTCCGGCCCAGGAAGCTCCCGGTGCACCTTCCGGTGACAACGAGGTCGTGACCTTCGGCCCCTTCACCTTCGACCTGGGCACGCGCGCGCTTCAACGCAATGGCGAGGAACTGCCTCTGACCACCGGCGAGTTCGCCATGCTCAAGGCCCTGGTGCGCCACCCGCGCCAACCGCTGTCGCGCGAAAAGCTGGCACTTCTGGCCCGTGGCCGCGAGTTTGAGCCCTTCGACCGGAGCCTGGACGTACAGGTCTCACGCCTGCGCAAACTGGTGGAAGTGGATGCCGCAGCGCCCCGCTATATCCAGACAGTGTGGGGTGTGGGTTACGTGTTCGTGCCGGACGGCACGAGCTGATTGATCTGCCCATGTACAAAACCGAGGGCAAACCCCGGCAGTCGTCTCACAAATCGATGACGGCCCCCGAGGCCACCAGCCCCGCGCCCCTGGAGGCCATCCGCCGGGCGCGGGAGCAGCGTGCGCGTGTGGGCCTCAACCTGTTCTGGCGCACGTTTTTCCTGCTGGCACTGCTGCTGGTGGGCAGCATCCTGGCTTGGCTGCAAACCCTGCGCGCGCTCGAATTCGAGCCGCGCACACTGCAGACGGCCCAGCAAATCGCGTCGCTCGTCAATCTGAGCCGTGCGGCGCTGGTGCACTCCGACGCCATCGCACGCGTGTCCCTCATCAAGACCATGGCCGACCAGGAGGGCGTGCGCATCCTGCCGCGCGAACCCAAGGACAAATATGCGCTGCTGGACCCCACCGCCTTGGGCAACCGGCTGACCGACGAGCTGACCATGCGCCTGGGGCCCGACACCATCGTGGCCCAGAGCGTGAATGGGGAAAACGGCCTGTGGGTGGGTTTCAACATCAACGGCGACCCCAACTGGCTGCTGATGGACCGCTCGCGCTTCAGCCCTGCCGGTGGCCGCACCTGGCTGATATGGCTGATCACAGCCGCCGCACTCTCGCTGGCGGGCGCCGCGGCCATTGCGCGCCTGATCAACCGCCCGCTCAAGCAATTGTCCTATGCGGCCAACCGGGTCAAGGATGGCGACTTCGCCGCCAGCCATCTGGATGAAGAGGTGGTGACCAGTGAAATCCGCGAGGTGAACATTGGCTTCAACCGCATGGCCCAGAAGCTCGCCAAGCTCGAGCAAGACCGTGCAGTGATGCTGGCGGGCATCTCGCACGATCTGCGCACGCCTTTGGCGCGCCTGCGACTGGAAACCGAGATGAGCGTGAACGACGAGGTAGCCCGCGAACACATGGTGGCCGACATCGTGCAACTCGATGCGACCATCGACAAGTTTCTCGACTACGCACGGCCCGACCATGTCACGCTCACGCCCATCAATCTGCATGCTGTGGTTTCTTCCTGTGTGTATGCAGTGCAGGACCACCGGGAACTGCAGATCACGATGAACGTGCCTGAGGACCTGAACGTGCTGGCCGACGAAGTGGAGCTGGCCCGCGTGATCTCCAACCTGCTGGAAAACGCCCGGCGCTATGGCAAGACAGAGGAAACGGGCATTACCAGCGTGGACATCGTTGCCAAGAGCCGCGAGCGGTGGGTGCTGGTCAAGCTGCGCGACCATGGTGCAGGGGTACCCCCTGAGCAGCTATCCAATCTCACCAAGCCATTCTTCCGCGGCGACTCGGCCCGCACGGCAGCTGCAGGTGCGGGCTTGGGCCTGTCCATCGTGGACAAGACGGTGCAACGCATGGGCGGAATTTTTGCTCTGGCCAATTCCAGCACCGGTGGCTTGGTGGCCCACCTGCAGCTGCAGCGCGCAACGGGCCTGCCCGATGGCGTGGATCCCAAGCAACGTCTGCAACGCCCCTCCGTCAAACGGCAGCTTCCACGCCGACGCGCAGAGGACAAGCTCTAGCCAGCGGCCGCGCCGCACTCACCGAGACGGCATTCACCCAGAATGCCAGGCAGCAGGACCACACCGGCCACGTGCGGTCCTGCTTTGCCTTTCAAGCCTTGGCCTTGAAGGCGGGCAACTTATCCCCCAGGCGCACGCCCATTTCCGTGCCCAGGGCCTGCAGGCCGCTCAGCGGGCGCACCATGACTTCAAACTCCGTGATCTGGCCCTGCTCGTTGAAGCGCACCAGATCGACCCCTTTGAGCTGCTTGTCGCCCACGCGGGCGCTGAACTCCAGCACGATGTTCAGGCCGTCATCGGTGGCCAGTTGGCGGTGGTAAGTGAAGTCCTCAAACACCTGGATCACGGTGGACAGCGCCAGCATGAGCGCCGGAGCCGAGGCGTAGGCCGTGTTCGCCATGGGCGAGCGGAACACCGCATCGGGGTGCACGATGGACAACAGGTTCGACAGATCGCGGCTGGCCACCATGTGGTGCCAGGAGGCTAGCGAGCGGGCGACGGCGGGGTGGATGTTCTTCGGGGCTTCGGTCATGGATGTCTCCTGGGGTGGTTTTCAAAAAATTAGATTGAGGCGGCGAGCCTCGTGCCCTGCAGGATGGCGCGCTTGGCATCAAGCTCGGCGGCCACATCGGCGCCTCCGATGAGGTGCGTGCTCTGGCCCGCGACTACGAGCGCGTCGTACAGTTCGCGCAGCGGCTCCTGGCCAGCGCAGACGACGATGTGATCGACATCGAGCACCTGGGGCGCGCCACCGTCGATAGTGACGTGCAGGCCCGCGTCGTCTACGCGCTCGTACGCCACGCCCGAGCTCATGCCCACGTTGCGCGCCTTGAGCGAAGTGCGGTGGATCCAGCCCGTGGTCTTGCCCAGCTGGTCGCCCACCTTGCTGGCCTTGCGCTGCAGCAGGTGCACCTGGCGCGCGGGCGGCTCCACCTGGGCAGCGCGCAAGCCGCCGGCCTGGGCGTAGGCGGTGTCGATGCCCCATTCGTCATTGAACTTGGCGGGAGCCAGGGCCCCGCTCTCGCCCTCGTGCGTGAGGTACTCGCCCACGTCGAAACCGATGCCGCCCGCGCCAATCACGGCCACGCGCCGGCCCACGGGCTTCTTGTCGCGCAGCACATCCAGGTAGCTCAGCACCTTGGGGTGGGCGATGCCCTCGATGTCCGGCGTGCGCGGCTGGATGCCCGTGGCCACCACCACCTCGTCATACCTCCGACCCGCCAGGTCGCTCGCGGCCACGCGCGTGTTCAGGCGCACGTCTACGCCATGCAGCTCCAGCTGGCGGCGGTAGTAGCGCAGCGTCTCGAAGAACTCTTCCTTGCCCGGGACCTGCTTGGCGATGTTGAGTTGACCGCCGATCTCGCTGCCCGCGTCGAACAACACCACACCGTGCCCACGTTGCGCCGCCGTGACGGCAAAGCTCAAGCCCGCCGGGCCGGCGCCGACCACCGCGATGCGTTTGCGGGCCTCCGTCGGCACGATGACCAGCTCGGTTTCGTGGCATGCGCGCGGGTTGACCAGGCAGCTCGTGATCTTGCCGCCGAAAGTGTGGTCCAGGCAGGCCTGGTTGCAGGCGATGCAGGT
>CAYXSL010000178.1:0-9291 GCA_964466605.1 uncultured Verminephrobacter sp.
ACAGCAAGGCCTACGACGCCACCTCGTTCCGTGACCCCAACCAGCAGCGCCTGGCGGGCGAAGCCATCCACCACATGTGGCTGCGCGTGACCGTGAACCGCCAGTTGGTGGTGCAGGCGATTGATGTGGCCATGGACTCGCACCCACTCAAGGGCTGCACCGAGGCCCAGGCCGCGCTGCAAAACATGGTGGGCTGCAGCATGGCGCGCGGCTGGCGCCAGGCCATCCAGAAGCACCTGGGCGGCGTGGCCAGCTGCACACACCTGCGCGAGCTGCTGTTCAACCTGGCCACCGCCGCCTTCCAGTCGGTGCCCGCCGTGTTTTCGTCCAGCAACCCCGACGAGCCGCCGCGCCACCTGGGCCAGTGCACGGGCTGGGACTTCAACGGCCACGGCGTGAAGGAATACTTTCCGCAGTTTTATGGCCGCGTGCCGGCGCCGCCCCTGGCCGCCCGCCCCGCCCCAGCCCCCGAAATATCAGTCAAATTGGCCCCTTCCGCCTGACAGGTAAGCCCGAGCAGCTATCTTTTTTGAGTATCCCAAGGAGACCTTTTCCATGCGCGTGTTGAACAAATCCATCATCGTCACCGGCGCCGGCAACGGCATTGGCGAGGGCATTGCCAAGCGCCTGGCCGCTGAAGGTGGCAAGGTCCTCGTGAACGACATCAACGAAGCGGGCGGCCAGCGCGTGGTGGCCGAGATCACCGCGGCGGGCGGCACCGCCGCCTTCTTCAAGGCCGACGTGACGAACTCGGCCCAGGTCAAGGCGATGGTCGATGAAGCTGTGCGCCTGTACGGCCGCCTGGACGTGGTGGTGAACAACGCCGGCTGGACACACCGCAACCGCCCCATGCTCGAAGTGAGCGAGGAGGAATTCGACAAGGTCTATGCCATCAACATGAAGAGCATCTACCTGTCGGCCATCCACTCCGTGCCCGCGCTGCGCCAGGCGGGCGGCGGCAGCATCATCAACATCGCCTCCACCGCCGGGCTGCGCCCCCGCCCGGGCCTGACCTGGTACAACGGCTCCAAGGGCGCGGTCATCATCACCAGCAAGTCCATGGCGGCCGAGCTGGGCCCCGACAACATCCGCGTGAACTGCATCAACCCCGTATTCAACCCCGACACGGGCCTGGCCGCCGAATTTGCAGGCGGCCCGGTGGATGACGCGCGCCGCGCCAAGTTCTTGGCCACCATCCCGCTGGGGCGCTTCTCCACCGCGCTGGACGTGGCCAACGCCGCGCTCTACCTGGCCAGCGACGAAGGCGCGTTCATCAGCGGCGTGTGCATCGAGGTGGACGGGGCGCGCTGCGTCTAGGCGTCTAGGCGTCTGGGCCTTTTAGCCCAGCACGTCGCGCAGGGCGCTTTCGTACAGCTGGGTGAGCTTGTCCATCCCGCCCAGCAGGCGTTCGCTGGTGGTTGCCACGGCGTTGAGCCCCGCCTCGTCGGCCGGGCGGCGCAGGGCCGATTCAAAGAACAGCCACTGGGAGTCGGCCAGCTCCAGCTCGTTGCGGATGGCGGGCGTGGACACCGGCGCGGCCTTCAGCGTCTGCAGCGCCTGGCGGAAGTCGGCGGCATCGGACACCAGCTGCGCCTGCACGACCCGGGACTCCACCTTGGCCGCGTTCAAGAAGTAGTTCTTGGCCAGGCGCTGCGACAGCATGCGCTGGCGGCCCGCCAGGTTCACCAGGCGCGCGCTGGGCGCCTGCGCCAGCTTTTCGATGGATTCGGTCACGGCCTGGGCGATCAGCAGCGTGCGGTCGGCCTGCTCGGACGCCGCCACGACCAAAGCGGTCTGCGTGGGCGGCGCTGTGGTCAGCTGGTTGAGCAGGGCAAACTGCTTTTGCACTTCTTCGAGCTGCCGCCCCACATCGGCCGGCCAGCGCCCCGACTGCATCCCCCGGGCCAGCTCACCGCTGCCGGACTGCACCATCTTGCGCGCCAGCCCCAGCACATCCACCGCCGCACCGGGCAGCACCTGCAGGTACTGCTGGCAATAGGCCTTGGCCATGCGCTGCGACAGGGCCCGGAACCAGCCCGCGTAGTTGATGGCGCCCGACAGCCCCATCTGCGCCTGGGCCCCCGTCGCCCACGTGGCCCAGGTGGGCAACAGCACCCCCGCCGCCACCCACTGCACTGCCGCCCGGCGCTGGCATGGCATGGCATTGGCTACATATTCACGCGTCAACATGGGAATCCCCTCACAGTGAGACAGATCGAATAGATCAGATCCCGCATTGTTGCAACGCAACATAAAGGCACCCTGCGCCATGTCAAAGGTCGGTCACAGGGCCTGCCGCTCCGGCAAAACTTGACCGCGATCAACTCCGCTTTCGAGGGCATGGCCCCTTTGGCGGGGGGTATGCGGCAAAATCACGCCATGGCCGAACGTGTGATTCCTCTGGTGGACCAACGCATCGCCGCTCTGGCGGCGCGGGTGCCCACGCACCCTGTGGCTCCCACCGGGCAGCTCACCGACACGCTGGGCCGCCCGCTGCGCGATTTGCGCATCAGCGTCACGGACCGCTGCAACTTCCGCTGCAACTACTGCATGCCCAAGGAAGTCTTTGACAAGGACTACCCCTACCTGCCCCACGGCGCGCTGCTGAGCTTCGAGGAAGTCACGCGGCTGGCGCGGCTCTTTCTGGCCCACGGCGTGCGCAAGATCCGCCTCACCGGCGGCGAGCCGCTGCTGCGCAAGAACCTGGAATCGCTCGTGGCCCAGCTGGCCGCGCTGCGCACGGTGGACGGCCTGCCGCCCGACCTCACGCTCACCACCAACGGATCGCTGCTCGCGCGCAAAGCCCGGGCGCTCAAGGACGCGGGCCTGAACCGCGTGACCGTGAGCCTCGATGGCCTGGACGACGCGGTCTTTCGCCGCATGAACGATGTGGACTTTCCGGTGGCCGACGTGCTGGCGGGCATCGAGGCGGCGCACGCGGCGGGCCTGTCGCAGATCAAGGTGAACATGGTGGTCAAGCGCGGCACCAACGACCACGAAATCCTGCCCATGGCCCGGCACTTTCGCGGCACGGGCACCACGCTGCGCTTCATCGAATACATGGACGTGGGCGCCACCAACGGCTGGCGCATGGACGAGGTGCTGCCCTCGGCCGAACTCATCGAGCGCCTGCGCGTCGAGCTGCCCCTGGTGCCACTGGACCCGAGCAGCCCTGGCGAAACCGCCGAGCGCTGGGGCTATGCCAACGCAGCGGGCCAGCACGACCCCGGCCTGGGCGAAGTGGGCGTGATCAGCAGCGTGACCCAGGCCTTCTGCCACGACTGCAACCGCGCGCGCCTGTCCACCGAAGGCAAGCTCTACCTGTGCCTGTTTGCCACCCAGGGCTACGACCTGCGCACCCTGCTGCGCGGCGGCGCCAGCGACGAAGCCATTGCCTCGGCCATCGCGCCCATCTGGCAGCAGCGCACCGACCGCTATTCGGAGCTGCGCAGCAGCCTGCCGGCAGACACCACCCAAGGCGCGCGCCGGGTGGAGATGAGCTACATCGGTGGGTAGGCGAAGTGCCGACTTTTTAGGGCACCATCGCCTGCTCCGGTCCTCGTCCTGTCCTTGCCCCCATGCCCCTTCAACCCAAACACCGCGCACTGTTCCTGGCCAATGCCACCGTCCTGGTCACCCACCAGATCGACGCCGCTTTCTGGCACGAGTGGGAGCTGTTTCACATCCCCGGCGGCAACCAGGTCAACCTGCTGCTCAACCTGCCCATCATTGCGCTGGTGTTGTATGCACAGGCACAGGTGGCGCGTGGCGAAGGTTCGGCGGCCATGATGTTCTACAAGCTCATGCCTTGCCTCGGCGCCCTGACCGTGGTGATCCACGGGCTTTTTTTTGCGCTCGGACACGAGGCCTTTACCCAACCCGTGTCGCTGGGCCTGCTTGGGGGCACGGCCATCCTTTCGTGCTTGCAGCTGACCGCACTGCGTGCCAGGCCGCTGCGGTAGCCCTGCGTTTTTTTGCCCCACCGCGCTACATGACCAAGATTGAAACCCAAGACATCACCGGCCTGGTCCTCGCCGGCGGCCGGGGCTCCCGCATGGGCGGGGTCGACAAAGGCCTGCAGAACTTTCGCGGCCTGCCGCTGGCGCTGCACACACTGATGCGGCTGCAGATGCAGACCGGCAGCGTGATGGTCAATGCCAATCGCAACCTGGCCGCCTATGAAGCCTTTGGCGCACCCGTGTGGCCCGATGTGCTGGCCGACTATGCGGGCCCGCTGGCGGGTTTTCTGACCGGGCTGGAGCGCTGCGAAACGCAGTGGCTGCTGACGGTGCCTTGCGATACGCCCCTCTTCCCGCTGGACCTGGCCCAGCGCCTGGCTGCTGCGGCCGACGCGCAGGGCGCCGAGATCGCCATGGCGGCCGCGCCCGAGCAGGATGGCGAAGGCCGCACCCAGGTGCGCCCGCAGCCCGTGTTCTGCCTGCTGCGCGTGGAGCTGCTCGAAAGCCTGGTCGCCTTCACCCAGGCAGGGGGCCGCAAGATCGACGCCTGGACGGCCCAGCACCGCTGCGCCATCGTGCCGTTTGACCAGCCGGGCGACGACCGAGAGGCCTTCTTCAACGCCAACACGCTCGCCGAGCTGCATGCGCTGGAAGGCGCCAGCCCATCCCGGTCCTGACGGCCGCCCCGGCCCGCCGTACACCTCTCACCATGACCGAACCCCTGCCGCCCGCCACCGCCTTTGCTGCCGCTGCGGCCGCCGCCAACGCCGTCCATATCCGGCCCCTGGTGGCTGGCGATGCCGTGGCCTACAAGGCCCTGCGCGACGAAGCGCTGCGCACCGCGCCGGACGCGTTCACCTCGGACTACGCCGCGTCGGTCGGCCGCCCGGCCAGGGAATACGCGGTGCGCTTCGGCCCGCTGGAGTCGGGCGTGTTCTTTCTGGGCGCCTTCAATGCCGCAGGCCAGCT
This sequence comes from uncultured Verminephrobacter sp., assembly GCA_964466605.1. Lineage (GTDB taxonomy): Bacteria > Pseudomonadota > Gammaproteobacteria > Burkholderiales > Burkholderiaceae_C > Acidovorax. The sequence goes on from CAYXSL010000178.1 coordinate 4,929, forward strand.
GCTGGGCTGCGTGGGCTGCGAGCGCGAGCAGCGCACCAAGCAGCGCCACTGCGCCACCGTGGTGGGCATGATGGTGGCGCCCACCGCACAGCGCCGGGGCATCGGCCAGCAGCTCGTCGCCGCCTGTGTGCTGGCCGCGCGCAACGTGCCGGGGCTTACGCAGCTGGTGCTCACGGTCACGGCCTCCAACACCCATGTGGTGCGGCTGTACGAGCAGGCGGGCTTCAGCGCCTGGGGCTTGCTGCCGCGCGCCGTGGTGGTGGACAACGTGGCTTATGACAAGCTGCACATGCTGCTTGTGCTCACCCCCGACCCTTTTCCTGCCTGCCGCTCCAAGTGACTGACAAAGCACTTGCTGCGCGGCGAACCTGACTGTTGTTGCTCCCCATGAAGACCATTGCCCAGATCGCCGCTGAACTGCAAGGCTACGACCCCCAGGCCCTGAAAGCCGCCGACGTCAACGCGTTCCTGGACCGCCTGGTCGAGCCCGTGACCGCCACCGAGGAACTCCCCCTCTTCAACGCCCTGGGCCGCGTGCTGGCCCGCGATGTGGTGTCGCCCATCAGCGTGCCGCCACACGACAACTCGGCCATGGACGGCTATGCCTTTGCGGGCGCCCAACTGGCCATGGGGCAGCCCCTCACGCTGCGTGTGGTGGGCACGGCGCTGGCTGGCAAGGCCTGGGCGGGCACCGTGGCCACAGGCGAGTGCGTGAAGATCATGACTGGCGCGATCATGCCTGCGGGCCTCGATACCGTGGTACCGCAAGAATTTACCACCACCACCGACGGCGGTGAGCACATCACCATCGCCGCCGATGTGCTGAAACTGGGCGACAACCGCCGCTTCAAGGGCGAAGACCTCATGGAAGGCGGCGTGGCGCTGGCGCGGGGCGAGCTGCTCACGCCCGCAGCGCTGGGCCTGGTGGCCAGCCTCGGCCTGCCCACGGTGACGGTGGTGCGCCGCCTGCGCGTGGCGTACTTCTCGACCGGCGACGAGATCCTGAGCCTGGGCGAGGCGCCCCGCGAAGGCGCGGTGTACGACAGCAACCGCTATACCGTGTTCGGCCTGCTCACGCGCATGGGCGTGGAGGTGATCGACCTGGGTGTGGTGCGCGACGAGCCCGCGCTGCTCGAAGCCGCGTTCCGCCAGGCGGCCCAACAGGCCGACGCCATCATCACCAGCGGCGGCGTGAGCGTGGGCGAGGCCGACCACACCCGCACCATGATGAAGAAGCTGGGCGACGTGGCCTTCTGGCGCATCGCCATGCGCCCGGGTCGCCCCATGGCCGTGGGGCGCATTGCCGGTGCCGGATTTGAAGAAAAAGCAGCCTCCACCGCGCAACCATCAAGCGCTGATAGCTATCAAAATAATAGCAAAACGCATTCTGGCGCTGGCGCCGTGCTTTTTGGCCTGCCCGGCAACCCGGTGGCGGTGATGGTGACCTTTCTGGCCTTTGTGCGCCCCGCCCTGCTGCGCATGATGGGCAGCACCCGCCCCGCCCCGCCGCTGCTGCGTGCTATCAGCACCGAGGCGATGCGCAAGAAACCCGGGCGCACGGAATACCAGCGCGGCCTGGTCACCACGGCACCCGACGGCACGCTGCAGGTGTGCACCACGGGCAACCAGGGCTCGGGCGTGCTCAGCTCCATGGTGCAGGCCAACGGGCTCATCGTGTTGCACCACAGCCAGGGCAACGTCGCAGTGGGTGATGCCGTGGACGTGATGGTGTTTGACGGCGTGATCTGACAGCGCGATGCGCCGCAGGCCGGTGCATGCCCCCCCTGCGCCGGGATACCCTGAAACCCACATTCCGCCCCATCCACACACAAGGGATTCACACCATGCCTTATGCCGCACGACACCTCGACCACCCCCCTTCCCGGGACGACGTGGACCGCCTGACGGGCGCCAGCGTGGTCGAGTTTGGCACCCCTTGGTGTGGCCACTGCCAGCGCGCACAACCGCTCATAGAACAAGCCCTGCAGGACCGGACCGAAGTCGCGCACATCAAAGTGGAAGACGGCCCGGGCCAGCGCCTGGGCCGCACGTTTGGCGTGAAGCTCTGGCCCACGCTGGTGTTCCTCAAGGACGGCAAGGAAGTGGCGCGGCTGGTGCGGCCGCAGGCGCAGCAGGAAGTGTCGGACGCGGTGCAGGCCACCTTGGCGCAGCCCTGATGCGGGGTTCCGTTCCATTGTTCGATGCCGTTCGGGCTGAGCCTGTCCAAGCCCCGCGCCGACCGAGGGTGAAACCGTCTGGTGCGCTGCAGCCCGAATGAAAAGAAGCCCCAGCGGGGCTTCTTTTTTGTGCGCCGCGACCCCAGCCCCGGCTACTTGGTCCAAGGCTACTTGGCCACGTAATCATGCGGGTGCAGCGGATGCACAGGCTCCTCGGCCGCTACGGCCGTGTTGGCCCCCGGCACGGCCTTGCGCGCGAACAGGGTGTACATGGTGGGCACCACAAAAATCGTGAGCAGGGTGCCCAGCGACATGCCGCCCACAATCACCCAGCCGATCTGCATGCGCGTCTCGGCCCCCGCGCCCTTGGCCAGGGCCAGGGGGATGGCGCCCAGCACCATGGCACCGGTGGTCATGAGGATGGGGCGCAGGCGCTGGGCCGAGGCCTTGACCAGCGCGTCCACCATCTCCATGCCTTCTTCGCGCAGCTGGTTGGTGAACTCCACGATCAGGATGCCGTGTTTGGTGATCAGGCCCACCAGCGTGATCAGGCCGATCTGCGAATACACGTTGAGCGAGCCCCCGCTCCACTTGAGCGCCAGCAGCGCGCCGATCATCGACAGCGGCACCGACACCATGATCACCAGCGGGTCGATGAAGCTTTCAAACTGCGCGGCCAGCACCAGGAAGATGAACACCAGCGCCAGCACAAACACCACGCCCAGCGCACCCTGCGAGTTCTTGAACTCGCGCGAGGTGTCGTTCAGGTCGGTGGTGTAGCCGGGCTTGAGCACCTTGGCCGCCGTCTCGTTCATAAAGGTGAGGGCCTGGCCCAGCGAGTAGTCGGACGACAGGTTGGCCGTGATGGTGGCCGAGCGGCGCTGGCCAAAGTGGTTCAGCTCGCGCGGGCTCACGCTCTCGCGCACGTTGACCAGGCTGGACAGCGGGATCATCGCCTCATTGCGGCCGCGCACGTAGATGGTGTCGATGTTCTCGGGTGTGGTGCGGCCCCGCGCCTCGGTCTGGACGATCACGTCGTACTGCTCGGCGTCACGCTTGTAGCGCGTCACGGTGCGGCCGCCCAGCATGGTCTCGATGGCCTTGGCCACCACTTCCACACTCACGCCCAGATCAGCCGCGCGCTCGCGGTTGACCTCGATGCGCAGCTCGGGCTTGTTCAGGCGCAGGTCCACATCGGGGCCCACGATGCCGGGGTTCTGCGCAATCTCGGCCATGAACGCGGCCACCACCTTGCTGAGGTTTTCGTAGCTGTCCGAGGTCTGGATCACGTAGGTGAGCGGCCGCGAGCGAAAGCCCTGGCCCAGCGACGGTGGCGTGATGAGGAACGCGTTCACGCCCGGCAGGCCGGCCACCTTGGGCTGCAGCTCCTTGGCCAGGTCGAGCGTGGTGCGGTTGCGGCTTTCCCAGTCCACCGTGCGGTAAATGACGCTGCCCTGCGCCACCGTGGGGTTGCCGATGTTGGCAAACACGCGGTCGAACTCGGGGTAGGCGGTGCCGATCTTTTCCAGCTCCAGCGCATAGCGGTTGGTGTAGTCCAGCGTGGCGCCGTCGGGCGCGGTGACGCTGGCCAGGATGGTGCCTCGGTCTTCCAGCGGCGACAGCTCCTGCCGCATGGTGGGGAACACCAGCGCCAGCGCCAGCCCGCTCAAGGCCATGACGCCCACCACGATCCAGCGGGCCTGGAAGATGGCGCCCCGCAGGCCGCCACCTGTCGCCGCGCCTTTGCCGCCCCCCCAGCGCGCGGTGACGATCCAGCGCAGCAGGCGGCCGTAGGCGTGCGACAGCGCGGTGAGCCACCGCTCCATCGAGCGGTCGAACCAGTTGGGTTTGGGGTTGTGCTTGAGCAGCAGCGAACACATCATGGGCGAGAGCGTGAGTGCCACAAAGCCCGACACCACCACCGCCCCGGCCAGCGCCAGCGCAAACTCCACAAACAGCCGCCCCGTGCGGCCCGGCGTGAAGGCCAGCGGTGCGTACACCGCCACCAGCGTGAGTGTCATGGCCACGATGGCAAAACCGATCTCGCGTGCGCCCTTGATGGCAGCGGAGAACGGGTCCAGCCCCTCCTCGATGTGGCGGTAGATGTTCTCCAGCATCACGATGGCGTCATCCACCACCAGGCCGATGGCCAGCACCAGCGCCAGCAGCGTGAGCGTGTTGATCGA
>CAYXSL010000179.1:0-9241 GCA_964466605.1 uncultured Verminephrobacter sp.
ACCTGACCCAGCAGCACGCCGGATTCGGCCACCAGATAGCGGCCGGGCTCGATCTCCAGGCCCAGCTTGTGGCCCACGATGGCCTCAGCCTGCTGGCGCGCGGCGTCCCACAGGCCGTGGTAGTGCTGCGTGTCCACCACCGGGTCGCCGCTGCGGTAGGGAATGGACAGGCCACCACCCGCCGAGATGGCGTGCAGGTCATGCCCCGCCGCATGCGTCGTACGCACCAGGCCGACCATGGCGCCACACACCTCCTGCAGGTGGCTGTAGTCCACGCCCGAGCCAATGTGCATGTGCAGGCCCACCAGCTTCAGGCCATGTTGCTTGATCGCGGCCAGCGCCGCAGGCAGGTCGGTGTGCCAGATGCCGTGCTTGCTGTGCTCGCCGCCCGTGTTGGTCTTGTTGCTGTGGCCGTGGCCAAAGCCGGGGTTGATGCGCAGCCAGACCGCATGGCCGGGCGAACGCGCGCCCAGCTGGTGCAGCATGTCGATGGACCCTGCGTTGACGGGCACGCCATGCTCCACCACGCAGTCCAGCGTGGCGGCATCGAACAGGTCGGCGGTGAAGACGATCTCCGATGGCTCGCCACCGGCCACGTAGCCCGCCGCCAGCGCGCGCAGAATCTCGCCGCGCGAGACCGCATCCACCTTCACGCCCTCTTCGCGCATCAGCTGGAGGATGTGGATGTTGGAGCAGGCCTTTTGCGCGAAGCGGATGGTCTCGAAATTGGACACCTGGGCAATGCGCTGGCGGATGGTGGCTGCGTCATACACCCACAGCGGGGTGCCGAACTGGTCGGCCAGGGCCCAGAGCTGGGCGGGGGAGAAGGGGTTGGACATGGGGGAAGCTCCAAAAGCAGAAGGCGTGAACGATGCGCGGATGATGCCTCCATCCACGTATTCAGTCGAATGCTTTGATTTACGACAGTCATTCAATATGGATATGCTTTGCCCATGACTGGCATGTCCGACCCCACCCTCACCCACCGCATCACCCACCGCCACATCGAGGTCTTCCGCGCCGTGATGACCGCAGGCAGCGCCACGGGCGCGGCCGACCTGCTGCACAGCTCGCAGCCCACCGTGAGCCGGGAGCTGGCGCGGCTCGAATCGCTGCTGGGCTATGCGCTGTTCGAGCGCGTGCAAGGCCGCCTGCGCCCCAACGCGCGGGCGCTGGCGCTGTGGGACGAGGTGCAGCGCTCCTGGCAGGGGCTGGAGCGCGTGGTGGACCGGGCCGTGGCGCTGGGCCGGCCCGATGCGGTGCAGCTGTCGGTGCTGTGCCTGCCCGCGCTCGCGCACGCGCTGCTGCCCGGCGCGGCCGCACGGCTGATGCAGCACCACCCTCAGGCACGCCTGTCGGTCACGCCGCAAGAGTCGCCGCTGCTCGAAGAATGGATGAGCGCCCAGCGTTTTGACCTGGGCCTGTGCGAGCAGTCCAGCGCCCCGCCGGGCACCCGCGCCGAGGTGCTGCTCACGCTCGACGAAGTCGCCGTGCTGCCCGCCCGCCACCCGCTGGCCCGGCAGCGCAGGCTGGGGCTGGAAGACTTTGCAGGCGAATATTTTGTGAGCCTCTCGGCCGACGACCCCTACCGCCGCCTGATTGACGCACGTTTTGCCGAGGCCGGCGTGGTCCGCACCCTGCGCATGGAAACCCACAGCGCCGCCGCCGTCTGCGCCATGGTCGAGCAAGGGCTGGGCATCGCCATCGTCAACCCGGTGACGGCCCTGGCCGCCGCCAGCGACCGGCTGGTGCTGCGGCCCCTGGCATTTTCGATTCCGTTCAGCGTGACGGCCCTGTGGCCCCTGTACCGCCCGCCCCTGCCCGAGGCCGTGCCCATGCTGGAGGCGCTGCGGGCCGAGGCCGCCGCCGTTGCGCAGCGGCTGGCGCAACAGGGTGATTAGCTATTATTTGTATAGCTATAAACCCTTTACCATCGCGCGGAGACGGCCATTTTTGCACATAAGCGGGCATTCCCGCAGGCCGGTCAGCCCGGCGCCGCCAGGCTGCGCACCTTGACGGCCAGCCGCTCCTCGACCGAAGGCGACACGAACTTGGTCACCTCGCCGCCCAACACCGCGATCTCGCGCACAAAGGTGCTGCTGATGAACTGGTACTTGTCGCTGGGGGTGAGGAACACGGTTTCCACCTGCGGCATCAGGCTGCGGTTCATGCCTGCGAGCTGGAACTCGTAGTCAAAGTCGGTCACGGCGCGCAGGCCGCGCACCATGGCCTTGCCACCGCGCGACACCACAAAATCGCGCAGCAGGCCCGAGAAGGGCTCGACCTGCACCTGGGGATACATCTTCACAGCCTCGCGCACCATGTCGATGCGCTCTTCCAGCGAAAACAGGGTCTTCTTGTGGTGGCCCGCAGCCACGGCCACGATCACGCGTTCGAACAACTGGGTGGCCCTGCGCACCACGTCTTCATGCCCCAGGGTGATGGGGTCAAAGGTTCCGGGGTACACGGCGAGCACATTCTGGGCCATGGCTGGTTGTCTCCTGTATGGCGAATGACGTTGGCCCCCGGCCCCCGGGGCATTCCCCCCGCAGGGCCCGCCGGGCCGCGTCCGCGCATTATGCAGTGCAGTGCAACATGAACCCGGATACCGCCCCCGCCGGGCCGCCGCATCGTCCACCTGAACGATGCCAGGCGCGGGCTCGCGGCCTACCATCCGCAGCCCGTTCTGCCCCCGGTAGGCCCCACCTGTGACCGCCCCCTCGACCGCCCCCATCCACGACGCCCTGTTCAACACCTCGGCCTGCCTCAACTGCAGCGCGCCGCTCACCGGCCCGTTCTGCGCACACTGCGGGCAGAAGAAGGCGGCGCGCATGGGCACCCGCATGGTGCGCCGGGAGGCCTGGGAGCGGTTCCGGTGGTTTGAGTGGAGCACCCTCCGCAACGCGCTGCGCGTGCTGCGCGAGCCCGGCACCATGGCGCGCGAGTACGTGCTGGGGCAGCGCAAGGACCACCCGCACCCGCTCACGCTGCTGTTCCTGTCCATCGGCTTTTTGCTCATCGTGCTGGGCCACACCGACTACCTGCGGCCCACGCTGCCCAGCGAGGCGGCGCAGCGCATGGTTGCGCTCGTCACCGGGTATTCGAAGTGGTCGTTTTCGCTGGGGGCGGTGGCGGCGTTGGCCAGCACCTGGCTGGTGTTCCGCCGTCGCGGCTACAACCTGGCCGAGCTGCTGGCGCTGGCGCTGTACTGCCAGGCGGTGTTCATTGCGCTGCAGATGGTGAACCAGCTGCCGCTGGTGCTGGCGCATTCGCCGGGGCTGCTCCAGTGGCACAAGCAGTGGTCGCCCTGGTACATGACGGCGCTGCAGACGCTGATGTACATGCTGGCGCTGCGGCAGTTCTTTCTGCTCAGCCTGCGCGAGGGCGCGGGCTGGCTGCTGCTGGCGGGGGCGCTGTTTGCCGGGCTCAAGTGGCAGGCCACGCAGCTGTATGCCCGGGGCGTGGTGGAGCTGGTGCTCTGGCAGATGGGTGCCTGAGCCCCCCGCTCGAAAAATGTGAACCAGTTCACGATTGTGTGTCGGAGTGCCACCACATCCTTCACCTGAATGATGTTGCCCCGGTGGCAACGCCCCTACGATCCGCCGCAGTTCAACCCATTCAGCACAAAGGAGGCCGCCTTGGCCGGTCAGGACTGGAACATGCAGCACCTGGGAATCTCCGGTTTTGAGGCCTTGATGGCCGAAAGCCTGGAGGCCCTGGGCGAGCCCGGCATGGTGGAGCGCCTGCTGCGCCGCCTGGGCGAGGCGCTGGGCAGCCACAAGGTGGTGCTGTTCTGCCCCCTGCCTGGCTCGGACGACCCGCTGGCCGCCTACCAGTGGGGCATGCCCGACGACTTTCTGGCGCGCTACATGAACCTCATCCAGGGCTGCGACGCCTGGAGCGAGGCGCTGGAGCGCCAGCAGGTGCAGGCGCTGGCGCGTGGCGGATCGCTGAGCCAGCAGCTGGTCAGCACCCCGGCGCTGCGCCGGGGCGCGTTTTATGCCGACTACCTCAAGCCCCTGGGCATTGATGCCATGGTCAACAGCATCGTCGAGGCCTCGCCCGAGGTCGGCATGCATGTGCTGGCGATGTACAACGACCTGGGCCAGAGCGAGTTCACGCCCGAGCAGTTTGCCCGCCTGCGCGCCGCCACGCCCTGGGTGCGCAGCCTCATGCGCGCCCAGCGCCGCCTGCAGCAGGCCCAGCGCCACACCAGCGCGCTGGAGCGCACGCTGGACCAGCTGCCCCTGGGCGTGATGCATGTGAACCGCCGTGGCGAACTGCGCTACCTGAACGAACACGCGCGCGCCTGGCTGGGCATTGAAGACGCCTGCCGCATCCTGCTGCGCGGCGCCACGGGCTGGCAGGCGCGCCAGCCGCTGCAGCTGGCACAGATCCACCCCGCGCTGGTGCCGCTGCTGGGCACCAGCCTGAGCACGCAGACACCCGTCTCCGCACGGCTGCAACCCCAGCACCCCGGCGCCCCCGCCACGCTGGTGGCCCTGGCCGCGCCCCTGCGCGGCGGTACGGCCCCTGCCACCGGCGAAGCGCTGGCCCAGTTCATCCTGGTGCCCGAGACACCGCCGCATGCGGGCGCCACCGTGTCGGTGTGCAGCGCGCTCTATGGCCTCACCCCCGCCGAAGCCGCCCTGCTGCCCCTGCTGCTGCAGGGCATGACGCCGCGCGAAATGGCCGACACCCGCCAAGTGAAGATGCCCACGGTGCGATCACAGCTGGCCAGCCTGTATGCCAAGACCGGCACCCGGGGCCAGGCCGAACTGGCCCAGCGTGTCCTGCGCGTGGCGGCCTTGGTGGCTTGACGTTCGTTTTTCTGTTTTTTTGTCCCTGTTCATTTTTTGCGCGGCGCAAAGCGCTGCATGAAAGGCCCCTGTCCATGACCTTGTCTCGCCACTCCCTGCCCCAGCTTCGCCAACTGCGCCCGGTCGCCCTGGCCTGCTGCGCCCTCGTCGGCTTGGCTGTCGGCGGCCTCGCCATGGCCCAGAAGACCGCGGCCGTGGCCAAGCCCAGCAAGGCGCAGCTGGTGGCCGACCTGGCCGCCACGCTGCAGGCCTGCTCGTACGACGGCAGCCCGCTGGCGTTTTCGCCGCCCGACCTGTCCAAGGGCGGCGGCACCGGCAAGCAGGTGGTGGCCGAGATCATGAAATACACCGGCCTGCCCGCCAACTTTGTGGTGGTGGAGGGCAAGGTGCCCAACGCGGCCGCCGTGATCATGCAGGGCCCCGACCAGGTGCCGCGCCGCGTGATTGCCTACAACCCCGCCTTCATGGGCCAGGTGATCGAGGCCACCAAGTCCAACAACTGGGCGCCCGTGAGCATCATGGCCCACGAGATTGGGCACCACCTCTCGGGCCACACCATCGTGCCCGGCGGCAGCCAGCCGCCCATCGAGCTGGAGTCCGACAAATTCAGCGGCTTTGTGCTCTACAAGATGGGCGCGCCGCTGGCCGACGCCCAGCGCGCCATCGCCACGCTGATCCCCGAGAAGGACGGCGAAACCCACCCCGGCCGCAGAAAACGCCTGGCCGCCATCGAGGCGGGCTGGAAGGAAGCCTGCGAACTGCAGGGCGGCGGCCCCCAATGCGCGGGCGGGCTGCCGGTGCGCACGGCAGCGGCATCGCCTGCGGCTGCACCAACGGCCGCTGCACCCACGGCCGCTGCACCCACGGCCCCGGCACCCGCCACCCCGGTGGCCAAAGCGCCCGCTGCCACCCCAGCACCCGCCCCCGTGGCCGCACCACCCGCCAAGGCCCCAGCCCTGGCGGCAGCACCTGCGCCCGAAACCCTGCCCAAGGCCGACGTGGCCGCCATCCCGTCCAAGGGCACGCAGTTCATCTACGACGAGTTCGGCATCCTGGACCCGGCCATCCGCGCGCAGTTTGAAAAGCAGATGTACGAGCACGCGCAGAAAACGGGCGTGGAGATCGTCACCCTGCTGGTGAAGGACCTGGGCGGCAAAAGCGCCGAGGACTACGCCCACGCCATGATGCGCCAGCTGCGCGTGGGCAAGCTCGACGTGGGCAACGGCGCCGTGCTGGTGGTGGCGCCCGAGCAGAACCAGGCCGCAGCCGTGCTGGGCGCGGGCGTGGCGCTGGAGATGCGCGGCCACCAGGACAAGGCCGAGCAGCTCAAGCGCTGGACCAGCACGGCCTGGCCGCTGTGCAAGAAGAAAAACGCCTGCGGCGGCTGGACGGAGAACCTGATGCTCGCAGCCGACCACATCCGCCGCGACACCCGCCATGCCGACTGGACCATTGCCTACAACTCGCTGGGCGACCTGCACAAGGCCGACGCGGCGGAAAGCGGCAAGTCCGTCAAGCCACAGGACAGCAAGACCTGGCAGAAGATAACCCGCCTGTCGGGCACCGTGGAAAGCCTGAACCCGCCCACCGGCGTCAAGAGCGCGTACGTGACCGAGTCCAAGTTGAAGGACGGCAAGAAGGCCGTGCTGATGCGCAGCGCCGAGGGCCTGACCACCATGCTCTACGTCGATCCGCGCACCGAGGCCATGATGCCCGGCGGCAAGCTGGTGCAGGGCAAGACCTACACCGTCATCGCACGCTCGGACTTCCTGTCGTGGAACCCCAAGGACACGCAGTCGCTGGACGTGCTGAGCTACGCCGTCACGGAGTAAGGCGCAGGCCCCCGCATGTCGACCACCACTTTCACCATGCTCCTGGCGGGCGGCGCCAACCTGCTGCCCGCGCTGTTCTTCATGTTCACCGCACTGCTGGGCAGCAACGGCATGAACTCCGCGCAGGGCGCACAGCTGCTGGGCACCCTGGCCGTGCTGCTGGTGCTGGGCTGGCTCGGCGCGCTCTGGCTGGCCCGCCAACTAGCGCACTCGTGCCAGGCGCGCGGCTGGTCTACCGTGGCCAGCGTGGCGGCGGCCAGCGGCGGCGCAGTGGCCGCCTTCACCGTGCTCGCGCTGCTGTCCACCCTGGTGGCACTGCTGTGGGTGGGGGCATGAGCGGGCTGCACCGCATCTGAGAGACCACATACTGATCCGGCCTCTTTGAAACTGAAATACCGTTCGGGTTGAGCTTGTCGAAACCTTGCGCGGCGCTTCGACAAGCTCAGCGTGAACGATTCGAGTAGGTTGGCGCCAGATCAATAAATCACGCCAGCAAAAAACACAGAGGACACACCACCATGCACCACCGCCTGCTACCACCCCGCCTCCTCCCATCCCGGCACCGCACCGCCCTTGCGCTGCTGACCACGTTCACGCTGCTGGCCGCTGGCACGCAGGCCGCCCAGGCGGTCGAACACTTCTGCGGCCAGCGCACCGCCCACCCCATCGACAAGGCGCTGGGCGCCGCCTCCGAGCGCAGCGGCGGCGTGACAGTGGACCTGATCGACGCCCAGAACGCCGCCTACGCCGCGTGGGACAAGGAACTCAACCGCATCTACGCCCAGGTGCTGAAGGCTGCGGGCCCCGGCCGGCGCGACACCCTGCGCGCGGCCCAGCGCGCCTGGCTGGCGTTTGACACCGCCCAGGGCCAGTGGGACAGCGCCGTGTTTGCCGACCAGGGCAGCTCGGCCGCGCTCAACATCGGCGGCGCCGCGCTGGAGCGCCGCCGCGCCCGCGTGTGCAAGCTGACTGAAGACCTGGACAGCCTGAAGGATTCGCAATGATGCGCCGCACCTGGCTGCAGCGCCTGCCCCTGTGGGCGGCTGCCTTGGCGCCACTGCTGCGCCCCGCCGGGGCCCACGCGCAGGGCGGCGCCCAGGTGTGGCTGCGCGTGCGCAACAGCAGCCAGGAGGCCTTCAACCATGTCTGGCAGGGCCTGCCGCAGCAGGGCACGGATGTGGACCTGGGCCCGTTGCTGCCGGGCGACACCAGCCGCTGGCACGCGCTGCCCCCCACGCTGGCGCACTACCGCAAGACCCGCATCCAGATCGGCCAGCGCCAGTTCACCCATGTCACCGACCAGTCCTTCCCCGGTGGCCGCGCCACGCTGGCGCCGGGCCACTACACCTTCACCTACACGCTCGAAGGCGGCGCGCTGCGGCTGACCGTGGCGGCGGAGTCCGGTGCAGCGCCTCCGGACAGAAAAAATCAAAAACAATAGCAACAAACGCATGTCAGCCGCGCGGAGGGGCCGAATTTTCTTCAAAAAGTCGCCGCCCGGCCTGCGTGGGTCTGCCCCCTGCCCACCCCATGCAGGGCATCGGGGCCGACGGCAGCGCGCGGCTGGTGGCGCTGAGAAGGTAGGCGGCCTGACAAAGGCAACCGGCGCCGCACCGCGCGGGGCGCACGCCCGCCGCTGCACAGGGATCGCACTCGATCGATCCGCCCATCTTTCCATCCATCCATCGCACCGTGCGGGCTGAGCCTGCCTGCGCCTCGCGCGGCGCTTCGGCAGGCTCAGCATGAACGGTTGGATATTGGCGGAACTCCGTCGATCAGCCGCGCTGGAGCAGGTGCGCGTGCACCGCCCCCGCCTTGAGGTGCCGGTACAGCACCAGGCCACTCGGGGCCAGTTCTTCGTCGGTCCAGGCGCGGGGTGCTTCGAGGTACACAAAACCCTCGGCGGCCACGGCCTTGGCGGCGGCCTGCAGGGCGGGGGCAAACAGGTCGCCGTCAAACGGCGGGTCGAGCAGCACCAGGTCCACACTTGCGGGCGCGGCCTGCTTCAGCGCGGCCACGCCGTCGCCGCGCTGCACGCGCACGGCGCTGGCCTGCAGCCTGGCCTGCAGCACCTGCAGCTGGGCCACCAGCGCGGCGTCACTCTCCACCAGCTGCACCGATGCGGCGCCGCGCGAGGCGGCTTCGAGCCCCAGCGCGCCCGTGCCCGCAAAGGCGTCCAGGCAGCGCCAGCCATTCAGGTCCTGGCCCAGCCAGTTGAACAGGGTTTCGCGCACGCGGTCGGGCGTGGGGCGCAGGCCCGGGCGCTGGGCCACGGGCAGGCGGGTGCGCTTCCACTGCCCGCCGATGATGCGGATTTCGCCCGCGCCCTTGGGGGCGGCGGCAGCGGCGGGTTTGTCCTTGGCGCCTTTTTTGGGGGCCGCGGGGGGCGCCGCAGCGGCGGCCTCGGCCTTGCGGATTTCGGCGGTGATGGCGCTGCCGCGCAGGGTCGATCGGCTCATGGCTGCTTGCCTCCCACGACCACGGTCACCATGCGCCCGGGCTGCAGCTTGTGGGCCATGGCGGTGCGCACATCGGCCACCGTCAGGGCTTCCACCTTTTTGGTCCACTGGTCCAGGTAGTCGAGCGGCA
>CAYXSL010000180.1:0-9146 GCA_964466605.1 uncultured Verminephrobacter sp.
CCGCGCAGCACCTCGTCGAACAGCGAGCGGATGGTGGATTCGCGGAACACCTTCTGCGTCTTCAGGTCGCGCGCGGTGATGATGAAGTCCTGCAGGGTTGCGCCCTCCAGGTAGTTCATCACCATGTAGACGGTTTCGTTTTCGCGGAAGAAGTTGAGCACGCTCACCACCGAGGCGTGCGAAATCTGCGCGAGCGCGCGGCCTTCTTCAAAGAAGCTCTTGAGGCCCAGGCGGTAGAGCGAGAGCTTTTCGGACGGCACCTTGGGCAACAGCTCGCCGGGGGCGCGTGTGGCCAGCGACGAGGGCAGGTATTCCTTGATGGCGACTTGCTGGCCTTCGGCATCCAGGGCCAGATAGACCACACCAAAACCACCGGAAGACAACCGGCGCACCACGCGGTAACCGCCAATCGCGGTGTCGGGCGGCAAGGGTGCCGGTTTGATTTTTGACATATTTTGCGAAGATGACTCAGGGGGAAGGCGGAACCCGGATAATCCCCGGATCGCAAGCAACCATCAAAAAGTCCAATGCCAGTTTACAGCATGACCGGATACGCCAGCGCACAGCATGGCGCATCTGCCGCCGGCGCTGAAACCGACGCCCGCGCGCCCCAATCGCGCCGGCTGGGCCTGGAAATCCGCTCGGTCAACAGCCGCTTTCTGGACCTCTCGTTCCGCTTGCCCGACGAGTTGCGCGCCCAGGAGCCCGCCCTGCGCAGCCTGCTCACGGCGCGCCTCAAACGCGGCAAGGTCGAGGTGCGTGCCGCCCTGGACACCGACGATAGCAACACCCTGCAGGATCCGCCCGCACGGCTGCTGCAGCGGCTCAACTCACTGCAGGATTCCGTGCGCGCCTGGCTGCCCAGCGCCGGCCCGCTCACGGTGGCCGACGCCCTGCGTCTGTGCGCCAACGCCCATTCCGGCACGGAAGACTGGAGCGAAGCCGTCCCCGCCCTGGCCGAAGAAGCGCTCACGGCCCTGCTGGTGGCCCGGGAGCGCGAAGGCAAGCGCCTGGCCGCGATGCTGCTGGACCGGGTCAAACAGCTGCGCGCCCTGGCCGAGCAGGCCGTGCCCATGGTGCCCCTGCTGGTCGAACAGCAGCGCCAGCGCTTCATGGAACGCTGGAAGGAAGCCATGGCCCTGACCGATGGCGCTACGCCGCCCGAGGCCGCCCGCGACCGCGCCCTGACTGAAGCCACAGCGTTCGCCATCCGCATCGACGTGGCCGAAGAGATCACCCGGCTCGACTCCCACCTGGACGAGATCGAACGCCTGCTCAAGAAGGGCGGCGAAGTGGGCAAGCGCCTGGATTTCCTCATCCAGGAACTGCACCGCGAGGCCAACACGCTGGGCTCCAAATCGGCGGCACTCGACCTGACGCGCATCAGCGTGGACATGAAGGTGCTGATCGAGCAAATGCGCGAGCAAGTGCAAAATATCGAATAAAACTCATTTTTTGATAGCGCGTAACGCACATCAACTATGGACTATCCCGGAAATCTCATCGTAGTGGCGGCGCCCAGCGGCGCTGGCAAATCCAGCTTGGTCAAGGCGCTGCTGGAGCTGGACTCGCATGTTCACCTCTCGGTCTCCCACACCACCCGCGCCCCGCGCGGCCAGGAGAAACACGGCCGCGACTACTACTTTGCATCGCAGTCCGAGTTTGACGCCATGGTGCAGAGCAACGCCTTCGTGGAATGGGCGCATGTGCACGGCAACCGCTACGGCACCTCCAAAAAGGCCATCGAGGAGCGCATCACCCAGGGGTCCGACGTGATCCTGGAAATCGACTTCCAGGGTGCCCTGCAGATCAAGGAGGCCTTCGCCAATGCCGTGCTGGTCTTCATCCTGCCCCCCAGCTGGGAAGAGCTGCGTTCGCGCCTGGAGCGGCGCGGGGAAGACACGGCGGAGGTGATCGCAGTCCGCCTCAAGAATGCGGCCGAAGAGATGGCCCAGGTCAGCAAATTCGACTTCGTTATAATTAACGAATTGTTTGAGCGCGCGCTTTTCGATCTGAAGGCCGTTGTTCATGCCCAGCGACTCAAGTACGTCGCCCAGCGCCGAGCCCGCGCTGACACCTTCCAGTCGCTCAATATCACCTGAATCCCGGAGTAAAACGATGGCACGCATCACCGTAGAAGACTGTCTGGAAAAGATCCCCAACCGCTTCCAGCTCGTGTTGGCCGCCACGTACCGTGCCCGCATGCTGAGCCAAGGCCATGCTCCCCGCATCGAAAGCCGCAACAAGCCTGCCGTGACCGCCCTGCGCGAAATCGCCGAAGGCAAGGTCGGCCTGGAAATGCTCAAGAAGGTTCCTGGTTGAGCCTTTTCCTGGGCACAGCCCCTAAAGAGCACCGCGACAGCGGTGCTTTTTTTTTCCCGCAATTCGTCTGATGCGCTCCCGCGCTACATTTAAGGCATGAACGCGGTGCTCAACTCACCTTCTGCAACGCAACCCCGGCCCGGCGACCCGCCCACGGCAGGCAATCTTTCGGCGGCCGCCGCGGCCGCCAATGCGGCTGCGGCCAGCTTTGCCGCACTGACAGACAGCCTGGACTACCTAGACGCCTCCAGCATCGAACAGGTGCGCCAGGCCTACCGTTTTGCCGACGAAGCCCACCTGGGCCAGCTGCGCAACAGTGGCGAGCCCTACATCACCCACCCCATCGCCGTGGCGGCCCAATGCGCCACTTGGAAGCTGGACGCCCAGGCCCTGATGGCCGCCCTGCTGCACGACGCCATGGAAGACTGCGGCGTGACCAAGGCCGATCTGATCGACCGCTTTGGCGCCCCCGTGGCCGAACTGGTGGACGGCCTGACCAAGCTCGACAAGCTGCAGTTCAACACCCGCGAGGAAAACCAGGCCGAATCCTTCCGCAAGATGCTGCTGGCCATGGCGCGCGACGTGCGCGTCATCCTCATCAAGTTGGCTGACCGCACGCACAACATGCGCACGCTGTCGGATATGCCACGCAGCAAATGGGGCCGCATCTCATCAGAAACGCTGGAGATCTACGCCCCCATTGCCCACCGCCTGGGGCTGAACCAGACCTACCGAGAACTGCAGGACCTGTCTTTCCGGCACCTGCACCCCTGGCGCTATGCCACGCTGTCCAAGGCCGTCAACAAGTCGCGCAACCGCCGCCGGGATCTGGTGCAAAAAGTGCAGACCGAGGTGGACGCCGCCTTCTCCAAGATCGGCATGAAGGTACGCCTGGCAGGCCGCGAGAAGACCCTCTACGCTATCTACCAGAAGATGGACCTTAAGCACCTGAGCTTTGCGCAGGTCACGGACATCTACGGTTTCCGGGTGATCGTCCCCACCGTGACCGACTGCTACACGGCGCTCGGGGTGCTGCACCAGATGTACAAGCCGGTGCCCGGCAAATTCAAGGACCATATTGCCATTGCCAAGCTCAATGGCTACCAGTCGCTGCACACCACCCTCGTGGGCCCTTCGGGCGTGAACATTGAGTTCCAGATGCGTACCGACGAGATGCACGTGATCGCAGAGGCTGGCGTGGCAGCGCACTGGCTGTACAAGGCCCAGGATGGCGACGGCACCTCGGCCGAGCGACTGGGCACCAAGTGGCTGCAGTCGCTGCTGGACATCCAGAACGAGACGCGCGACGCCGCCGAGTTCTGGGACCATGTGAAGGTGGACCTGTTCCCCGACGCGGTATACGTGTTCACGCCCAAGAGCCAGATCATGGCCCTGCCCCGCGGCGCCACGGTGGTGGATTTTGCCTACGCGATCCACAGCAACGTGGGCGACCGCACCACGGCCGCCAAGATCAACAACGAGCAGGTGCCGCTGCGCACCGAACTCAAGAACGGCGATGTGGTCGAGATCATCACAGCCCCCGTCTCCACGCCCAATCCGGCGTGGCTCGGGTTCGTGCGCACCGGGCGCGCCCGATCGAAGATTCGCCACTACCTCAAGACCCTGGCGCAGACAGAGTCGGAAGGCCTCGGCGAGAAGCTGCTGACGCAAGCCATTCGCGCCGAAGGCCTGGAGCAGTTGCCCCCCCTGAACGCAGACACCCAACCCCTGTGGGACAAGCTGCTGCGCTTTACCGGCAACCGCAGCCGCAGCGAACTCATGACCGACCTGGGCCTGGGCAAGCGCATAGCCAGCATCGTGGCCAAGCGCCTCATGGTGCTGATGTCGGAGCACGGCCATCGCCCCGATGCCTTGCTCATGACCCGCGAGCGCTACACCTCGCACGAAACCCTGTCACAAGGCGCGGTCACGCTCGATGGCAGCGAGAACGCATCGGTGCAGTACGCACCCTGCTGCCGCCCGGTGCCCGGCGACAGCATCGTCGGCTACCTGGGCCGGGGCGAAGGCCTGGTGGTGCACAACGTGCATTGCGGCGTGGCCAAGCGGCTCCAGCACAAGGACAGCGAACGCTTCATTGCCGTGGACTGGTCGGACGAGCCCACGCGCATGTTTGAAACCGGCGTGGTGGTCACCGTCACCAATGGCAAAGGCGTGCTGGCGCGCGTGGCAGCAGAGCTGGCGAATTCCGAGGCCGACATCACCCATGTAGACATGGACGACGAGGCGGCGCTCGACACCACCGACCTGCGCTTCATCATTGCCGTACGCGACCAGGCCCATCTGGAAGTGGCCCTGCGCAACCTGCGCCGCACACAGGCCGTCATCCGGGCGGCCCGGATCACCCCCCAGGCCTGAGAACCCGGCGCACGCAAGGCACTCGGCACAAAAAAAGGCTGCGACAACAGCCACCGCCCGCGCGCAGGGCGCTATGCCAGAGGACGTGGCGGCGGGTAGCGGACCTCCACCACCTCTAGATGGCGAACGCCCCCGGGGGTGGGCAGCTGAACCTCATCCCCTACACGGGCCTTGAGCAGCGCGCGCGCCACCGGGGAAATCCAGCTGACCTGCGATTCACGGCTATCGGCTTCGTCAATGCCCATGATGGTGATGGTGCGCTCGATACCCTCATCATCCAGGTAGGTCACCTTCGCGCCAAAGAAGACCTGGTCGCTGCCTGCGTGCTGGCTGGGATCAACCACCTCGGCAATCTCCAGTCGCTTGGTCAGAAACCGGATGCGCCTATCAATTTCGCGCAAGCGCTTCTTGCCATACAGGTAGTCGCCATTCTCGGAGCGATCACCGTTGCTGGCAGCCCAATGCACCACATCCACGATCTTGGGACGCTCGTTGTCGATCAGGTCGAGCAGCTCATTGCGCAAGCGCGCATACCCCTCAGGCGTGATGTAGTTCTTGCCTCCAGCAGGCAGCGGCGGCAATGCCAACTCATCGTCGTCGGCCCCATCGGTCTCTTTGGTAAAAGCCTTGCTCATCGCCAGATACTCCCGATCAGCGCAAAGCGCGCAGACAAATGAAAAAGCCTGCAATCTTTCGATTGCAGGCTTTAAACATTGGTGCGGCTGGCAGGAATCGAACCCACGACCCCTTGGTTCGTAGCCAAGTACTCTATCCAGCTGAGCTACAGCCGCTAAGCTTTGAATTATAGCATGATTTCTTGGCGACCCTTGAAATCTTCTTTTTATTTGCATTTGCCTGGTAGCAACTATCGCAAACAAAATCTAATTCAACGCAAGCCACGATTGTAATGCACTCCAAGGCCTCCTAAAGAGAAACAGAGCACATTGCTGCAGAAAAATGGCCTTGATCGTGACGATCACCCATGCGAGCGATGGGTGGTAGGGCGTGTTGGACTTGAACCAACGACCAAAGGATTATGAGTCCTCTGCTCTAACCAACTGAGCTAACGCCCCAAGCCATGCTCCAGCGCTATACAACGGGGCAAGCGCCGTATTGTAGGGGCTTACTTGCGGTGGCTGAGCGCGTTGGAAACCAGCTTGGAAGTGATGTCCACGATCTGGATCATCCTGTCGTAAGGCATGCGTGTCGGGCCAATCACCCCCAGGGTGCCCACCACCGCTCCGTCCACTTCGTAGGGAGCACTGACGATGGACAACTCTTCAAAAGGCACGACCTGGCTCTCGCCACCGATATAGATGCGCACACCTTCGGCCTGGCTGGAGATGTCCAGCAAACGCAGGATCTGGGTCTTCTGCTCGAAGAGGTCAAAGGCCCGTCGCAGGTTGCCCATGTCGCTGGAAAAATCGCTGACCGCCAGCAGATTGCGCTCACCGGAGATGACTACGGCATCCTGCGCCTCCGACAGCACTTCGGACCCGACGTTCACCGCTGCCTGCATGAGCGATGCGATCTCTCCGCGTAGCACATCCACCTCGGACTTCAGGCGCTCGCGCACCTGCTCCATCGCGAGCCCCGCGTAGTGCGCGTTCAGGAAATTGGAGGCTTCGATGAGCTGCGACTGGGAATAGTCGGCCTCGGTGAAGATCACCCGGTTCTGCACATCGCCCTCGGGCGAGACGATGATGACCAGAAAGCGCCGCTCGGAGAGCCTCAAGAATTCGATATGGCGGAACACCGAAGTGCGCCGGGGTGCCATCACCACGCCCACAAACTGCGACAGGTTAGACAGCAATTGCGCGGCATTGGCAATCACCTTCTGCGGCTGCTCGGGCGCAAGCTGGGGTGCCGTCAACGGATCCCGCTGCACGGTCAGCATGGTGTCCACGAACAGCCTGTAACCCCGCGCCGTGGGGATTCGCCCCGCCGAAGTGTGGGGACTTGCGATCAGCCCCAGCTCCTCCAGGTCCGCCATGACATTGCGGATCGTGGCGGGCGACAAATCCAGGCCGGACGCCCTGGACAGGGTGCGGGACCCCACGGGCTGTCCATCGGCGATATAGCGCTCGACCAGGGCTTTGAGCAACAACTTGGCGCGGTCATCGAGCATGGAATGATTTTACTTTTGTAATCGCGTTTTCGCCCAGCGCCCCCGACCTTCGTGGCGGTGGATGTGGTCGCGTAGGCTACTGATGGAAACGCCCAGCATATCCGCAAGAGTGCGTTGGTCGTACCAGCCGGAGCGCCAGCACGCCGCCGCCTGGGCCACGTCTTCATCAGATAGGGCCCGCTTTCGGCCCCAAGTTTTGCCAGCGGCCCGAGCTGCTCGCTGACCAGCGAGGCACCGTTCCCGGATCAATTCACGCTCAAACTCTGCGAAAGCTGACAGCAGATGCAGGAACATGCGCCCCTGTGGCGTGTCAGTTTCGATTGACTCAGTCAACGACCGGAAGCCAACGCCCTTCCCTTTCAGGTGTTCAAACACCTTCACGAAATGGGACACGGAGCGGGCTAGCCGATCAAGCTTGTAGACGACAAGAACATCGCCCTTGACCATGGCGGTCAACAGCTTGTCCAGCTCCGGGCGGTTCTTCACCGCCGAGCGCTTTTCCTGAACAACCTTTTCAATGCCCGCCCGACGGAAGGCCGCTAGCTGTGCCGCTGTGTTCTGTTCAGTGGTGGAAACTCGGGCGTAGCCGTAGACGGTCAACGGTCTACGTACTGGCTGTCAAAACGCTTGCGCGCGGCCATGTATTCGTTCGCGCAAGCAGTAGTGCCTGAATCAGTCTTGCAGGAAGGCGATGGCTGATAGAACTTCGACCACGCGGCATCCCTGCGCGCTTGTCGCTCAGCCTCAAGGCGTGCAGCAAGGGCGCGAGCGTTGCGGACCTGCTCCGCTCTCTGCTCCGCTTCCTGGCGCTCAAGGGCCTCATGTTGGCTTCTCTTAGCCGCCTCAGCATTCATCCGATCAGCTTGCGCCTTTGTCTCCTGCAAGGCTTTGCGCACTGCCTGCTCTGCTCGAAAGGCCACGATTGCCTCGTAGGTGAACACAGCGGCCAGACTGCCGATAAAGACGCCGAGGGCGATCTTGAAAACGTCCAAGAGAAACGAGCCCTCATCCTCGGTTTGAAACGAACGCCTATGCATGAATCCTCCTGTGAATGAGTGTAGCCGCGCGTCACAAAATGCAAGGTGAAATGACATGCCGCTATGAAAGGTCGGGCAAGGGTTGCATTGCAGTCCTCCATGGGGTTTGTCACCCCATACCCCGACCCCACCACTACGCCACTAGGGCTTCGTTCTCGGGGCCCCGATCTGTCTCTCAGAACAGGATGGCCGTGCGTGTCATTCGATCAGGCTTGAGCGCACCTGGGCATTACGCGCTGCGAGGCCCTGCGCCCATTCGGACGTAGTTTTGATGGGCTCAGGCTTGGCCGCTGGCATGGGTGCTGGCAGGGAGCGCATGGGCGCCGCTTGGGCCACTTGCTGCGGCGCAGGGAGCATGCCGGGAGGTGGCCTGTAATCGCCCCTGTCGCGGCGTTCGCCATCGCCCTTGCTTTGGGCTTTCCAATCCATAAAGAATCCTTGCGCCACGATCTGAAGGCACACGGGGCCGCTCACTTGCAAGAGCGTGGCTTGCTGGGTGTAGCACTTGCAGGTTTTACCCATCTGGACACAGGCGGCAGGGTATGGCGCCTCAGTGGGTTTGGTCACATCGTCATAGGCCGGGGCGGTGTGCGGGAAGTCCCCCAAGCGCGCAACGCGGTCAGCTATGTACTCGTCAGCGGTGAGTTTCTGGCGTTCACGTGGCGTTGTGCCTGGCACGTTTTGACCTGGTGGGGGCGTGCCTTGCGTAGCGTCCTGTTGCTTGGTCTGCTTTGTGGCGTTGCCATAAACCTTGCTCGCGGCATAAAGGCCAAGCGCGGGTATCAGCACGGCACAAACCGCGAGTACCCAAATCTGCTTTGGAATGCGTACCTTTGCGGTGTGGAGGCTGGCCGATTCGTACCAGTCATACACCTCCTTGGGATACGCCCGCATGCCGACGACGCCACGGGCACCGGAGTTAGGTTGCTCGCACTTTAGTTCAGCAAAGTTGAACTTGAGTTCGCTCACCATGGCCGCGCCTGCGGTGCGTTTGAGGTGCCGGTGCCAGCTAGGCGACTCGATCAGGCGCCGGATGTTCACATGGATCAAGCTCGGGTGCGGCGTGATCATCCAGAAGTCAAAGCCACGGCGGCGGCGGTGCTGTGCCACGGCGTTGATGTAGTCGGGCAACTCGCCCTGAATCTTGGCCGGAAATTCGTTTTGGCACTCGTCCATCACGCAGATGGAGCCGTCTGGCAGGTCCTGCCATTTCTTGGGGTCGAATTCCTGCCAGCCCCAATCGAGCAAGACTTGTTTGGCCTTGAAGCCGTGGAAGTAGACGG
>CAYXSL010000181.1:0-9099 GCA_964466605.1 uncultured Verminephrobacter sp.
GTCGCCTTGCGGGTTCGGCTCATCGATGGGTTGAACTGTACGCCGATGGTGTTCAGAGAAAAACCACTCAGTCGCGAACTGACTGTTCCAGTATTGGAAACAATGGTTGTCCATTGCGCGCGACCGCAGGCCCGCAGTGAAGTGCGAAGGTGTAAATACCTTTCTTGGTAAGAAAAGCCGGAGGCAAATCAAAATGCCAGACCGGGGCACCAACGGATGGGCGGTCTCGGGATTGCAGGTGGAGAGCACGGCTGCCCCAGAGGGCGGGACGACCGGCAGAAAGGTTTTCCGGTGGGCGGGCGCCCGGGGCTAGGCCCTTGACGGCCCCGCCGGAGTATCCGGAAGCTCATTGACCTGCTCGGCATCGCCCGAGCGGGGGAAATGCCGGGCGAGGTGCTGCGAGACGGCATCAATGGTCTGGATCAGGCCCTCTTCGTACTGCAATTGCTGGAAATGGGCGGACATCTGCCGCACCAGCCCTTGCCATTCCTGGGGCGGAACATGCCGTGCCAGACCCCGATCGGCCACGATTTCGATGGCATGTTCGGGCATCAGCAGATAAATCAGCACGCCGTTGTTGTGCTCGGTGTCCCACACCCGGTATTTGCTGAACAGCATGATGGCGCGTTCGCGCGGGCTGGCCCGGCGGCGCAGGTAGCTCCAGGGCAAGCTCGCCTCGGCCACGACCCGGATCTGACCCGTGTGTCGCTGCTCGCTGGCGCTGACCTGCGCGCCCACGCGATGCAAGACCTGGGGCGACAGGGCGCGGCGGGAGGCGGCTTCGGTCCACCGGTGCTGCAGCAGGCGCCGCAGTGCGCTCAGCGTGCCAAGAGAAAGTTCTTTGCCGTTGCTGCCACCCATCACCAGTCTCCCGACGCGCCGCCGCCGCCAAAATCGCCACCGCCGCCGGAGCTGAATCCTCCGCTGTCGCTGCTGCTGTAGCCGCCACCACCGCTGCTGCCGTGCCCCCAGCTCCCGGACGACCCACCGCCCTGGCCGAGTGCCACCGGTGCGCTGCCGCCCCCGAAGATCCAGGTGTAGAGCAGCGCAATCACGCCCGCCCCCACGGACAGCAACAGGCTGGCGGTGAACACAAACGCCAGCACCCCGACCCCGCCGCCCACCAGCAGCCCGCCCAGCGCGCTTCCAAAAATGCTCCGGGCCACGGGCCCGGCCACCATCACGCCAAAGAACAGGAAGATGGCGAAATCGGTCCAGTCAAAAAAGCTGTGGTCCTTGATGCCCTGGGGCGTGTGCTCGGCCTCGGGCGGTGGCAGGGCCTCCGCGCTGATGTGCGCTGCAAGTTGTGTGGCCGCTGCGCCCAAGCCTCCCGCGTAGTCGTTTTGCTGAAATCGCGGCTTCATCGCGCTGTCGATGATGCGGGCGGCGGCGATGTCGGGGATGGCCCCTTCCAGTGCCTTGGCCACCTCGATACGCATCTTGCGGTCGTTTTTGGCCACCAGCACCAGCACGCCGTCGCCCACGTCCCGGCGGCCGATCTTCCAGTGGTTGCCGACGCGGTTGGCAAAGGCGGCAATGTCCTCGGGCGCCGTGCTGGCCACCATCAGCACGACCACCTGTGCGCCCCGGGTCTGCTCCAGCGCGGCCAGCTGGGATTCGAGGGCCAGGGTGTCTGCCGCGCTCAGGGTGCCCGTCTGGTCGATGACGTGGCCGGTGAGGGGCGGGATGGGTTGCAGCCCGCCCTGGGCCCAGGCGCAAAAGGGTGTGATTGCTATAAATAATATAGCTATCAGTGCCCGTCCAATGCGCGCAAGAGGCATATTTTCTTCAGATTTCTGCTGTGAACAGGGGGGCAGCCAGGGGGCATCAGGGCTTGGCTTTGGAGGCGCCAAAGTCCACGGTGGGGGGCACGCTGATCTGCGCCTCGTTGGCCACGGTGAAGCTGGGCTTGGGCGCGTAGCTGAACGCCATGGCCGTGAGGTTGGTGGGGAAGCTGCGCGCCAGCACGTTGTAGTCCTGCACCGTCTGGATGTAGCGGTTGCGGGCCACGGTGATGCGGTTCTCCGTGCCCTCCAGCGTCACGCGCAGGTCGCGAAAGCCCTGGTTGGCCTGCAGGGTGGGGTAGCGCTCGGACACCGCCATCAGCCGCGACAGCGCGCCCGACAGCTCGCCCTGGGCCTGCTGGAACTTGTTGAATGCCTCGGGGTTGTTCAGGGTTTCGGGCGTAACCTGGATCGCCGTGGCCTTGGCGCGGGCCTCGACCACGCGGGTCAGCGTCTCCTGTTCGAAATTCGCCTCGCCCTTGACGGTGGCGACGATGTTGGGCACGAGGTCGGCACGGCGCTGGTACTGGTTGAGCACTTCGCTCCAGGCGGCCTTGGTCTGCTCGTCCAGGCGCTGGAAGTCGTTGTAGCCGCAGCCGCCCAGGGCCAGCGTGGCCAGCAACAGGGTGCACAGGGCAAGAAGGCGTTGCATCATCTTCATGGGGTTTCCGCCAAAAAAAGTAGAGAAAAAGGAGAATGGGGCGAATGTGCCAGAAACCTGGCCGGGCGGCGAGGTGGGGAGGTCCGTTGGGTGGGACTGTGGGGCCGGTGGCCTGCCAAAGACCCCGGCCATTGCCCCGGCCCGGCGAGAAAGCGGCACGCTGAACGCACAATAGCCGCCTGGCCGGTGCTGCTGCTCTGGCCCCGCCTGCCTGTTCCACCCCACCCATCGCTGCTGAACGACCATGCCCCGCGCCCGCTCCAAAGCCGCCACCCTCGGTGGCTCGTCGGATGACACCGAATCTGCGTTCTACGAAGCCCTGCAGCGCGGCGACATCGACCTGCTGATGTCGTGCTGGGCCGACGAGGACGACATCGTCTGCGTGCATCCCGGCGGGCCGCGCCTGCTGGGCGCGGGTGCGATCCGTGCGGCCTTCGAGTCGATGTTTGCGAACGGCACGGTGCGTGCACGGCCGGTGCAGGTACACCGGGTGGTGGCACTGTCGAGTGCCGTGCACAGCGTGGCCGAACAGGTGGAGGTGATGCTGCCCGACGGCCTGCACCAGGCGGTGGTGCTGGCCACCAACGTGTACCACAAGACCCCCGAAGGCTGGCGCATGGTGGCCCACCATGCCAGCCCCGGCGCAGCGCCCGATGCGCAGGTGGTGGCGGCCCAGCGGCCCGTGCTGCACTGAGAGCAGCAAAGCGGAGAAATTTTGAGCTTTTTTGTGCCTTTGCGCGCGATGGTATTGCCCTGATAGCTATGAAATATGTAGCGCCTCGATGGCTGCCCGGCGGGCAGCTGCAGACGATCTGGCCCGCGCTGTACGCGCGCCGCGTGCTCGGCCCCCGGCCAGAGTACCGCCGCGAGCGCTGGGACACACCCGACGGCGATTTTGTGGACGTGGACTTCCTGCAGGACGGTATCGACGCGCACGTGCCGCGCCCGCTGCTGGTGGTGTTCCACGGCCTGGAGGGCTCCTCGCGCAGCCACTACAGCGAGGCCTTTGCCGACCTCGCGCGCCAGCGCGGCTGGGCCTGCGCGCTGCCGCACTTCCGGGGCTGCAGCGGCGAGATCAACCGCGCGCCGCGCGCCTACCACTCGGGCGACCATGCCGAGATCGGCTGGATGCTGCAGCGGCTGCGGGGCATGCACACCGGGCCGCTGATGGCGGCCGGGGTGTCGCTCGGGGGCAATGCGCTGCTGCGCTGGGCGGCCGAGGTGGGCACGGACGCCGCGCGCAGCGCCGATGCGGTGGCCGCCGTGTGTTCGCCCATCGATCTGGCGGCCGGTGGGCGCGCCATCGGGCGCGGCTTCAACCGGCAGGTCTACACCCGCATGTTCATGCGCACCCTGGTGCCCAAGGCGCTGCAGAAGCTGGCCCAGCACCCGGGGCTGTTCGACCGCCAGGCGCTGCTGGCCGCGCGGGACCTCTATGCCTTCGACAACGTGTTCACCGCACCGGTGCACGGCTACCGCAACACCGAGGACTACTGGCTGCGCGCTTCGGCCAAGCCGCTGCTGCACCAGATCCGCATCCCTGCGCTGGTGGTCAACGCCCGCAACGACCCGTTTGTGCCTGCGGAAAGCCTGCCCGGGGCGCACGAGGTGGGCCGCTGCGTCACGCTCTGGCAACCGGCGCACGGCGGGCATGTGGGCTTTCCTCGCGGGCGCCCGCCCGGCCATGTGCGTGCCATGCCCGAGGCCGTGGGCGGCTGGCTGGCCGAGCAGGCCGGGGCAGGGGGCAACCAGGGAGGACAATCGGCCCATGGATGACATCGTCAAACAGGCCCTGGCCAAATGGCCCAACGTGCCGCACTGCTATGGCTGGCTGGGGCTGGACGCGCGGGGCCGCTGGTTCCTGCGTGACGACGCCACGCAGGCGGCGGGACCCTTCCCGCAAAGCAAAGGGGCATTGCTGGAGCATGACAAGCTCATCGCCTTCATCGCCCGCAACTACGAGGCCGATCTGGAGGGGCAGTGGTTCTTCCAGAATGGTCCCCAGCGCGTGTACGTGGAGCTGGAAGCGACGCCCTGGATCTGGCGCGTTCAGCCCGACCTGACCCTGCGGTCCCACACGGGCCAGGCGGCGGAAGCGGCCGATGCCCTGGTGGACGCGCAGGGGCGGCTGTACCTGGCCACGGCCTGGGGCGTGGGCCTGGTGCACAGCATGGATGTGGCCCTGGCCGCCGAGGCGGTGGAGTCGGGCCGCTGGCCGCTGCAGGAGGTGCAGGCCAGTGACCTCCCGGCCCGGTACCGCTATGTGCCCAGCCCGCAGGCGCGCACTGCGGGGCGGCAGGAGGCGGGTGAGGGCCAGTGAACAACGGGGGTGGGGCCGTGGGCCGCGCCCACAAAAAAGCCGACGCATGCGTCGGCTTCTTGATTGGTCAGCGGCGCCAGTCATTGCAACCTGTGAGCCCCCAGACCGCTGCTTTATGAATGGCGTGCAGTCGGCCGGGAGCTGCAAGCAACTCCCGGTGGGGTTGCTCGCCCACCACACTGGTGGCCGGGCGACGGCGGGATTGGGCTGCTGAATCAGCGCGAAGCGGCGGGGGCGGCTGCCGCTGCGGCATCACCACCGGCAGCCGCAGGGGCGGCAGGTTCGTCGAACTTGCCACCGCTGGCGTTGGCCATGTAGGCCACGGCGCGGGCGATTTCGGTGTCATTGAAGTCGCCGCCACCTTGGGGGGCCATGGCGCCCTTGCCCTTCAGTGCAGATTGGACCAGGGTCTCGAAGCCGGTCTTGATGCGGGCCGACCAGGCGGCTGCGTCACCCACCTTGGGGGCACCCGCCGCGCCCGATGTGTGGCAGGCCGTGCACTGGGCCTTGAAGACTTCTTCGCCGCTCTTGAGGGGGCGGTTGGCGTCACGCACTTCCACCATGCCCACCTTCTGGATGCGCTCGGCGATGGCCTTCTCGGGGTTGACGGCGCCAGCGGCAGGCTTGTCGGCGGACGTCACGTAGATGACCAAGCCGATGATGGCAAAGATCGGGATCACGAACGAGAAAAAACTCGCCAGCAGCAGCTGCTTGGGAGTCTTGATGGGGCCGGTGTGCGCTTCTTCGTGGTGGTTGTCGCTCATGACGTCCTCTGGTTATCGGGGGGCTTTGATGAAATCAACCTTAAATTATATCTACGCCCCCGGGAACTTCGGCTGTGCGCCCCGCCCGAGGGGGCCGGTGTCGCCCGCGTACAACCCGTCACCCATGGCATGGGCGGGCAGGGCGGCACGTGGGGCGATGCCTCAGCGCATCAATCAGGAGCTGGACTGCGTGAGCGCCGGGGCGCCGCCGCCCAGGGCCTTGTACAGCGCCACTTGGTTTTGCAGCTGCGCCAGCCGCACCTGCACCACGGCCTGCTGGGCCGCGAACAGGGAGCGCTGGGCGTCCAGCAGGTCCAGGTAGCTGGACACCCCATTGCGGTAGCGCAGGTCGGCCAGTTGCAGACGCGCACTTTCGGCCTCAGCCTGCCGCTGCTGGGCCAGGGCCTGCTCGCCCAGCGTGGCCTGCCCCGCGAGGGCGTCCGAGACTTCGCGGAACGCGGTCTGGATGGCTTTTTCGTACTGCGCCACGGCGATGCCGCGGCTGGCCTGCGCGCTTTCCAGATTGGCCTGGTTGCGGCCCGCATCAAAGATCGGCAGCAGCAGCGATGGCGCGATCGTGAAGCCCCAGGAGCCATTCTTGAACAGCCCCGACAGCTCGCCGCTGGCGGTGCCCGCCTGGGCCGTCAGCGAGATGCGCGGGAAAAACGCGGCGCGGGCGGCGCCAATGTTGGCGTTGGCACCCACCAGTTGCTGCTCGGCCTGGCGGATATCGGGTCGGCGGGTGAGCAGTTCCGACGGCAGGCCAGGGGGCAGCGGGGCCATGGCGGGTGCATCGGCGAGCTTGCCCCCCGCCAGGCTGGCGCGGAGGTCATCGGGCAGCGCCTGGCCCAGCAGCAGGGCCAGGGCGTTTTCATCGAGCGCGCGCTGGCGCTGCTGCTGTGCCAGCGTGGCGCGGGCTGCCTGGGTGAGGGATTCGGCCTGGCGGAAGTCCAGCTCGGAAGCCACACCAGCGTCCAGGCGCATTTTGGTCAGCCGCACCGATTCTTCGCGCGAGGCGAGGGTCTGGCGCGACAGGTCCAGCAGCTCTTCATCGGCCAGCAGGGTCAGCCAGCCGTTGGCGACGGCCGCCACCAGGCTGACCTGGGCGGCGTTGCGGCCTTCCTCGGTGGCAAGGTACTGGGCCAGGGCCTGTTCCTTGAGGCTGGCGATGCGGCCAAAGAAGTCGATCTCCCACGCCGATACGGCCAGCCCGACGCTGAATGAATTGGTCAGGTTGCCCGTGCCCGTGGCGGGTGCGCGGCTGGCGTTGGCGGCCAGGCCCACACCCGGGTATTGGTCGGCACGGCGCACCTGGTAGGTGGCGCGCGCCTGCTCGACGTTGAGCATGGCCACGCGCAGGTCGCGGTTGTTGGCCAGTGCGGCGTCGATCAGCTGGCGCAGGCGGGGATCGGCAAAGTAGTCCTGCCAGGGCGCCGTGGCGCCCGGGCCCTGGGCGGCACCTGCGGCAGCGGTGGGTGCCATGGCATAGGCTGTCGGCACAGGGGCTGCCGGGCGCTCGTAGGTGGGGACAAACGAGCAGCCCGCGAGCAGCAGCGCAACCGCTGCCGCTGTGAGTGCGAGACGGGTGCTGCGGGGATCAGTCATAGGTTCCAACTCCTGCTTCTTCTGCATGGCGGCGGTTCATCTCGGCCTGGCGTGCGCTGCCCTTGAACAGGCTGCGCACCACCACGAAGAACACGGGCACAAAAAACACGGCCAGCGCCGTACCTGTGACCATGCCACCCAGCACGCCGGTGCCGATGGCGCGCTGGCTGGCCGAGCCGGCCCCTGAGGCGATAACCAGCGGCAGCACGCCCAGCCCGAAGGCCATGGAGGTCATGATGATGGGGCGGAACCGCAGGTGGGCAGCCGCCAGCGCCGACTCGATCACGCCCTTGCCCTGGGCCTGCAGGTCCTTGGCAAATTCGATGATCAGGATGGCGTTCTTTGCCGACAGGCCAATGATGGTGATGAGGCCCACCTGGAAGTACACGTCATTGGCATAGCCCCGCATCAGCGTGGCCAGCAGCACGCCCAGCACGCCCAGGGGCACGACCAGGATCACCGCCAGCGGGATCGACCAGCTTTCATACAGCGCTGCGAGGCACAGGAACACGGCCAGGATGGCAAAGCTGTAGAGGATCAGCGACTGCGCGCCCGCGAGCTTTTCTTCGCGCGACTGGCCGGTCCATTCGAAGCCGAAGCCTGCGGGCAGCTGCTTGGCGAGCTTTTCCATCTCGGCCATGGCGGCGCCGGTGCTGAACCCGGGCGCGGGCGCGCCCGAGATGCGCATGGCCGGGTAGCCGTTGTAGCGCACCGTCTGCTGCGCGCCGTTCACCCAGCGGGTGGTGGCAAATGCCGACAGCGGCACGGGCTTGCCCTGGCTGTTGGCGGCATTGATCTTGAGCAGGTCGTCCGGCTGCATGCGGGCCGGTGCGTCGGCCTGCACCACCACCCGTTGCAGGCGGCCCCGGTTCGGGAAGTCATTCACGTAGCTGGAGCCGAGTGCGGTGGACAGTGCCGAATTGATCGCGTCGAACGGCACGCCGAGGGCGTTGGCCTTGTCGCGGTCGATGTCGATCTGCAGCTGGGGCGCGTCTTCCAGCCCGTCCGGGCGCACCTGGGTGAGCACCTTGCTTTGCGATGCCATGCCCAAGAGCTGGTTGCGCGCCTGCACCAGGGCTTCGTGCCCGGCACCGCCCCGGTCCTGCAGGCGGAAGGTAAAGCCGCTGGCGTTGCCCAGCTCGGGGATGGGCGGCGGGCTCAGCGGGAAGATGAACGCGTCGCGGATGCCCATCAGCCCGCCAAACGCGCGGTTGGCCACGTCCTGCGCCGATTGGCCGGGGCCATGGCGTTCGCTCCAGTCCTTGAGGGTCACAAACGCCAGTGCAGCATTCTGCCCCTGGCCCGAGAAGCTGAAGCCCAGCACGCCGACCATGCTTTGCACTTCGGGTTGCTTGAGGATGAAGCCTTCGACCTGTTCCATCACGGCCAGCGTGCGCTCTTGCGTGGCGCCCGGTGGCAGTTGCACGTTGACGATGATGTTGCCCTGGTCTTCGCTCGGCAGGAACGAAGTGGGCAGACGCATGTAGACCACGGCCACGGCGCCCACGATAGCGGCGTAGATGATCAGGTAGCGCGTGGCGCGCTTGAGCATGCGGCCCACAAAACCCTCGTAGCCCTTGGCGGTGCGCGAGAACCCCCGGTTGAACCAGCCGAAGAAGCCGGTCTTTTCGTGGTGGTGGCCCGCTTCTACGGGCTTGAGCAGCGTGGCGCACAGCGCAGGCGTGAGCGACAGCGCCATGAAGGCCGAGAAGCCGATGGAGGCCACCATCACGGCCGAGAACTGGCGGTAGATGTTGCCGGTAGAGCCTGCGAAGAACGCCAGGGGCACGAACACCGAGATCAGCACCACGGTCACGCCGATGATGGCGCCCGAGATCTGCCGCATGGCCTTGCGCGTGGCCTCCAGCGGCGACAGGCCTTCTTCGCTCATGATGCGCTCGACGTTCTCGACCACCACGATGGCGTCGTCCACCACGATGCCGATCACCAGCACCATGCCGAACA
>CAYXSL010000182.1:0-9067 GCA_964466605.1 uncultured Verminephrobacter sp.
GTGAGGCTGTCCACCGTGGCATGGGGCGGTGTGTCGTCGTGCGGCCAGGGGTGGCTGGCGCTGTTGATCCACACGGCCTGCATGCCCGCGTTCAGCGCGCCCTGCGCATCCAGCGTGGCGTCGTCGCCCACATGCAGCACCTCATGGGGCAGCACCTCGGCCGCCGTGGCGGCGGCATGGAAGATGCGCGCATCGGGCTTGGCCACGCCAAACTCCGACGCGCTGATGCTGTGGCGAAAGTAGTGGCCGATGCCGATGCGGTGCACATCGGCATTGCCGTTGGACACCGCCACCACCGGGTAGCGCGCCGACAAAAAAGCCAGCGTGTCGTGCGCATCGTCAAACAGCTCCACGCGCATGCGCTCGGCAAAAAAAAGGTCAAACGCCGGCTCGGCCAGCGCGGGCTCGTCACCCGCCTGTGTCAGCGCCAGGCGGATGGACTCGCGCCGCAGCGCGCTCAGGTCGTGCAGCAGGTCAGGCCGCAGCGCCACCATCTGGTTGCGGATGGCGCGCAGCGATTCGGTGCTGGAGAACAGCGCCGCCGTGGCGGGCGCATGGTGCGTGAGCCAGTCCAGCAGCACGCGCTCAGCCCGCGTGATGGTCGGCCAGATGGGCCAGAGCGTGTCGTCCAGGTCGATGGAGATGGCGCGGATGCAGGAGGTGTCCAGCTGCGGGGCGGATGCCTGCGCAGGCGCGATGGGTTGGGGCTGGGGGGCGGTCATGGTGCGGCAAGAATACCCGACGGTAACCAGCGGATGTGCTGCAGATCCCGCGTGCCCGCCAAGGCCCGGCCCATTTGCCACAATCGGGCCATGCCCTCCACCTTTGCCCCCGAACCCCCCTACACCCACGGCCAGGCCGACCGCACCGCCGTGCTGCTGTGCAACCTGGGCACACCCGACGAAGCCACCGCACCCGCCGTGCGCCGCTATCTGGCCCAGTTCCTGGGCGACCACCGCGTGGTAGAGATCCCCAAGCTGCTGTGGTGGCCCATCCTGCACGGCATCATCCTGCGCACGCGCCCCGCCAAATCTGCCGCCAAATACGCGAGCATCTGGACGCCCGAGGGCTCGCCCCTGGCGCACTGGACGGCCAAGCAGGCCACGCTGCTGCGGGGCTGGCTGGGCGAGGCAGGCCACGCCGTGCTGGTGCGCCACGCCATGCGCTACGGCAACCCGTCCATCGCCAGCCAGCTCGATGCCCTCAAGGCCGAGGGCGCCACGCGCATCCTCATCTTGCCGCTGTACCCGCAATATTCGGCCACCACCACGGCCAGCGTGTTTGACGCCGTCTACACCTGGGCCGCACGCACGCGCAACGTGCCTGAGCTGCGGTTTGTGAACCGCTACCACGATGCCCCCGGCTACATCGACGCCCTGGCCCGCACCATCGAAACCCACTGGAAGCACCACGGCCAGCCCGACCAGCTGGTGATGAGCTTTCATGGCGTGCCCGAACGCACCCTGCACCTGGGCGACCCCTACCACTGCGAGGCCCGCAAGACCGGCCGCCTGCTGGCCGAGCGCCTGGGCCTGCGCGAGGAGCGCTTTCGCATCACCTTCCAGTCGCGCTTTGGCAAGGCCAAATGGCTGGAGCCCTACACCCAGCCCACCATCGAGGCGCTGGGCAAGGCGGGCACACGGCGGGTGGATGTGGTGTGCCCCGGCTTCACCAGCGACTGCCTGGAGACGCTGGAAGAAATCAACATGGAAGTGCGCGAGGCCTTTTTGCACGCGGGCGGGCAGGAGTTTCACTACATCCCCTGCCTGAACGACAACAACTACTGGATCACCGCCCTGAGCCGCGTGGCCCAGCAGCACCTGGCGGGCTGGCCCACCGAGGTGCCCACCGCCGCCGCCCTGGCCGACGCACGCAGCCACGCGCAAGCCGGGGGCGCCCCCGCCGGGGCCTGCCCCGTGGCGCATTGATCGTTTACTATTATTTCGATAGCTTAAAAGGCATATCCATCGCGCGCAGACGGCCTTTTTTACTCATATTTTGAAGGCCACAACGCCCCACCACCGCGCCCAACCACCGCGCCATGCGCACCGCCCGGCGCTGCGGCCTGCCCCCACCCACATTCCGCACCGATGCCCGCCTTTGCCCTCGCCCCCCACCAGCTGCGGCTGACCATTGACCCCGCCACGCTGGGCTTTGCCAGCACGGCCGAACTGCAAGACCTGCCCCTGCCCTGGATCGGCCAGGAGCGCGCCCAGGCCGCTGCGCAGTTTGGCCTGGGCCTGCACCAGCCCGACTACCACCTGTTTGTGCTGGGCGAAGTGGGCAGCGGGCGCGCATCGCTGCTGCGCCAGGCCATGCAGGCGGCAGCCAGCCAGCGCGCCGTGCCGCCCGACCTGTGCTACCTGCACAACTTCGACCAGCCCGACCGCCCCCGCGCCCTGCGCCTGCCCGCAGGCCAGGGCCGCCAGCTGCGCCAAGGCCTGGCCGACATGGCGCGCAGCCTGCAAGCCGACATCCCCAAACGCCTGGCCGCCGCCGACTTCAAAGCGGAGGCCGAGCGCATCGAAAAAACCTGGCAAACGCAAGAGGCCGAAGCCTTTGCGGTGCTCGACGCATTCGCCGAGGCCCGCCAGTTCCGCCTGTCGCGCGACGGCGGGCAGATGGTGTTCACCCTCACCGGCCCCAAGGGCCAGCCGCTGACCGAAGCCGAAGCCCGCGCCCTGCCGCGCGAGCGCCGCGCCGAGATCGACGCCGCCGAACACGAATTGCGCACCGAGATCGCCCGTTTTCTTGAGGCCGCCCGCCCGCTGGAGCGCACCCGCGACGACGCCCTGGCCGCCCTGCGCCGCCAGACCATCAAGCCCCTGGTGGAACACGCCCTGCACGACATCCGCCAGGGCCTGCGCAAGCAGATCAAGGACACCGTCAAGCTCACCCACTGGCTCGACCAGGTGGAGCAGGCGGTGCTGGGGGACATCGACCTGTTCGAGCCCCTGGATACCGAACGCGGTGGCGACCAGGGCACCGACGCCGAAGACGACCGCAAGGACGCGCAGGGCGACCTGCTGGCCCGCTGCCAGGTGAACCTGGTGGTGGACAACCACGGCCGCACCGCCGCCCCCGTGGTGGTGGAAGACAACCCCACCCAGCGCACGCTGTTTGGCAGCATCGAACATGGCTCGGACGCCGACACCGTGCAGGCCGACCACACCGGCATCCACGCGGGCAGCCTGCTCAAGGCGCATGGCGGCTTCATCCTGCTGCACCTGCACGACCTGGCTGCCGAAGAAGGCCTGTGGCAGCGCCTGCGCCGCTTTTTGCGCTGCGGCCGCCTGCAGATCGAGGAAGGCGGCGGCGGCCCAGGCCATGGCCCCGGTGGCGCCGTGGCGCTGCAGCCCGAGCCGGTGGATGTGGATGTGAAGATCGTGCTGATCGGATCGGTGGACGAGTACTACGCCCTGCAGGACGCCGACCCCGACGCCGCACGCCGCTTCCGCGTGAAGGTGGATTTTTCAGACCACTTTGCCGCCACCCCCGCCACGCACCACGCCACCGCCATCCTGGTGGCCCAAGTCTGCAAAAAGCGCGGCCTGCCCCACTTCGGCCCCGACGCCGTGGCCCTGCTGCTGGAGCAAACCCACCGCGAGGCCGACGACCAGCGCCGCCAGAGCGCACGCTTTGCGCACACCGAAGCGCTGGCCATCGAAAGCGCCGCGCTGTGCAAGGCGCGCGGCGCCCCCCTGGTGCAGGCAGCCGACGTGTTGGCCGCCCTGGCCGCCCGCACCCAGCGCCACAACCAGCCCGAAGAAGAACTGCACGACTCCATCACCGAAGGCGAGCGCCTGATCTCGCTGGCGGGCTCCATCACCGGCCAGATCAACGCCATGACGCAGATCGACCTGGGCGATTACCGCTTCGGCTTCCCCGTCCGCATCACCGCGCGCACCTTTGCCGGGCAAGAGGGCCTGCTCAACATAGAGCGCGAGGTCGATATGTCCGGCCCCATCCACGACAAGGGCGTGCTCATCCTGCACAGCTACCTCACCGCGCTGTTCAGCCACGTCGCGCCGCTGGCGCTCAATGCCTCCATCGTGTTCGAGCAGGAATACAGCGGCGTGGAAGGCGACTCGGCCTCGTGTGCCGAGCTGTACGCGCTGCTGTCCAGCCTGTCAGGCCTGCCCCTGCGCCAGGGCATTGCCGTGACCGGCGCATTGAACCAGCACGGCGAGGTGCTGCCCGTGGGCGGTATTAACGAAAAGATCGAAGGCTGGTTCCGCGCCTGTGCGACGGCAGGGCTGGACGGCACCCACGGCGTGCTGATCCCCGCCCGCAACCAGCGCCACCTGATGCTGGACCGCACCGTGCTGGACGCGGTGGAGCGCGGGCTGTTCCACGTCTACACCATGGGGCACGTGAGCGAAGGGATTGCGCTGCTGACGGGCGAGGCATCGGGCATGAGCCCGGCAGAGTTGCTGCAGGCGCAGGCCGACGAACTGGCCGGAGGCGCGGCCACGGTGGAGGACACGGTGATGCAGCGGGCGGAGATGACGCTGCGGGCGTATCGGCGGGCTTGCCAGGTGGCGGGGGGTGCGAGGAGGGGGCGTGGAGGGCTCGGGCGGTAAGTGACCCCGAGGCCCATGAGATTAAATGCTCAAGCTTGTAAGCTTGACAGCAATTGCTATCGTTTAGTTCGATAAGCCAAGTTCACTTTATAGCCAACAAGCGGACTTCACCTAGACCGGAAAGTAGATGTTCAATAGGCCGACCTACTTCAAAAATTTGCTGGATGACGGCTTCGCGCTCTTTGGCCCAACCTGCCACCGGGTTTTCGCTACGCAATGTCAGCAATGAGGCCAACAGCTGCCAGCAGTTCCTAGCTATCATTTCCCCTCTCGCGGGCCAAGCCTAACGGTGGTGGACGGTTCTCAAAACCGGATGGAAAGCCGTACACCATGAAGTGCAGACAATCATTTGGACAGGCGCGGTGATGAAAAGTGGTTATTACAAACTTATTAACCATCACAAGCATACGCCGCTTACCATAAATTTTTCCTGTTTGGCAATCATCTTATTAGAAAATCGCGAATGCAAGTACAGAGGACCTCAATAAAATCTGACATCTTGGGACGCTATTACACCAATAGCCATGTCGGAAATATTCTAGTGAGCTCCATAGGGACTATTTCTCCAAATTCTGTGTTGGATTTGGGTGCCGGCGATGGTGCACTCACAGCCGCTGCCGTCAAAATTTGGCATGACGCGACTTACTACACGGTTGACATAGACAAAAATGCTCGCAGTGCATCGTTGCCTGAGCTGCTTGGGAACTCATTCAAACACCATGTGGGCGATGCGCTTAGCCTAGCCATAGAAAAGAAACTTGGACTTGAGTTGGGCAGCGCTGACCTAGCAATCTGCAATCCTCCGTATATTCGCCCCCGGTGGCAAAAAGGTTTCGCAAGCATATTGGAGGATGCTGGATTGAGTCATGTGCTGCCAAAGCTAACGGACGTTCCGGCAGAGATTCTTTTTATCGCTCAGAACTTGAGATTCCTTAAGAACCACGGCCGTTTAGGTTTGATAGTGCCAGACGGAGTTATTGCTGGCGAACGATTCGCTAGGCTGCGAAACGTACTGGCAACAGAACATTGTATTGAGCGCGTCATAGAGCTTCCTAGAGGAATCTTCAGAAAGACAGAGGCAAAGGCTCATATCCTTGTAATGAGTAAATCACGTAAAGGACCCGACGAAATTATGGTGCAACGAATGGATGATTCGGGAATACTATCACCCCATTTGAAGATCCAGCGTGAACAAGCGGGTGCTCGACTCGATTACTCATTTCTCGCGGTCGGCATTGGCAAAAAAATCACAAGGCAGCCCCGTATCGGTGACGTAACTACCTCCTTGTCTCGTGGAACCGTATCGTCATCTCAGAGGGCAAAATTTGACTTTCCAGTCCTCCATACGACAGACTTTGGTCCTGCTGTGGATTTCGTAAGTCAAAAATTTAATATAACTGAAGCATCAATAAAGCAAGGTCAAATCAATTTAGCAAAACCAGGCGACATACTGATAGGCCGCGTCGGGCGAAACTTTGAAGACAAAGTGTGCATAGTCAAGTCGGGCACCGTGGCAGTTTCTGATTGCATCTTTATTTTGAGAGTCGTACCGGAGCATCGAGATTCCGTATTCGCGTATTTGAAGAGCGCCGCAGGCCGTAGGGCTTTAAGTTTTTCCAGTCATGGCGTCGGAGCGAAATTCCTGACCACATACGCTCTTAAGAACATTGTCTTTAAGCCCAAATGAGTACACCAGACCAATTTGACGCCGACGAGGACTCGCTTGCACTTGAGGTGCGTGCCGACCAGTTGCCCATAGACGTCATCGAGACCAATACCTCGATAGATGGCCCAGCTCGCAATATTGTCAATGAGTTACTAGTTCACGCCGCAAAGTTAATAGTTGGCCCGAGAGGATGTGGAAAGACTCACCTAATGCGGTTTGCTTGGGTTAAAAGTGCCAACGATAGTAGTCAACCTCTGGTTATCTATCTATCGTTTAATAAATATCTACATCTTGAGCCGCTACTCAGAACGAAAAGCAACGCTTTGGATATATTTCACGGATGGATACTCTCACTCTGCTATCTTGGTTTATACGAGGCGATAGAGGAGCACAAAAAACGTGCAACACCCAAAGAAGTAGATAACCTCTGGATTGAGTACCTCAAGGAGGATTTGGTAGCTATTGTTGCAAGATTAGAGCGTGGTGGAGCGTTACAAATTGATCACCAAGAGATCTTTGACTCCCTCTCTCTTGTTCAACTACAGCAAGCAATTGATCGGGTTGCTACGGCGCTGCACAGAACGCGTACAGTTGTACTACTGGATGATGCCGCATTGACATTAGCCCCGGAATATCTTCCGAATTTTTTCGATTTTTTTCGAGCCATAAAATCATCGAGAATTTCTCCGAAGGCTTCTGTTTACCCGGGCACCACTGAATATGGGCCGCGTTTTCATGTCGCCCACGAGGCCGATGAAGTACCAGCATGGATTTCGGTCGAGCACCCCAACTATTCCCAATTAATGGAATCGATTGGAACCAAACGTCTTAAAGAATACGAAGTGGTTCCATCAGATATTCGAGAGGTATTCAAATATGCCGCATTCGGAATACCTCGTGCGTATCTAACCCTTCTGCGAGACTTCGTAAAATCAGCTCATGAAGGAACAAGTCAAAGTCGATTCAATACGACAATTGAAAAATTCATGAAAAACAAGGAGGCGGAATATGTCTCATTGGTTCAAAAGGCTCCCAAGCTTGGCACTTTGATTACAACCGGACAAATTTTGTTTAACAAAATGTGTGCTGAGCTGGTTGAGGAGAACAACAAGCTTACGCAGATTGGGGAAAAACAACTTCTCATCGGCGTTCAGGAGAGCACCGAAAGAAATATCTACGTAGAACGGATGTTTTCGCTCTTAGTGGAAGCGGGGCTTTTATTTGGCTTCGCTACGCCCGTGTCGCACGGGAAGGCCCGCACCTATGAGCGATTCATTCCTCATTTAGGAGCACTAATTCGAGATCGCGCGTTTTCAGAAAGTAGCAGAGGCTTCTCCCCATCCAAGATTGTTGAGGGCATTCGCTTACCAAGCTCGAAACATCCTTTGAGGAGGTCTATTTCAACACTTCTGGGTACGGATGCTATTTCCCACCTTAAGCTTGACCTACCACCATGTCAAAATTGTCAAGCAGTGCGTATTTCGGAGTCGGCCAAGCATTGCCATAACTGTGGCTCGAAGCTCATGGATGCGTCCGCCTTTGAAAGCTGTATGAGCATTAGGCTTTCGTCTATTCCGACTCTCACTGTTTGGCAACGCACAAAGCTAAAAGAGGAATTTTCCGACGTATCAACCGTTGGCGACTTTATGTCTTTAAGAGACCCTGGTACCGAGTTGAGACGTATTTACAGAGTGGGGCCGGTGCGCGCCACACAAATACACCAAAGCATTGAAGCATATGTCGACGAATTTCTTTCATAAGACCGTATGGCCTCGAAAATCGAACCATTTGCTTTCAATATAACTCCGTCGGAGGCACTGACGGAGACGCTTGACGCCACGCTGCTTTTCCCTGTGGCAGCGACATCAAATGCTGTTTCGCCCGTTGATCGATTTATCGAAAACTCAAACCGGCTTTCGGTAATTTACGCAAATAGTCCGTTCAGAGAAGCATTTACCCCAGAGCTTGGTGCCGTCCTTTTATTGGGGCATGTATCTGCCGTGGAGAGCTATCTTCGGGGGGTAGTTCGAGGGCTTGTTCATATTGACGAACACACCGAATTTCTCGCATCACCCAAAGAGTTGACATACTTTGCAGCCTCACATCACGCACGGGAACTACTTCCAGAAGCATTGCTGGAATCCATATCTTTTAGTAATGCGGCGACAGTTTCTTTTACCCTTAAGGAATTCTGCGGCATTACCGGAATGGGAAATGGAACATTTCCCAAAGTGTTAAAACCAGTCTTCGAAAAATACAGCGATATCTGCCAACTGAGGCATTGCTGCGTCCATCGCTTTGGATTACTCGGTGCAAGTAATGCTCACAAGCTTGGTCTTCCAAAGGGCTCCCCACAGATTGAGAAGCCTCTTTCGCTTACTGTAGACATGTTGGAAGACATTAGTTCCATCCTGCAGAAGTTCGTGCTTTCTCTGAACGCATATATTTATCAAGATGTTTTGGAGCGTACATTTTCCCGAAGCAGCTTGAACACACCGGACAAATCAGAACACCAGTACGATGAAAAATGGGCATTAAATTTTTCTCAAGATGAAGCCCGTTTTTCCCGGTATCACTCTCTTTTTGCAGTGACTGCAGTGAATCCGCCTTCCCCGAATTTACGGGATAGTTATGACGCATTTCTGCTTTGGATTCAGGAAACGCTGACTGAACGGGCCAGAATGATGCAGAGGGCTGCTCAGCAGCGGACACAACAGAGAGTTGCACCAGCTCCACATACAGGTGCTCTAGGGGCGCTTACCTCTGCTCCTGCTCCTGCTCCTGCTCCTGCTCCTGCTCCTGCTCCTGCTCCTGCTCC
>CAYXSL010000183.1:0-8969 GCA_964466605.1 uncultured Verminephrobacter sp.
GATGGTCCAGGCCCTCGGCTTCGTCGAACATGTCCTCGCGGAACACGCCCTCGTAGAGGCCCGCGGCAGCAATCGACGAGACATGGTGGAAATGCCCGGCGTCGATGGCCTTGGCCAGGTCCACCGTGTTGCGCGTGCCCTCGATGTTCACGGCCACCTGGGTTTCTTCGTCGGCCCCCAGGTCATACACAGCGGCCAGATGGTAGAAATGGTCGATCTGGCCTTTGAGCTTCTTGACGTCTTCCGTCGCCACGCCCAGCTTCTTCGCGGTGAGGTCGCCAAACACGGGGATCGCACGCGTGGGCCCCACACCCCAGAAGCTGCGCAGGTCAGCCACCTTGTCAGCGCTCTCCTTGCGGATCAGGAAGTGGACCACAGCGCCCTTGCGCTCCAGCAGCTTCTTCACAAGCCGCTTGCCAATGAACCCCGTTGCCCCCGTCACGAAATACTGCATGGAAAACTCCTCTGAGATGACTTCATTCTTGCGCAAGGCCTGCGCACCCCGATTCAGCAGAAACCCGCGCCGATGCTAGGCGGACAGCGCCCGCCCCCGCTAGATGACACGCTCTACATTTTTAGGAGCGCGCGCCTACACCTTGCGCACGGTGCGGCGTACAGTGCGGCCATGCGTCGAAGGCACAATCGCCCCGGCAACTCCAACCAACCCGCACCACGGAGGCCTCATGGTCAAGAAACTGCAGAAACTCAGCGCTGACAAAAAGAAGAGCAACGCCCAACTGTCCAGCACCGTCAAGGACTCCGCCCAGCAGATCTGGCTGGCGGGTCTGGGCGCCTTCTCCAAGGCACAGGAAGAAGGCGGCAAGGTGTTCGAAGCCCTGGTCAAGGAAGGCCTGACCATCCAGCGCAAGACCCAGGCCGTGGCCGAAGAAAAGATCACCGAAGCCACCAGCCGCGTGACCACCATGGCCAGCGACATCGGCTCCAAGGCCCAGGGCCAGTGGGACAAGCTCGAAAACATCTTTGAAGACCGCGTGGCCAAGGCCCTGGCCAAGCTGGGCGTGCCCTCGGCCCGCGACCTGGAAGCCCTGAGCGCCCGCGTGGACGCACTGGCCAAGGGCAGCAGCAAGGCCGCCTCCGCCAAGGCAGCGGCCAAGCCCGCCGCCAAGGCACCTGCCAAGAAGGCCCCGGCAAAGAAGGCGGCCCCCGCCAAGGCAGCGGCCAAGCCCGCCACCAAGGCTGCGCCGACCAAGAAGGCCGCAGCCAAGAAGCCAGCAGCGCGCGCCGCAGCCGACTCTGCAGCCAGCACGCCATCGGCCAGCTGATAGCTCACCACCCATTGGCGCAGGCGGGCAGCAGCCCGCCGCCCGCTGAAAGCGGCCCACGTGCAACAGCGCGCTGGCCGCTTTTCTTTTTTTGGTGAAACCCGTGAAGTGCGATAAAAGCATTTGCTGCAGGGGTTTGCCGCCAGACGGTATGCCGCAGTGCAGCATGACTGCGTGGGTTAGAGTAGGCATCAGAGACACCGAAACAACAATGCACAACGACGCGAAGGGCCTGCACACATGGTGAAGAAAGCGCCACGCCGCACCGCAGAACGCATTCTGGAAGTCACGCTGGACCTGTTCAACCGGTTCGGCGAACCCAACGTCTCCACCACCCTGATTTCGGCCGAGCTGCGCATCAGCCCCGGCAACCTCTACTACCACTACCCCGCCAAGGACGAGCTGATCAACGCGCTGTTTGATCGCTACGAGCGCTCGCTCACCGAGCTGCTCGCCGCCGCCGATGGCGTGCGCAACGTGGAAGACGCGTGGTTCTTCATGCACACGCTGTTCGAGCTGATCTGGCAGTACCGTTTTCTGTACCGCGACCTGAACGACCTGCTGTCCAAGAACCGGCGCCTGGAAACCCACTTCCAGGCCATCCTCAAAAACAAGACCCGCGCCGTGCGCGCCATGCTCGATGGCATGGGCCGTGCGGAAGCCCTGCACATCGATTCACGCGAGCTGGAAGCCACCGCCACCAGCATGGTGGTGGTGCTGACCTACTGGCTCAGCTTCGAATACGTGCGCGACCCGCGCCGAGCGCTGGAGCCCGAAAGCGCCCAGGCCGCACTGATGCGCGGTGCCCACCATGTGCTGAACCTGCTCATGCCCTACCTCGAAAGCGGCCAGCGCGCCCACCTGCTGCAGCTCGTGGGCGCTTACGCGGCGGCGCCGGGCTGATACAGCCCATCTGCCACAGACATCCACCCACAAGAACCTCCGGAGACACACCATGGCCAAATGGACCCCCTTCCCCCACGCGGGCGATTACCGCTTTGACGCCGCAAGCGTCAAGAAGCACTGGGCCCGGCTGCATGGCGGCGACGCCGAACCCTGCCCCAAGGACAGCGCCGTGCTGGAAGCCTGGGCACTGTTCCACAACGGCGACTTTGAAAAGGCCGCCGCCGCAGGCCTGGCCGCCGGTGGCGCGGGCATCACCGTGGCCAACAAGGCCACGTCCATCTACGCCAACTACCTGGAACCCAAGGAAAAGACGCGCCTGGACCTGTTCACCCAGGTGGCCGAGCGCGCCGAGGTCCAGGCGGGCGAAGACCCCAGCAACGCCAACGCCTGGTATTGGCATGCCTACGCGCTGGGCCGCTACAGCCAGGGCATCAGTGTGGCCAAGGCGCTGGCGCAGGGCCTGGGCGGCAAGGTGAAGGAATCGCTGGAGAAAGCCATCGCGCTGTCGCCCAAACATGCCGATGCGCGCATCGCACTGGGCGCCTTCCATGCCGAGGTGATCGACAAGGTGGGCTCGCTGATCGGCGGCATGACCTATGGCGCCAAGAAGGATGCGGGCCTCAAGCTGTTCCAGGAAGCCCTCAAGCTCAACCCGGGCTCGGCCATCGCCATGATCGAGTACGCCAACGCACTGGTCATGCTGGAAGGCGACAAGAAAATGAAGGAAGCCACCGCGCTGTACGAAAAGGCCGCCGCCGCTGAACCCATGGACGCCATGGAGCGGCTGGATGTGGAGATGGCGCGCAGTGAACTAGAGGAAGAGTAAGGGAGCATCCCCCTGAGGCGCTTCGCGCCTTCCCCCTTCTCTCGACTGGCTACGCCATTCGGGAAGGGGGACGACACCCTCGCTGCGGGGCGGCCCTTGCTCGGTGTCCCAGGCGTGGGCAGCGCCAGTTTTGCAGGTCGATGGGCATAGAAAACCGCTTCGCACTGATGCAGCGACTGCGTTGCAAGGCCCTCAGCCCCCAAACCGCCGCGCGGCAATCTCCAGCAGGCCGTCAAAAATCAGGTTGTCCACCAGCTCGAACGGCCGCGTCATGCTGGGCGCCATCTTCCAGCCTGCGCCGCCGGTCATGATGCACGCGGGCTCCTGGCCGCAGTGTTGCAGCAGGTGCTGGTACATGCGCTCCACCGCACCGGCAATGGCATAGGTGCCGCCACTGGTCAGTGCATCGCTGGTGTTGGTGGGGAACGGACGCACCTCGCCCGTGGGCACATGCAGGCCGGCGGTGCCGGTCTCCAGCGCGCGCAGCATGATGCCGTGGCCGGGCAGGATCAGGCCGCCCATGAAGCGGCCTTCGGCGTCGATGCATTCCACCGTGACAGCCGTGCCCACCATCACCACGATCAGCGGCCGCGCGGGGCCCCGGGCCAGCACATGGTGGCGTGCGCCGATCATGGCCACCCAGCGGTCCGAGCCCAGGCGCGAA
Source organism: uncultured Verminephrobacter sp. (assembly GCA_964466605.1). Taxonomy (GTDB): domain Bacteria; phylum Pseudomonadota; class Gammaproteobacteria; order Burkholderiales; family Burkholderiaceae_C; genus Acidovorax. The sequence continues at coordinate 3,680 of CAYXSL010000183.1, forward strand.
GGATGGTCGTAGCCATTGGTGAGCCCCGCCTCCTGCGCCGAAGACACCACCCAGGAGGGCGCCACGTCCCACAGCTCCATTTGCTCCTGCACACGGCGCTTGGCGGCATCACCCGCCACCACGCAGCCCAACATGTGCTTCGGGTGGGGCAATTGCGCCCAGCTGCCTTCGGCCAGGCGCTCGATGTGGTCCAGGAACTCGGCGCCATGCGCGAGCAGCGCAGCCCCGGGGCGGGGCGCGTCGTACAACGCCCATTTGAGACGGGTGTTACCGACGTCGATGGCCAGAAAAGTCATGCGGCGAATTATCCCGAGTTTTGGCGGCGGGGCTGATCCCGCTGCGACAGCCCTGCGGCCTGGCCGGCAGGATTGTGAAAAATCGTTTCGCGCGGCTGTCCGACACCGGGCGGCCACCCATTGCCGCTACAGTGGTCGTTCCTTTTTCTTTCTGCAACCTCAGGAGGTACGACATGGGTCTTTTCAGTTTCATCAAGGAAGCCGGCGAAAAGCTGTTTGGCGGCAAAGAGGCGCAGGCAGCCACCGCCGCCGCCCCCACGCAGGATGAACTCAACGCCAAGGCGGGCAAGGCCATCGAGACCTACATCGCCGCCCAGAACCTGGGTGCCAGCAACGTGCAGGTGGCCTTTGTCGGCCCCGAAGGCAAGGTCACAGTGAAGGGCGCAGCCCCGACGCAGGCCGCCAAGGAAAAGATTACCCTGTGCTGCGGCAACGTGGCCGGTGTGACCAGCGTCGAGAACCTGATGGACGTCACCCACCCCGAGCCCGAAGCCCAATACCACGACGTGGTGCGCGGCGACACGCTCAGCGCGATTGCCAAGAAGTTCTATGGCGATGCCAACAAGTACCCCGTGATCTTCGAGGCCAACAAGCCCATGCTGAGTCACCCCGACAAGATCTATCCCGGTCAGAAACTGCGCATCCCTGCATTGAAGTAACCCCCCTGAGTCGCCTGCGGCGCCTTCCCCCCTGGGGGACGCACCCGGTGGCCCGGCAAAGCCGGTTCCACGGGTGCACTGGCGGGGAGCGGGGGTGGATTTGACGCCCTGAGTCCGCGCCATCGGCGGGCCTTCGCAAACCGTCGGCGGTGGCAAGTTCCACGCATCGCAGCTTCACGGCGCTCTACAGGCGTATTGCGCTTGCTGTCTGGCGCTTTGCGCTTCAGCGGCAAATCCGCACAGGGCGCGCCGCCCTCAAATTCAAACAAAATAGCTGCTACCGCTTGATAGACAAGCGCTAGTAGCTATTTTTTTAGGAGCATCAACCCTGTTTCCACGGCAGGCCATGAAAGCGCCAGCCGCCCTTCTTGCCACGCTGGCCCTGCGCATCGGCATCGCCCTCAAAGCCTTCGAGGATGTTGTACGCGGTGATGCCCAGCTCGGTGGCACGGCGCGCTGCGGCGATGGAGCGCACTCCGCTGCGGCACAGCAGCACGGCCCGTGCGCCCTCGGGCACGGCGGCGCGCATCTGGGCATCAAAGTCGGCGTTCATCGCCATGCCCGGCCATTGCTTCCAGGCCACGGCGGCGGCGCCGGGCACCTGGCCCACCCACTCGCGCTCGGCATCGCTGCGCACGTCCACCAGCACGGCCTGGCCGTCTTGCACCCACTGCCAGGCTTGCAGGGGTGTCACATCACCGGCATAGCCGTCTGCGGGGCGAATCGTTGGTTCGGTCATCGTCGGAGTCCTTTTTTCAATCCCACAAAGGGGCCGGTTCGTCGCGCAAGCGGCTGCGCAGCTGCGCGTAGTCGGGCACCACGGTGGCCACGGTGTCCCAGAAGCGGGGGCTGTGGTCCATCACGCGCAGGTGGGCCAGCTCGTGTGCCACCACGTAGTCGATGATGGCCGGGCGGTAGTGCAGCAGGCGCCAGTTCAGGCGGATGGAGCCGTCGGCCTTGGCGCTGCCCCAGCGGGTGTTGGCGCTCGACAGGCGCAGGCTGGCCCAGCGCACGCCCAGGAGCGGGGCAAAGTGGTCCAGCCGCGCGGTGAAGTGGCGGCGCGCATCGCGCATGAGCCAGGCCTGCACGGCGTCGCGGATCTGCGCGGGGCTGGCGCTGTGGGGCAGGCCGATGTGCAGGCTGTCGCCGCCCTGCGCTGCCGTCGCCGCCACCAGCGCCCCGCCCTTGCCTGCAAAGCCGTGGCTCGGGTCCAGCACCACCGTCAGTGGCTCGCCCAGGTAGGGCAGCACGGCTCCGTTGGCCCAGACGATGCGGCCGCCCTCCATGCGCTGCTGGCGCTCGCGCGCTTCAGCGAGCTTGCGCAGGATCCAGTCGGACTTGTCGCGCAGCGCGGCATCCACCGCCGACAGCGTGACCCAGCTCGGCGCGCGCACCGACAGGCCATCGGCCCCCACGGTGAACCCGATGCTGCGCCGCCGCGCGCGCTGCAGCGCATAGGCCACCACGGCGTCGCCCAGCAGCAGCTCGCGGTTGGCCTGGGGGTGCCGAAACTCGGCGGGGGACAGCAGCGAGGGCAGCGGCACCGCCGGGGCTGCCGGGGGCGCGGGGCGACTCACTATTGTTTTGGGAGCAACCAATGCTTGCCCGTCGCGCGCAGAGGGCATTTTTTGCAGGGTATCCCCACCCCCAGCAGCCGGGGCCACGGTTGCAGGCGCCGCAGCGGGCGGCGGGTCGAACAGGTCCAGCGCCAGCTGCACAAGCCGCTGCATCACGGGGCGCTTACTTCCCGCTCTGGGCCACCGTGTCGGCCGCCGGGGTTGCTGGATAGGCCCCTGGATCGAGGCGACGCATTTCGGCCTCGATCCACGCTTCCACTTCGCGCATCAGCTCATCGGGCTCGCGCCCCACGCTGGAGATGGGTTGGCCGATCGAGACCTCCACCACGCCCGGCCGCTTGACGAAGGCCTTGCGCGGCCAGACCTTGGCGGACGTGACGGCAATCGGCACCACGGGCGCCCCGGTGTCAACGGCCAGGCGCGTGCCACCGGTCTTGTACTGGCCCTTCTGCCCGCGCGCGATGCGCGTGCCCTCGGGGAACATGATGATCCAGATGCCCCTGGCCAGCAGGTCCTTGCCCTGTTGCACGACCTTGTTGAAGGCCTGGGTGCGCTGGCTGCGGTCGATGTGGATCATGTCCAGCCGGCCGATGGCCCAGCCGAAGAAGGGCACGTAGAGCAGCTCCTTCTTGAACACGTAGGCCAGGGGGTGCGGCATGATCGTGGGCATCAAAAACGTCTCGAAGGTGGACTGGTGCTTGACCAGCAGCACCGCGCCCGCGTTCTCGCCCTGGGGCAGATGCTCCATGCCGGTGATCTCGACCCGGATGCCCAGGATGGCCCGCGCGCCGCTGATGCACAGCGACAGCCACGCCCGCGCTATGCGGTACAGCGGCAGGCCGCGCACCCCCAGCAAGGTGCCCAGCATGATGGCCAGGGCGTAAGGCACCACGGTGATGCCCATCCAGAGAAGGTGAATGACAGAACGGAGAAAGGCCATTTTTTGATGGTTTTTAGGCCGCTACCGCCTGTCCATCAAGCGATTACAGCTATTGAATTGATAGTATCAGGAGACCAGGCCACCTACCGCAGGCAAGGGCGTGGCCGCGAGCGGGGGCACCGTGGCGGGCACTGCTGGCAACAGCTGGTCCACAAAATCGCCCAGGCTGGCATGCACGCGCAGGCCCGGCGGAAACCCCGCAGGCAGCGGCCCCACCGGGCTGACCCGCGCCGACTGCCCCGTGCACACCAGGTGCAGCTGCGCACCCAGCGCAGCCCCGGCCTGCAGGTGCGCAGCGCAGCTGCCCACCACCTGCACATCGTGGCGCTCCACACCATAGCGGTCGCTGATCTGCTCCAGCAGGCCAGGGGCGGGCTTGCGGCAGGCGCAGTCCTCGTCGGCCGCATGGGGGCAATAAAAAACTGCGTCGATGCGCCCCCCCACGGCCGCTACCTGGCGGAGCATCTTGGCGTGGATGGCATTGAGCGCCACCACGTCAAACAGCCCGCGCCCCAGCCCCGGCTGGTTGGTGGCCACCACCACATGCCAGCCCGCGTGGTTGAGCCGCGCAATGGCTTCCAGCGCGCCGGGCACGGCCGTCCACTCGTCGGCCGAGGTGATGAAGTCCTCGCCCAGCGGGTTGAGGGTGCCGTCGCGGTCCAGGATGACGAGTTTCATAGGAGGGGGTGCCTTGTGGAAACAGACCGCCAGCCTATCAGCCCCGGGGTCACACTGCCAGACGCGAGAGATCGGCCACGCGGTTCATCGCGTTGTGCAGCATCTTGAGCAGGCCCAGGCGGTTCATGCGCACGTCCAGCTGTTCGGCGTTGACCATCACATCGTCAAAGAACGCATCCACCGGCGCGCGCAGCACAGCCAGGGTCTGCAGGCTGGCGGTGTAGTCGCCCGCGTCGAACTGTGCATTGGCCTCGGGCACGAAGCGCTGCAGGGCGGCGAACAGGTCCTGCTCGGCTTTTTCCTGCAACAGCTCGGGGTTCACATGGGCGTCTACCGGGCCTTCGACTTCGGCCTTCTTGAGGATGTTGCCGACGCGCTTGTTGGCAGCAGCCAGGGCTGGGCTTTCGGGCAAGGCGGCAAAGGCGCGGACTGCAGCGAGTTGCTTTTCGACGAGGGCCAGGCGCTGTGGGCGCAGGGCCAGCACTGCGTCCACTTCTTGCGCGCTGTAGCCTTGTTCGCGCAGGCTGCCAGCGAGCCGGTCGTAGACGAAGTCGGCGAGCTGCGCCGAGGCGTCGGTGATCTTGTCGCCAAAGGCAGGCACAGCACCGGCCAGCAGCGCGTTCAAGTCCAGCGGCAGGTCTTTCTCCACCAGCATGCGGATCACACCCAGCGCATGGCGGCGCAGCGCAAACGGGTCGCGGTCGCCCGTGGGCAGGTTGCCGATGCCGAACATGCCCACCAGGGTTTCCAGCTTGTCGGCCAGCGCCACCACCACGCCAGCGGTGTTGCGCGGCAGCGCGTCGCCCGCAAAACGCGGTTTGTAGTGGTCTTCGATGGCGTGCGCCACGGTCTCGCCCAGGCCGTCGTTCAGGGCGTAGTAGCCGCCCATGATGCCCTGCAGCTCCGGGAACTCGCCCACCATGTCAGTCACGAGATCGGTCTTGGCCAGCTGCGCGGCCAGGTCGGCGTCCTGCACCAGCTGCGCATCGCCCAGCTGGGATGCAATCGCCTTGGCGATGGCGCGCACGCGCTCCACGCGTTCACCCTGCGTGCCCAGCTTGTTGTGATAGACCACCTTGCCGAGGCTTTCGACGCGCGAAGCCAGGGTCTTCTTGCGGTCCTGGTCGAAGAAGAACTTGG
>CAYXSL010000184.1:0-8946 GCA_964466605.1 uncultured Verminephrobacter sp.
TGGCGCCGTTGCGCTTCATGAGCTGGTGGTAGTGCTCCCAGTACTGGCGGAAGCGTGGGTCGTCCTCGGGGTTGCACACCTCCACGTCCTTGCCCAGCTGCATGCGCAGGCCGGCCTTGGCAATGCGCGCGGCAATCACGGCGGGGCGGCCGATGAGGATGGGCTGGGCGATCTTGTCGTCAATCGCCATCTGCGCGGCGCGCAGCGCGCGCTCGTCTTCGCCGTCGGCATAGGCCACGCGCTTTTTCGCATCAGGCAGGGCCTTGGCCGCGTTGATCACGGGGCGCATCAGCATGCCGGTCTGGTACACGAAGCGCGACAGGGTCTCCTTGTAGGCCTCCATGTCTTCGATGGGGCGCGTGGCCACGCCCGATTCGGCTGCGGCCTTGGCCACGGCGGGCGCTATCTTGAGGATCAGGCGCGAGTCGAAGGGCGTGGGGATCAGGTAGTCGGGGCCAAAGGTGAGCTCCTTGCCCGCATAGGCGCTGGCCACTTCTTCGCTGATGTCGGCCTTGGCCAGGTCGGCGATCTGGCGCACGCAGGCCAGCTTCATGGCTTCGGTGATCTTGGTGGCGCCGCAGTCCAGCGCGCCCCGGAAGATGTACGGGAAACACAGGACGTTGTTCACCTGGTTGGGGTAGTCCGAGCGGCCCGTGGCGATGATGCAGTCCGGGCGGATGGCCTTGGCCAGCTCGGGGCGGATTTCGGGCTCGGGGTTGGCCAGCGCCAGGATGATGGGCTTCGGCGCCATGGTCTTGACCATCTCGGCCGTGAGCACGCCAGGGGCCGAGCAGCCCAGGAACACGTCGGCGCCGTTGACCGCATCGGCCAGCGTGCGGGCGTCGGTCTTCTGGGCGTAGCGCGCCTTCGATTCGTCGTAGCCGCCGGGGCGGCCTTCATAGATCACGCCCTTGGAGTCGCACATGAAGATGTTCTCCACCTTCACGCCCAAGCCCACCATCACGTTCACACACGCAATGGCGGCAGCGCCTGCGCCCGACACGGCAATCCTGACCGCGCCGATCTCCTTGCCCACCAGCTCCAGGCCGTTGAGCAGCGCCGCGCTGCTGATGATGGCCGTGCCATGCTGGTCGTCATGGAACACCGGGATGTTCATGCGCTTGGAGAGTTCTTGCTCGATGTAGAAGCACTCAGGCGCCTTGATGTCTTCGAGATTGATGCCACCCAGCGTGGGCTCCATGGCCGCGATGATCTCCACGAGCTTGTCCGGGTCGCGCTCGGCCAGTTCGATGTCGAAGACATCGACACCCGCGAACTTCTTGAACAGGCAGCCCTTGCCTTCCATCACCGGCTTGCCCGCCAGCGGGCCGATGTCGCCCAGGCCCAGCACGGCCGTGCCGTTGGTGATCACGCCGACCAGGTTGCCGCGCGAGGTGTAGTCGAATGCCTTGGACGGGTCGGCCTGGATATCCAGGCAGGGGTAGGCCACGCCGGGCGAATACGCCAGCGACAGGTCGCGCTGGTTGGACAGGGGCTTGGTGGGGGTCACCGCAATCTTGCCCCGGCCGGGGTTGCGGTGGTACTCGCGCGCAGCGTCGCGCAGCGATTCTTCGGCGGCGGAAAGTTTCTGGGTCATACGGAAATCCTGGAGGTCCTCGGCGGAATGCAAAACAAGGGTACCCGATGGCGTGGGGAGCTGGCATGCCGGTTTATGCGGATGCGGCATGAAGCCAAAACCCCCTGGCAGCCGGGGTGAGCCGGCATGCATGCAGGGGGCAGGGCCACGCAGGCGTGGCCGTTTCTCAAGGCAGCGGGCAGGCGGGACGCTAGTGGGCGTCGGCCTGGCGTGCGGCGTTCACAGCGGCGGAGGTGTCGCGGCTGGCGCCATTGAAGAAAACGTTCAGGGCCACGGCCGTGATCGAGGCCAGCAGGATACCGGATTCGATCAGGGGGTGGATCGCATGCGGCATCCACTGGCGGAAATTGGGGGCGATCAACGGGATCATGCCCACCCCGATGGACACGGCCACGATCATCGCGTTGAAGCGGTTGTGCTTGAAGTCCACCCCGCCCAGGATGCGGATGCCCGTGGCCGCCACCATGCCGAACATCACCAGGCCCGCGCCGCCCAGCACCATGGTGGGCAACGATTCAACCAGGGCCGCCATTTTGGGCAGCACGCCCAGCACGATCAGGATCACGCCACCGGCCACGCACACAAAGCGGCTCTTGACGCCGGTGACCGCCACCAGGCCCACGTTCTGCGAGAAGCTGGTGTAAGGGAAGGTGTTGAAGATGCCGCCCAGCAGCGTGCCCAGGCCGTCGGTGCGCAGGCCGCGCGTGAGGTCGGCCTGATCGATCTTGCGGTCGGTCATCTCGCCCAGGGCCAGGAACATGCCGGTGGATTCGATCATCACCACGATCATCACCAGCGTCATGGTCAGGATCAGGATGGGGTCGAACACCGGGCCGGCAATCTCGAACGGCAGCACCAGGTCAAACCACTGCGCCTTGGCCACTTTCTCGAACGACATCAGGCCCATGGCCACCGCAATCACGGCACCGATGACGATGCCCAGCAGTACCGAGATGTTGGCGATGAAGCCCTTGGCGAACTTGGCGATCAGCAGGATGGACACCAGCACCACGGCCGAGATGCCCACGCCTGTGAGGTCGGCGTACTTGGGGTTGGGCACCGTGGGCACCACCGCAAAACCCTTGGGCACGGGGGGCAGCGATGCGCCGGGTGCGCCAGCGGCGGACTGCATCTCGCTGAGCCACTTGAGGTGCTCGGGGTTCACCACGTTGGGCGCGGTGGGCCCTACGGGGTTGCCGAAGATCCAGTTGATGCCCACGCGCATCAGGCTGATGCCGATGACCGCGATGATGGTGCCGGTGACCACCGGCGGGAAGAAACGCAGCATGCGGCTGACCAGGGGCGCGATGAGGATGGAGATGACGCCCGCGCCGATCACCGAGCCAAAAATCAGCCCGGCCCCGGCCGTGCCGCCCGTGCTCTGCGCCATGGACACCATGGGCGCCACCGAGGCAAAGGTCACGCCCATCATCACCGGCAGGCGGATGCCGAACCACTGCGATGCGCCCAGCGCCTGGATCAGCGTGACCAGCCCGCAGACGAACAGGTCGGCCGAGATCAGCTTGGCCACCTGGTCGGGCGTGAGGTTGAGCGCGCGGCCGACGATGAGCGGCACGGCCACCGCGCCGGCATACATCACCAGCACATGCTGAAGGCCCAGCGCCGTGAGGCGCCCCAGGGGCAGGTGTTCGTCCACGGGATGCACGGGCGGGGTCATGGGAGTTCCTTTTGTACGGGGCCAGGGGAGGGGCAATCGGCTGTGTGCAATGCGGTTCACAACAGTCCATACAAAAATCGTATACAAAATATGCGAAACGGCTTATCCCGGTAAACCCTAGGTACAACGGCAACGTCCTCCAGCGCGCTAGGCGGTGGAGGGGGAGAGGGGGGCTGCGGCCGACGCCGGAGTCGCGGGCGGGTCAGGGCGCGCCGCGCGGCGCCGCCAAGGGGGCCAGCGACTCGCGCAGGCGGTCACGCACCAGCGGCTGGCCGGGGTTGAGCGCGGCTTCCACATGGCCGATGTGGGCCAGCAGGCGCTCGCGCGCCAGGGCGGCGTTGCCCGCCTCCAGCGCCTCGACGATGGACTCGTGCTCCGCGCACGACTGGCTGGCCTCGTGCCGCGACTGGTAGAGCGATGCCGCCAGCGTGGTGCGCGCCGTGAGGTCGCGCAGGATGTCGCTCAGGCTGCGGTGGCCCATGGCTTCGGCCAGGCACACATGAAAGTCGGCGAGCAGGAAGGCGCGGGTGGCTGCGTCAGCACCCTCGATGGCGCGCTGCTCGTCGGCGATGTGGGCGCGCAGCCGGGGAATGACCGCCTGCAGCGGCCGGCCGGCATCGGCCAGGATGCCTGATTCGATGATGCGACGGGCCGAGAACGCGTCGCGCGCATCGTCCACCGAGGGCTCCACCACATACCAGCCCCGGCGCGGGCGCACCTCGACAAAACCGCGGGCCTGCAGCTGCATCAGGGCCTCGCGCACCAGGGTGCGGCTCACGCCGAAAAGATCGGCCAGCTCTTGCTCGCCCAGGCGCTCGCCGGGAGCGAGTTTCTGCGCCAGGATGGATTCCACCACCTGCTGGGCGATCTGGGTCTGGTTGGTGCTCATGGGGCCGATTGTGGCCCGCCGGACGGGGGAGTGCGGCCGTCCAGCACCGCGTGGGCGCGTTCGCGGTCGATGTCGCCCTCCCACGCGGCGATTGCCACGGTGGCCACACAGTTGCCGATCAGGTTGCCCAGGGCGCGGGCGATGCCCATGAACCAGTCCACGGACAGTACCAGCACCAGGCCGATGGCCGGGATGGCCGGAATCGCATGCAGCGTGGCTGCCAGCACCACGATGGCCGAGCCCGGCACGCCATGTGCGCCCTTGGACGTGACCAGCGAGATCGCCAGGATGGTCAGCAGGTCGGTCATGGTGATGGGCGTGTTGGTGGCCTGGGCGATGAACACGGCCGCCAGCGTGATGTAGATCGAGAACGCGTCCAGGTTGAAAGAGTAGCCCGTGGGGATCACCAGGCCCACGGTCGAATCGCGGATGCCCATGTGCTTGAGCTTGGCCATGATCTGGGGCAACACGCTGTCCGAGGAGGTGGTGGCGAACACCACGGCCAGCTCCTCGCGCAGGTAGCGCAGCAGCTTGAACAGGCTGAAGCCCGAGAACCGCATGATCAGGCCCAGCACCACCACCACGAAGATGAACACGGCGGCATAGAACAGCACCACCAGCATCCCGAGCTGCTTGAGCGAGCCGATGCCGTACTTGCCCACGGTGAACGCAATCGCGCCCAGCACACCCAGCGGCGCCAGCTTGATGATCAGGCCCATGGTCTTGAACAGCACGTGCGACAGGTCTTCGATGAGGCCGGTGACCCGCGCGCCGCGCTCGCCCATGAGCGCCAGCGCGCAGCCGAACACGATGGAAAACAGCAGCACCTGCAGCACGTCGCCGTTGGCAAACGCGCTCACGGCGGTGGTGGGGATGAGCTTGAGTAGGAAGTCGCTGAAGCCGCCGCCGGTGAGCTTGCTGGCATTTTCGGCATAGGCGCCCATGGCCTTGGGGTCCAGCGCCTTGGGGTCCACATTCATGCCCACGCCGGGCTCGAACCAGAACGCCAGCACCAGTCCCAGCACCAGCGCGATGGAGGTGACCACCTCGAAGTAGATCAGCGACTTGACGCCCACACGCCCCACGCGCTGCAGGTCGCCCGTGCCCGCAATGCCATGCACCACCACACAGAACACGATGAGCGGGATGAGCATCTTGATGAGCTTGATGAAACCATCGCCCAGCGGCTTGAGCTGCACGGCCGTCTCGGGCCAGAGCAGCCCGACGGCCACACCGGCAATCAAGGCCAGGATCACCCGGCCGAACAAGGAGTTGAGGAAGCGGAGCATGGGAACCCTTTGCGGAGAAAAAGGATGGATTGGTGCTGCAATCAATCTTGCATACAAGAACTGTAGACAACTGTTGAAGGCCAGAACATGGGGTTATCCCGCGCTGTGCGCCGCTCAAGCGTGTCGCCATCGCCTGCCTGGGTTGAAGTAGTTTTGACTTTGGCGCACTGCTGTGCGTGTGACCGTGGCCCCACAATCGCCCGCGGAGACCACCCCATGAACATCACCGACGCCGTGCCCGACCCCGTTCGCCAGAGCGGGGATTTCCTCGAATACCTGTACCGCGTGGCCGTGCGCCGCGCGCTGCCGCTGCACAACACCGCTGCATTTCTGCCCGCCCCGCCCAGCCCGGAGAGCGGAGGCCGCACCCTGGTGCTGGGCGCAGGCAAGGCCGGCGGCGCCATGGCCCAGGCCGTGGAGGCGCTGTGGCCCGCCGATGCGCCGCTGTCGGGCCTGGTGGTCACGCGCTACCACCACAACCCGCCCCGGCCCGAGGGCCTGCCGCAGCGCATCGAGGTGGTCGAGGCTGCGCACCCGGTGCCCGACGCGGCGGGGCTGGCGGCCGCAGAGCGCATCCTGGCGCTCACCCAGGGCCTGACGGAAAACGACCTGGTGCTGTGCCTGATCTCGGGTGGCGGCTCGGCGCTGCTCACCCTGCCTGCCGATGGGCTCACGCTCGAAGACAAGCAGCGCATCAACAAGGCACTTTTGGAGAGCGGCGCCGCCATCGACGAAATGAACTGCGTGCGCAAGCACCTCTCGCGCATCAAGGGCGGGCGGCTGGCGGCGGCGTGTGCCCCCGCACGCGTGGTCACGCTCACCATCAGCGACGTGCCGGGCGACGACCCTTCGGTGATCGCCAGCGGTCCCACCGTGCCTGACGCCACCACCTGCGCCGACGCGCTGGCCATCCTGGCGCGCTATGGCATCGGCGTGCCCCCCGCAGTGCGCGCTGCACTGGAGGCAGGCACGCTGGAAACTCCCAAACCCGGCGACGCCGTGTTTGCGAATCATGTGGTGCACATGACGGCCACACCCCAGCAGTCGCTGCAGGCCGCTGCCGAGGCCGCGCGTGCGACGGGTGTGGCGGCGTACATCCTCTCCGACGAGATCGAAGGCGAGTCGCGCGAGGTGGGCAAGGTGCACGCCGCGCTGGCACGCGCCGTGGCGCGTCACGGCCAGCCGTTTGCGCGGCCCTGCGTGATCCTCTCGGGCGGCGAGACCACCGTCACCATCCGCCCGCGCGCACCCGGCGCAGCCAAGGGCCGGGGCGGCCGGGCGGGCGAGTTCTGCATGGGGCTTGCGCAGGCCCTGCAAGGCCAGGCGGGCGTGTGGGCACTGGCGGCGGACACCGACGGCATCGACGGCGTGGAAGACAACGCCGGCGCGCGCGTGGCGCCAGACACCCTGGCGCGTGCTGCCGCGCAGGGCCGTTCCATCGCGGACCATCTGGACCGCAACGATGCGTATGGCTACTTCGATGCGCTGGGCGATCTGGTCATCACCGGGCCCACGCACACCAACGTCAACGACTTCCGGGCGATCCTGATTCTGTAGCGGCTGGCGCCGGCTGCGTGCGGCTTGCAAGCCACAATGGCTTGAAACCGTGGGCGGGCAACTGCCAGCAGCTCACATTTTTGACGATGGCCTCTCGCGCGGCAGGGACGCCACCCAGTCCTTGCCAAACCGCCCCTGCAAAAACGCGACGAATGCCTGCACCTTCTGCGGCACCAGCCGCGGCGACGGGTACACCGCATGGATCTCCTGCTCGGGCAGGCGGCAGGTCTTGAGCACCTGAACCACGCGCCCGGCCGCCAGCGATTCCACCGCCACATAGTGCGGTAGCGCCGCGATGCCCATGTGCGCGCGCGCCGCCGCCAGCAGCGCGGAGAGGTTGTTGGACCGCAGCCGCCCCGTGACGGGCACCGACACCGCCTCGCCACTCGCATTGCGCAGCCGCCACAGGTCGTTGCCCTGCACGCTGCTGTAGATCAGCGTGGCGTGGTCCTTGAGGTCCGATGGCCGTCGCGGCGTGCCGCGCTTCTTCAGGTAGGTGGGCGAGGCCACCAGCACCCAGGGGTTCATGCCCAGCGTGCGCGCACCCAGGGCCGAGTCGGCCAGCTTGCCCAGGCGGATCGCAACGTCGATGCCATTGGCCACCAGGTCGGTGTAGCGGTCCTCGAAGCTCAGGTCCAGCTGCACCTGCGGGTTCTGCGCCATGAACTCCAGCGCCAGGGGCACCACCACGCGCCGCCCGAACGCCACCGAGCTGCCCACCCGCAGCTGGCCGTGCACCTGCGTCTGGCGCACGCGCACCACGCTCTCGGCATCGGCCACGTCGGTCACGATGGCCTTGCACTTCTCGTAGTACAGCGCGCCGGGCTCGGTCAGGCTCACACCGCGCGTGTTGCGGTTGAGCAGCCGCACCTTCAGGCGCGCTTCCATCGCCGCCACCTGCTTGGTGACCGTGGGCTGCGTGGTGGCGAACTCCTGCGCCACCTTGGTGAAGCTGCCGGTCTCCACCACGCGCACGAACATTTCCATCGCATCGAGCCGGTCCATCGTGGTTGCCTCCTGTGCCGTGCATGGTGGCGCACGCTGGCGCCGTGGCTTATTCCTGTGGGGAATAAATTTTATGGCCCGCCACCATCTTCCGCTGCCTGGGGTGCCTGCCTAGAGTTGGCACATCAACCCGATCACAAACCGTAGGAGATGTGCAATGGCAAGAATGAAGGCCATCGAGGCCGCCGTGAAGGTGATGGAAAAAGAGGGCGTGAGCGTCGCGTTCGGCGTGCCGGGCGCAGCGATCAACCCGCTGTATGCGGCACTCAAGGCGCACGGCGGCATCGGCCACATCCTGGCGCGCCATGTAGAGGGCGCCAGCCACATGGCCGAGGGCTACACCCGAGCCGTGGCCGGCAACATCGGCGTGTGCATCGGCACCAGCGGCCCGGCAGGCACCGACATGATCACCGGCCTGTATTCGGCCAGTGCGGACTCCATCCCCATCCTGTGCATCACCGGCCAGGCACCGCGCGCCCGCCTGCACAAGGAAGACTTCCAGGCCGTGGACATCGCCACCATTGCCAAGAGCGTGACCAAGTGGGCCACCACGGTGCTGGAGCCCGCGCAGGTGCCGGGCGCGTTCCAGCAGGCGTTTCACCTTATGCGCTCGGGCCGGCCCGGCCCGGTGCTCATCGACCTGCCCATCGACGTGCAACTGGCCGAGATCGAGTTCGACCCCGACACCTATGAACCCCTGGTGCCCTACAAGCCCGCCGCAACGCGTGCGCAGATTGAGAAAGCGCTCTCCATGCTCGATGCTGCCGAGCGACCGCTGATCGTCGCGGGCGGCGGCATCATCAACGCCGATGCGTCCGGCTTGCTGGTGCAGTTTGCCGAAGTGCTGGGCGTGCCGGTCATCCCCACGCTCATGGGCTGGGGCAGCATCCCCGACGACCACCCGCTCATGGCCGGCATGTGCGGCCTGCAG